>CAINXC010000036.1 GCA_903854655.1 uncultured Verrucomicrobiota bacterium | reverse complement strand
TGCGCCGCCTCGATGGAGCGGTTTCGCGCCGCGGAGAAGCTGTCCTCCCAGGGGACTCTGATGACGGTTGCCCCAAACGACTCGGCAATCTCAACGGTGCGGTCGGTCGAGCCGGTATCGGCAATGACGACTTCAGGGAAGACGTCGTGCAGGCTCCTCAGGCAGTCCCCGAGAACACGCTCCTCATTCTTGACGATCATGCACAGGGAGATGCCGGCCTCCCGCGCAAGCTTGCGGAGCCGGGGCAGAAGCACTTCCGGCTTCCGGTCGAAATTGAAGGAGATGGCGCTCGCCGACTGACCGGCAAGGGCGGGCGCAAATCCCGTTTCTAGGTCCAGCCGCCACTTGTCGTCAAAGATGTTCCTCTGGCCGGCAAGCATCAGGCTGGTGTGGATGCCGACGCGGGCAAGGCTCTTTGAGCCTTCGTGGTGCACAAAGGATCTCGAGGAGACGCAGGTCCGGTAGGACTCGCGAATCATCCGATGAATGAGGTCCGTGTCCTCGTAGAGCCCCCTGCCGAATCTCGTGTCGAAAGCGCCAATCTCTGCCAGCACCGACCGTCTCACGAGAAGGCAGAAGCCGACGACCATGGAGACCTCAAGGTCCTCCACCTCTCGGAACGCAAAGTCGGTGGCAAAGGCGTCCAGGTTTCGGATATCGGTGCAGGTCGGAGCGGCCATCTGGTGATATCCGGCATTGTTCGACATCGGCCCGACCGCAGCGATGGTGCCCGACCTCATGATGCTCTCCACCAGCCGAATGATGGCAGCCCGGGAAACTTGGGCGTCGCTGTTCAGGAAGAGGATGAGCTCTCCCGTGCTGGCCTCGTATCCGACATTGCAGGTGCCGCCAAAGCCGATGTTTCGCTCGTTCTGAATGAAGCGGACAATTGGGCAGCGCTTCGCGATTTCGGCGGCCTGGTCGGGCGAGCAGTCGTCCACGACGATGACCTCATGGAACAGCGGCGGCAGATTCTCGGCCTGCGTGGTCCGCTGCGGACCCTTCGCCGCCTTGGCCCTGCTCATGCCGGGCCTTGCGGGCATCCGGCTCACGCCGCATCTCTCTATCGAGGTAAGGCAGGCGTGAAGATCTTCAGGACCACCGTAGAGCGGGATGACCACGCTGATCTTTGGCCACTTTGCCGGCATGGGCGGCTCAGACAGATCCTCCCGGTACACAGGAACTCCCGCCAGCTCCTTGGGAACCGGTATCCGCTCAGCGAAGC
Source organism: uncultured Verrucomicrobiota bacterium (assembly GCA_903854655.1). GTDB lineage: Bacteria > Verrucomicrobiota > Verrucomicrobiia > Verrucomicrobiales > Verrucomicrobiaceae > CAINXC01. The sequence continues at coordinate 2,321 of CAINXC010000036.1, read as the reverse complement.
CGTAGCAGTGGGGGTGGGTGGGATGAAGGCTGCGCATCGTGCGGTCGGCGTCCCAGCCAAGCCAGACCTTCTGCCACCAGTCCTGCGCCACTTCGCTGCGGTGACCCCATGTGGAAATTTTTCGCTGGATCCGCTCGTCTGGTCCAACGTAGGAGCCGTGAAGAAGCGCGCCATGCTCAAAGCCCAAGGTAACGGGGCGAGAGCCGCTGTATTCCCGGATGGAGAGATGCCCACATGACTGAAGGTCGATGGCAAGGATAGGGGCAAGCTCTTCCGGCGGATGGATGCGGTAGGAGCAGGACTTCCAGAACGTGTGCATCCTTACTCGGATCTGGTCGAAGACTCCAGAGCCTGTGGTGGCAAGAACCGCCTGGAGAAGCTTCGACTCGATGATCTCATCGCTGTCCGGAACCAGCAGCCACCGTACCCCGCGCCCCTTCATCACCGAAAGCGCATAGCGTCTGTGCTCCGCTTCGCTTGCGCACTGGCAGAGGACAACCTCCGCTCCGGCACTCTCCGCAATCTCGGCGCAGCGCTCCCAATTGCCGACCGAGCCGTCCCAGGCGAGCTGCGAAACAAGCACGCAGACAGGGAGCGGCGCATACGAGCGAATGCACGCGTCAAGAAGGTAGTGGTCGTCGTGGCAGACGATGGCGACAGCGGTGTCTTTCATCTATTTGGCAGGGCTCCTCTCTCCATCCAATCGTCCGAACAGGCATAAAGTCCCATTCAATATCCAGGTGTTTCTCGCAGCATCCATTTCGAGCCCGATCCAGGCGACATTCCGCCCGGACGAGCCGGGTTCACCGAGCAGCCTCTGCAGATCGCAGTGAACCTGCAGGTTCTACGGAACGCATATAAGCCTGTGCTGCCAATTCGATTTGAACCTGACACACCATCCAGATGCAGGATTGTATAACAGATTAATCGGAGTGCCAAGGGATTTTTAACAAAGAATGAATTCTTAATGAAAGAAAGAGCATTAAGCAAAAAAAAATAAGGTCTTGGGATTTCCACCAAATCCGTCGTATATTGGATTTCGAGGCGTTTTGGTTGCTTGGCGAGCGTGCGACGTTGGTAATCCAGGATACGGCCCTATGCGGCCCCCTAGACGGTGCCACGAATGTGGGAACGGCAGGGGAACCGGGAGAGGGCGCGTACTCCAGAATCTGGCTCCTTGTGGAGCGCGGAAGGATTGAAAGGGCCTGCTATTCGACCCACGGCTGTCCATCCAGCATGGCGGCATCGGCGATGACGGCAAGGCTCGCGACGGGCAGGACAGTTGAGCAGGCTGGCCAGATTACGGCGCGAGACGTGGATTTCATTCTGGGAGGACTTCCAGAGGGCAAGGGTCACTTTGCGGATATGGCGGTTGAGGCGCTGAGAAGGGCATTGGAGCACGAAATATGAGCGGATCACAGTTTTTCGGACAATCGGGCGGATCGCTTGCCAGCATGGCAAGCTCAGGACAGGCGGGCGGCACTGGAGCATCCTCGTGCGGCGCTGCAGGGTCGGGTGCCAGCCCGGCCGTGTGCGGCCAGCCTGGGCCATTTCTCCCCACTGTAAATTCCCAGCCCTACACGGTCTCCCCTGCGGACGCTGTGCCAGGGTTCACGTGTTCCAAGCCCCAGTAAGAGGATTCTAGAAAGTGCCAGACCTTCCAGCAAGAAAGCCGCCGATTCGAAGTGAGACGCCCATCGCCGCGGCGATGGACTTCGCATCTCCTGGAGACCGCCTGCCGCCGCGCAGGGCTCCGTAGCAGGTGCAGAGCGCACGGGAAGCCGCTCCAGCCGCGCCCCGGCTGTCCCCAGCAGAATGCCTGCCGCCACGCCGGGCTCCTTCGGCACTCGTTTCGCATTTCACTGTTGCGCAGATAGGGGACGCTCCGCTGATGGCAGCTCCACCGACCCTGCCGGATCGCCGGGTGCCCTCTGCGACCAATCACGGCTGCGTGCTGGACAAGGACCTCACCCATCCCCACCGCCCGATGCCGGACCCTGCAACCGGCTATCTGACGGTCGACCCCGAAATTCAGCTCAAGACCAAGGGCTTTGACCTGAACATCGAGTTTTACTACAGTTCCAGATCCATCTTCAGCGGCGTCTACGGCGCGAACCGCTCGGCAAGCTTCAATGCAAGCGCCACCACCTTTTCCGCCTATACGGAAGTCGTACGGGGAGACGGCAGCCAGATCGTCTATGCCCCCGCCGGATCGTCAGGCGGCGTAACGTACTTCACTCCCTACACGACGACGCCCAATGCGGCAAGCCTCACGTTCAGCGGAAGTTCCTACACGGAGACGTTCCCCGACGGCACCAAGC
>CAINXC010000035.1 GCA_903854655.1 uncultured Verrucomicrobiota bacterium | reverse complement strand
AGCCGGTGGTTGAGCGAAGCGACACCACCGGTATGAGTCCACCCCACGCTCCGCACCCCGGCAGGGGTGCCAGCCTCATGGCATCATCTCACGCTCGTCAGTCCAAATACCGCTCGTCATACTCCACTCCCGACTTTTGCAGGAACTCGATGAGTTCCTCGCGAAAGGTCTTGTGATGATGATGTTCCTCCTGTCGTGCGATGTAATCCCGGACCGCCTGCTTTGCCGAGGCACTGACCGTGAACGCGGCATACCCCTCCTGCCAATGAAATCCAGGCTCATGCGCTGTGTCCGCAACCCATTTCGACGAGTCTTTTTTCAGGTCCCTCATGAAATCGGAGAGACAATGCGTCGCCTTCAACCCGACCAACAAATGGACGTGATCCGCCACCCCGCCCACGCCTTGCGGAACACCGCCCAGACCGCGAACAATGCCTCCCAGGTATTCGTGGAGACGGTCCCGCCAGTCCTGCGACAGCAGCGGCTCCCGGTTCTTGGTGGCAAACACGAGGTGATACAACAAGCAGGTGTGGGTGGAGGGCATGGCGCGGAGGGGCTGGCTGGCACCCCTGCCGGGGTGCTGGGCGTTGAGCGTTGAGGCGACCCTATACCGGTGGTGTCGCTTCGCTCAACCACCGGCTACAGGCTGGGGATGCCTCCGGCATCGGGTGGGGGCCATCTCCACGCACAAGTTGCGCCCAAGCAAACCCCGTGTAACATCCCCACCCCCTTGATTCACAAGACCCACTCATGAGTACCCTGAAGCACGTTGCCATCGTCGGAGCCACCGGCGCCGTGGGCGCGGAGATGATCCGTTGCCTGGAAGAGCGCCATTTCCCTGTCAGCCAGCTCACCCTGCTGGCCTCCAAGCGCAGCGCGGGCAAAACCCTGAAGTTCAAGGGCGAGGACATCGTGATCAAGGAGCTGACCAAGGACAGCTTCGCAGGCGTGGACATCGCGCTGTTCAGCGCCGGTGGTGACATCTCGCGCACCTTCGCCCGCGCGGCGGTGGAAGCCGGCGCCGTGGTGGTGGACAATTCCTCCGCTTTCCGCATGGATGACAGCGTGCCGCTGGTGGTGCCGGAGATCAACGCGGCCGAGGTGAAGCTGCACCAGGGCATCATCGCCAACCCGAACTGCTCCACCGCAATCTCTCTCATGGCGCTGTACCCGCTGCACCAGGCCTTTGGCGTGAAGCGCATCTTTGCCTCCACCTACCAGGCCGTCTCCGGCACCGGCGCGCAGGCCATCGAGGAGCTCGCCAGCCAGGCCCGCGAATGGGCCTCGGAAAACCGTGCCTGGGATGATGCGAAGCTCGCCTCCAAGCCCTCCGTCTATCCCTCCCAGATCGCCTTCAACGTGCTGCCGCAGGTCGATAGCTTCCTCGATTCCGGCTACTCGAAGGAAGAGATGAAGATGGAAAACGAGGGGCGCAAAATCATGCACCACCCCGATTTCCGCGCCTCGGTCACCTGCGTGCGCGTGCCGGTCTTCCGGGCGCACAGCATCGCCATCAGCGCCGAATTCGAACGTCCCATCACTGCCGAGGCCGCGCGTGAGGTCCTGCGCAACGCCCCAGGCATCGAGGTCGTGGACGATCCGGCGACCAAGAAATTCCCGCTGCCGCTCGATGTCGCCGGCGCCGACAACTGCGCCGTGGGCCGCATCCGCCAGGATTGCGCCATGGACAACGGCCTGTCCTTCTGGGTCGTGGGCGATCAGTTGCTCAAGGGCGCGGCGCTCAATGCGGTGCAGATCGCGGAGTGCTTGTAATCGCTCTCAAGCTCCGCCTGCGGCGACGCGACGCGAACCACGCCAGCAGGCACCAGACTCCCAATCCCAGGCCAAACACCGTGGCCTGGGATTTTTTTTCTTCCGGCCAGGGGTGCTTGAGCGCGAGATCCAGCACCGCGTGGTCCTTGAGCTTGCGGAAGTGGAACACCTCACCGGTGAGCGGCACTTCGACTTGCAGCGAACGGCGGCCCGTGGGGCGAAGCTGATTCACAGCCTGGGTGGCCAGGCCAAGGCTGCCGGTGTCGGCCGGGTTCGAGCCAGACTTCGCAAACGGGTCTGCTGCTGCAGCAGGAGCCGCCGCAGGCATCGGAGCAGGTGGTGGGGCCTCGGCAGCCAGGCCGGGCATGCCCATCTGCTTCCGGGCCTTCTGGGCATCTTCAGCGATGATGGCGGCAGCCTTGTCCTTGCTGCGAAGGCTGGGAGGGGGCAGGACACTGTCTGTGATCACAGGCTCGGCCGGGGCTCTGGTTGCTGCCGGTGCCTCCCGCAGACTGGCGCTGAGGGTTTCACTGACAATGCCCTCTTGTTTTGGAGATACTATTGCGCCGGGAGCAAAGGCGCCGCCCAGGGGACTTGCGGGCCTGGCTGCACCGTTAACGGCGAATGTTGTCCCGGACGTGCTGATCACTCCCGCCTGCCCCTGGAAGTTGGCGTAGGCCCTGGCGTTGGAGTTCAAGGCCCCAAACTGGCCGGTCGGGGCCGAGTCAAAGGAGCTGCTGCCAGTAGCTTGCCCGAGGGTAAGGCTGCCGGTCGTTTGAGGGAAGTCGGTGCCAGAGACGACACCGCTAAGGGTTCCGACGGCAATCGGAGTTCCGTCGGCGACCTGCAATTTGCCTGCGGTGATCGTTGTGGCACCCGTATAAGTGTTGCCTCCAGACAAGGTCAGCGTGCCGGCTCCGGACTTGACCAGACCTCCTGCGGTGCCAGAGATGGTACCAGAGATTACCCTGGACGTGCCATTCATATCCAGAGTAGTGCCCCCGTTGATCGTCACTTCAGTGGGGTTGCCGAGCGCATCGTGGGCGACCCCGTTGACCGCGGTCCCGGCCGAGTAGGCAATCGTTCCACCGAACGTCACAGCGCCACTACCAAGCGCCAGATCACCGGTGAAGAAAGCATTGTTCACCGCCACGTTGTCATTGAGGCCCAGGGTGGCGGCGGACTGGCGGCGCATCTCCTGCTCCATGGCCTGCACCTTCTCAGCCTGGGCTTTCGCTTTGGCCTGCGCCTGTGCCCGCTTGTCCGGTGTGAGGAAGGGGTCCTGCGCCGCTGAGGTCAGCCGCTGTGCCACGGCATTCAGGGTCTGGTATTCAGCATAGCTCTGATTCATATCGGCCTTGCCAAGCTTGGACACGCCCTGCACGCCGTTCGCGCACCAAGTGTTGCCGAGGAACTGGCGGCTCTGGCTGAAGGACAGGTTGCCCTGGTTCACCCGGTTGTCTTTCAGCACCACCTCCTGCCTGCCCAGTTCCTCCTTCACCTTGGAGAGGTCGCCCTCCACCTGGTAGGCAAGCTTTTCCGAGGGCTTTGCCTCCTTGCCGCCGTCGCGATAGAAGCTGTAGCGGCTCCTCGACTTGTTCTCCACCTGCTGGGTCAAATCGGCAATCTGCTTGTTGAGTTTTTCCGCCTCGATGAGCGCCGCATTGTTGAACTCCGCATCCTTGCTGCCACTGACGGCGCGGTTGATGCGGCCCAGGTCGCTCATCCAGCTTTGCAGCTTCTCGATGTCGCGGCCCTCCTCGGCGATGGGCTCCATGTTGCCGAAGGTGTCGCGCAGGGTGTCGTCAATGGTCCAGCCCTTGGGCAGGCTGGCAGTCCACACGGTGCGCTCGGCGGAGATGCCCACCAGATCGGGGTCATCGAGCTTGATCTGCCGGCCCAGCGTGCCGCCTTTGATGCGATAGACGAGCCGCACCTCCATGCTGCGCTCGCCGGGGCGGGTCTGGATCAGCGGGATCAGGCGCACGCGCTGGCCCTGGCCGTTCTTCTCCTCATCCGCGCGCACGGCCTCGCCGCTCACGGTCACGGCCATCAGCTCGGCCTTGTCCGGCAGGATCACCGGCAGGAATTGCAGCGAGCGGTTGCTGAGCGAATACACCACCGTGTCCCAGCGCTCGCCATCGGCCCGCAGCACCGTGGTGATGTCCGCCAGGGTGACCACGGCGGCGTTGCCGCTGGTGGCCTGCAACTGGGTGTAGGCCACCCTCAAGCCGCCGCTGCTGCGGCCCTGGTAGAACTGCGGCTGGGTGAGCACCTCCGGCACGTAAGGCAGGGCGTCCTTGGCGCAGGCATCGACGCCGTCCTTTTGCAGCGTCTTCGACTCGCGGCTGGAGGAGTTGTCGAGCACGAAGTACCGGCGCAGCCGCTCCACATCGCTGATCTCGACAAAGGGAATCGGCAGCTCGGCATCGGTGAGCGGCAGTTGCATTTCAAAGGTCAGCGCGGTGTGGCCCAGAAGGCCGCCCTGGCTCTGGAAGGTGCACTCGTACTCGCGCAGGCCGCCGACCACGCGCGACTGCACCTCGCGCAGTTGCTCGCCGGTGACAGTGGCTTCGGGCAGCGCCTTGGGCAGGCGCAGGACCAAGCGCTTCAGCGCCCCCTGCTCGACATTCAGGCTCACCTGCTGCGACACCAGCACGCCCAGGTCCGTGGCCTGGACCAGCAGGATGCCATCGGCGGAGAAACGCGTGGCCAGGTCCTCCAGGCTCACGTTCAAAGTCCAGCCCGCACGCTCGAATTCAATGGCACGCTTCTTTTCCAGCGGCGCGGTGATGGTGAAAGTAGCGGTAAGGTTGGCGGGATCGATTTCACGCAGGTCGTGCTCCCGCTTGAAACCATCAAGCCGCGCCTCGGTGGCGGCGTGCGCGGCGATGATGGCGGTGCCCTGCACCTTGCCAATGTCCGACAGTTTCAAGGGGGCCAGCATCCAGGTTTTCGAGGCCTTCAGCACGGTGTTGGCGACAAGGATCACGACCCTGGCTTGATTGCCGGTCAGGTCATTGAAGCGCAGGAACAGCTCGCTGCCTTGCAGCTCCCAGGCGATGACGTTGGGGCTCTGCACGCTCTGGATTTCCATGCCGGGCGGCAGGCCCACGCGAAGCTGACGCCAGGCGCCGCGCTCACGTTTCAGGGCGATGGCGGCGGCGACTTCCTGCTTCTGCTCGCTGAGCTGGTACACGTAATCGACCCGCGCCTCGGTTTTGTCGTCGGCGGGCTTGATGTCGAAAGCAAGGGTGTCGGTCGCGCCCAGCCGGTAGCTGGTCACCGAGAGGCGTTGCTGCGCGGCCGTTGGCTTTGCGATGATCTGTGCTCCCTCCTGCATCTCCAGCACGGCGGTGGTTTCCCAATGGGCGGCCAGCGGAGCGACAAAGGGCGTGTGGGCGGGGCTCAGGCTCTTCGGGGTCAGCCGAAACTCCAGCGTCACCTCATCGGAGACATCGTGAGGAAAGCTGGCCACCAGCGCCTGCGTGGCGGCTTCGTTGCGCAACGACACTCGCGCGTCGCGCAGGGTCTGATTGCCCGAAGTCACTTGGGGCGCGGCATCCAGGGTCCAGTCTGGATCGATGAGCAGGACCACTTCCTTGCGCGAGGCACCGGGGAAGGCAAAGCGTGCCTGGATCGCGGCGCGCAGCCGCATCTCGCCTGTGAGAGCGGTGGTGACCCTCACCTCCGCGCTCGGCGGCAGCGCGGCGCTCACGGGGCGGCGCTGGACGCGATCAAAGCTCAGGGCCTCGGCAGAACCCAGCCCCACCGTGACCACACGCGCGCCGGCGACAGCCTCCTCCACCGCCACCAGCGTCGCATTCGTAAAGCGCGGCAGGGTGTCCTGCTCCGCCAGCTTCAGCGACAGCATGGCCGCCTGGGCGGATGGCAGCGACAAGGCCGCCTGCTTCCAATGGCGCTCGCGCACCAGATCAAACGTGGCCTGCACCACATGCTGGCCGGGCTGCTCAAAGCTCACCTCGCCATTCGCCATCGCGCCGGGCTTGCCATCGACCACCAGGTCGCGCAGCGGCAATACCGGGCCGCGTGCGGCAGTCGCCAGACCCAGCCGCGCACTGGCCCAGTGCCCGCGCGTGGTCACCTGGAATTGCGCCTCGATCACCAGCCGCTCGTCCTCAATCGAGGCGCGGTACAGCGCGGACTGCAGGACGGCCTCGGGCTTTTCGTCATCTTTGTCCGTGACCTTCGCCGGCTTGCGGTTCTCCTTGGCCAGGGACCACAGGCGCTCGAAGTCCGCGCGGTCCAGGTAGTAGCGCTGGGCCTTCTGGTTCTTCACCGGCTGGGTCTGGTCGAAGGGAATGAAGACCGTGTGCGCCGCAGGGTCCGGCGGCGGTGATGGGTCGGCGGCGTGGAGGGAGGTGGTGAGGAAGATAAGCGCGCCAAGGGCGGTCAGGAGCGAGGAGATGCGCCGTGGCTGATGACGGCGGGACGCCGTCACTCCTTGGATCGTGGGCTGGTCGAAGTCCATCGCGCCGCAGCGCCCGCGATCCAAGGAGCGACCGGCGTCCCGCCGTCGTTCGGCTCTGCCGAAACGTTTGCACACAAGACTGGTTCGAAAGCGCTGCATCAGCCACGTCCTCATGCCCGCCTCCCTTCCACCACACCGGCCTCAAAAGCCTTCACCAGTTTCCACACGACCGTGAGCGCCAGCGCCCCCAGCCAGCCGACGAGCGCGGCATTCGCCAGCGCCTGCCATTCCTCGGTGATCAAGCCGACGCCAAGCGCCAGCACGAGCATGACCAGCAAGGTGGCGAGGACCGGCCGTCGTCGCCCCCAGGCCAGGAACAGCGCCGCGCCGGCCAGCATCAGCAGCAAAGCGTAAACGATCTGCCGGTCCCAGGACACATAGCTCAAGGTCAGTTCTGTGGGCGCCTGGGGGCCATGGAAATGCAGCCGCTGACCCTCGGTAGGGATGTCGAGATCGAGGGTGAGAAGTCCGGCTTTGGTCGCGAACTCTTGCTCGTCGGGCAATCCATGCTTGGCCATCATCTCATCCACCCACTTTTCGACAAGCTCTATATTTTCCGCAGTGTCTCGGACCACAAGCTGATTGGTCACGGGGTTGAACACGGCTGAAGCACCTTCGGGAAAGGGCATGCCACTTTCCGCCAGGATCTCTCTCGCGGATTTCTTGAGAGGCAGCTTCGACGTGGTCGCGCCAGGCTTGGCAAAGGAATCCGTCCATGTGAGCAGATTGGGTGGCACCTTGAAGATGCGGGTGACCATTTCGGTGGTGCTCTCCGTGATCGGCACGATCAGTACAGCGTAGGGTTCCACGACGTATTTCATCCCGGCGAGCTCGGTGATGTAACGCAACGCCTCTTCCATCGGCACGTCTTTGAGATCCAGGGAGATGTTGCCGCCTGATGGAGTGTCGCCTGATTTGACGATGAAGTTGAGGCCTCGAAGAGAAGGCTCGGCATCTGTATCCAGATCCTTGCTTTTCATGCGCAGGTATTCGATGGCCTCTTCAATAGTGGCTCCCGAAAATGTCACCTGCGGGAAGCGGATGCTCTTCATCTTTTGACGCAGATAGGTCACAGAACCTGGGTCATTGCTGCTGGGTTTAATGGCGCTTTGAGGCTTGGGGTAGAGGGGCTCAATTCCAGCCACGGCCTCAACCATGTCCAGATTGGCTGCCGTATTCCTGACCACCAACCGACGGTTGGAGGGCTCGAACACCGCGACCGCCCCCTCCGGAAAGGGAATCCCTTGCTCAGCAAGGATCTCCTTGGCGGTCTTGTTTCCGCGTGGCGGGCTTTCCTTCTTCACTCCGGGGGCGGGTGTGCCAAAGGGATCGGTCGGGGGATTTGTTCCAGAGTCTTCACCACGGGTGAGAAAATCTCTGGGAGCGCGGTAAGTGCGAGTCTCGAACTCCGTGGTGGATTCTGTGATAGGCACCACCATCACGGTGTCGGACTTGACCGTGTATTTCATTCCGGCCAGCTCGGTGACGTAACGTAGCGCCTCGTCCATGGGCACGTCCTTGAGGTCCAGGGAGATCTGAGCGTCTGACCGAGTATCCCCTGCTTTGAGGAGGATCTTAACGCCTCGCCGAGCGGGATCGCCGTCAGTATCCAGTTCCTTGCTCTTTGCGGCCAGGTATTCCAGGGCTTGTTCAATGGTTGCACCGGAGAATGCCACCTTTGGAATGCGGATGGCCTTCAGCTTTTGCATAACCGCCAGGGAGCGCATCTTGGAGGCTTCGTCCTGGCTGGGAATGGTTTCTTCCCAAGCCTCATCCACCTGGCTGAGCATCTGTGCCCGCTGATGATCACGCGCGGCATTGTAATAGTTGTTCTTCCGCTTCTCGATGCTCTCCATCCCACGCCGCGCCGCGATGTTATAGGGATCGTCGCGCAGAACCTCCCGATACGCCTTCAACGCATTGTCATAGTCGCCAAGCTCCTTGTAAGAGCGACCCTTTTGAAGATTGCTTTCCACCTCTTGCACTCTCCTCAGATGCTCAGGGCTCAGCACAGGTGGGTAGCGGTCTGGGTCTTCCAGTCGCCTCCTGAGAGTTAGCGCACCCCGATGGTTGGGAACGGTGTTCAGCGCATATTGGATCAGTTCGCGGCTGTCTTTGTAGCGACCGAGTTTGGCCCATTCCTGGGCGAGGGCAACACAGGCGTCGGCATATTTGGCTTGCACCAGCCTGCGCCATTCCTGAGTGGCTGGCGCGGCAGGAATGAATTCAAGAGCCTCGTTATACTGGTTGCTCGCCGTCTGGTAGTCGCCAGCGGCATAGGCCTTGTCACCTGCCTCAACGAGATTATGTACCGGCACCAGGGTCGATGCGGGGCCGGTCCGGTACTCCAATTTTGGAAGGTTTATTTTAGCTGTCGAGACCGGCAGTTCGGGCACAATCGGCTCGTCCCGCACGGCGGCCGGTTCCCGTTGCACCACGAGCCCCGTGCCTTCCTGCTCCATCTCCGTCTTGACCTTCTTGAAGCTGTAGCCATCAGGGGCGAAGACCTGCCAGTCGGTGGCGAGGATGGAGATGTTGCCGGGGAGGGTGGGAGGAACGAGGTGGCGCTGGCCGCTGGCGGTCCAGGTGGCGCCGGTGGTTTCGTAGAGCAGGCGCACGGGCACGGAGGGCTGGTTCGCGCTGTCGGCGGGCAGGGGGATGCTGATGGCGCCCTCGGGGCCGCGCACGGGTTTCACCGGGCTGCCATCGGCCAGGGCGGTGAGAAGCTGGGAGCCGGGCGGCAGGGCGATGTTGATGAACTGCTCGCCGCTGTGATGCACATCCAGCACCACCTCGTGGCGGGCGCTGCCGTCGTGGCTGAGCACGCTGGTCAGGCTCATTTCATTGACGACGAGGGCGGCAAGCTCGCTGTGGCCGTGGCGTGCCGCGTGCAGCGTGAGGGTGGCCTCGGGCGTGGCATAATCGAAGGCGGCGACCACGCGGTGCCGGGGCTGGTAATCTTCAATCGCGGGCGCGCGCAGCACGTCGAGTGGCTGCATGATTTTCGCATCGAAGGTAAGCTCGGTGTCGGTGTTGGCTTCGACCACCCAGACGCCCCGTTGCCTGCGCACCGAATTCACGCTGATCGTAGGCAGCAGGGCGGTGATGACCTCCGCCGCCGATTTCACCGAAGCATCCGGGCTCCCGGGCAGGCTGAGGCGGAAGCGCAGGGGAATGCGGCCCAGGCTTTCCTTGCGCAGGGCGAGCGACCAGACGCCGCTCTTGGCATCAAGCGTCTGCTCGCCGACCAGGGGGCTGGTGAAACGCACCCGGGCGGCGCTTTCCCTGGCCACCGCGACCTTGAACTGACGCAGCGGGGCATCCGAAACGTTGAGGGTGATCTGGCCTTCGATTTCGACGGTCTTGGCGCGCGGCAGGGCGTAGGCGGTGACATCGGCATCGAACACCGGTTCACGGCGCTTCACCTCGAACCCCAGGCTGTAGCTGCGCAGGCCAAACCAGGCCATCTTGCCCTGCACGGGGGTGATGCGGGCGTCGCGCTCTTCAAGGCCCGCAACCGCCTGGATGGCCACCCGCCAGGTGGGATCGAAATCGAGGGCGATGTAACCCGCGAGCTTCCTGGCCTCAGGAATGGTCAGTGACTCGACCGTAAGCGCGTGGCTGGTGGCGGAGGCATCGCCGCCAGGATTGAGGCGCTTGCGGGTCTGCAGCTTGAGCGAGCAGGGCTGCCCGCCGGCCAGGGCCTGCGACCAGCCGTACTCGATCACCTGGCCCACGCGTTTCCAGTCCAAGGAGGGACCTTGCGTGGAGGCCGTGCTGAGGAATTCCTCGCCCTTGGGCAGCGTCACGCGCAGCTCGTTGATGGGCCGGTCGGTCTGCACCGTGAGGGTGCGCTCGATCTCCACATCATCGCGGGTGACAGTGATGTGGGCGTCGGCATCGACAACGACGCGCGGATCAGCCTTGCGCAGCAGGAGCTTCAGCGTGGCGCGCACCGGGTTCCAGGTGAGCACTCCCTGCGGCGACGGAGTGGCACCCTGGTACTCCATGAGCGTGACGCCCTCGGCAATGCCGGCAATGCGGCTTTCCGCATCCTTCACCATCTGGCCGGCGAAGCGCAGCGTGGGCAGTGCTACGCTTTGCGCGGTGGCGCTGGTTTGCAGGTCCAGCGCACCCTGCACCCGCGCCCGCAAGGTCAGGGCGGCGGTGTGGTCGCGCAGGGTGACGTCAAGCTTGCCGCCGTTTTGCTGCCAGAGGGTGACGCCGTCTCCTTCCACGCTCAGCACCAGGGCTTCTGGCGGGACCACCTCGAAGGCGATCTTGTTCGTGCTGTCCGCGACGCTGCGCTGGATGTCGAGCTCCCAGGCGGTTTCAATGCTGTGATCGGTGACGGTGGTGGCACCGCTGGCCCGGGTCTCGCGGGCCGCCTCGCTGATGGCACCGCCCGTGGTCCAGGCGAGGTCGCGCAGGCCGCCGGTCGCCGAATGCAAAAGGATGTGCGCCAGGTCGCCTTCGCGGGTGTAGCTGGCGGTGGCGAAGGTGATGACGGCGGCGGGGGGCAGTTGCAAATCGAGCACGGCAGGCACATCGACAGTCTGGAAACCCAGGCGGCGGGTGAGGGCCAGGCCGGAAGAGCCGGGCCGCCCGAGCACCTGCATTGTGATGTGATGAACGCCCTTGCCGCGCACCAGCAGCTTGCGCTGCGTGGCCCCCGTCTGGTCGCCGCTGACGCCCTCGGGCAGGCCGAGCACGACACTGCCATCAACGGTGGCGGAGGTGAGGTTGCGGAACGGCATGCGGGCGGTGACTTCGGTCCACTCATCGGTGAGGCAGCGCAGGGTCATTTCGCCATCGAGCTTGAGGAACCCGGCGTTTTCATCCACGGCGCTGCCTTTGAAGTGGAGGCCTTCCACCAGGGCGGCAGCGGGAAGATTCTCGTCGGGTTTGGGGGCCTCGATCCTGCCCGCATCACGGATCAGCGCCTCGTACTGCTCGGGCGTGAGCATGACGGCGCCGGGGTGCTTCGCGAGAACGGTCTTCCAATGCTGCGAAGGCACCCAGAATTCGTGGCGGGTGGGGGTGTTGTCAGCGGAGAAGAGAGCAGTGGAAACGAAAAGAGTGAGAAGCCCGGACAGCATGGCGCGAAGCGCTGTGGAGTGCGGATGCTTGCTGAAATTCCGGATCTTCATGACCACGCGGGGTGAAGGGTGGGCTGCGCTCACTTGCCGGGCTCCTGGTCATCGCTCACTTCGGGAAGCTCGATGATTTCGGCGGGCGATGAACTCACGGTGGTGGTGCTGGTGCTCGCGCTGTCGCCGGTGCTGCTGCCTCCAGGCATCGGAGCCCGGTTGAGAGCGGCGGCGAGATCAGGCGTGGGTGGCGGAGCAGCGGGCGGCACGGGGCTGCGCGTCGGAGTCGGAGGCACGGGAGGAAGAGGTGGCGGAGGCGGCTTCGGCTTGCGCTTGAACCACCCCGCGATGGCCGCCAGAACGGGAATCACCGCCATGACCACCCACAGAACCGTCACAAAACACAGCGCGCGAATCCAGGCGATGGGCACCAGGCAGTTTGCCGGGCTGAGCACGCCGATCGCCGTCATGCCAAGCGCTCCCGCAACGACCAGGAACGCGACCTTGCGATGGAGCGGCCAGCGCAGACCGGCCACGCCTGCGGCGATGATGAAGAGGAAGGCCAGCGCCTCCATGAAGAAAGTGACGTGCCTGGAGCGGAAGTGCGCGGTGATCGCGGCAGGCGGGCCAAGCCGCCGCAGGGTTTCGGGATGGCCCTGGTTCGGCACCTGGAAGTCGTAAAGGCTGCGCACTTCATTGGGAACCACCGGGGGATTGCTCCAGGAGTCGTCGCCCGAACTCTGGGCCTCAGCACCGGAAAGGGAGGCGATCACCGCATCGCTGAGGCTGGCGCCGAAGGTGGGCAGCACATAGCGCAGGGTGTGCCGGACACGGCTCCAGCCCCGCTCGCGCACGGCCAGGGTGAGCGGGCCGTCGAAGGCCGTGTAGTGGTAGGCCTCGGGCAGGAAGAGGCGGTGGCGCGTCTCGAAGACCTTCACATCGGCAACGGTGGGCGGCGGCACCCCCAGGCTGCCCATCATGCCGAGCTTTTCACCGCCGGCATTGCCGTCCATCGCGAACACGAAGCGCACAGGGAAGGCGGCCCCGGTGGAGGCGGAATTGCTGGGCAGGCGCACCATGAGGTCGTCGCTGCCCTCGCGTTTCATCGGCTGCTGCGATTCGCGGCCCACGAAGACATCGCTCACCAGCTTCGCCCCCTTGGGCAGCTTGACGATGAGGAACTGCAGGTCGAGGTTTTTGACCCAGTAGATGGCCTCCGTGCTCTGCGCCTGATCGGTGGCCACGGCGGTGGTGAGGTCGGCATGAGTGATGACCGCCTGCGGCACGGCGAAATAGGCGTTCTTGGCGGTTTCGACGGCCAGCTTGATGGGCAGGGCACGGTACTTGTAGGCCTGGAACACGCCCGGCTTTTGCAGCGGGCCGTGCAGCTCGCGGGCGTCGATTTCCTCCAGCCCTTCCGGCTTGGCATTGCGCAGTTCCAGGCTGTTGTCCTTGAGCACGGCGACCTGCCCGGTCTCCTGGAAGGCATCGGGCACATGCACCTGCAGAAGCTCCACCTTGCCGGTCTTGCCCGCTT
>CAINXC010000034.1 GCA_903854655.1 uncultured Verrucomicrobiota bacterium | reverse complement strand
TGACTGGATGAAGAGCCAGGAAACGAGGCGGCGGGTGAGGGAGTCCGCACGCGAATGCCGTCGCGCGAGCACCACGTCATAGCCCTCCTTGGTTTTGGCGTACAATCTGGCAATCTCCTCCGGCTGGTCCTGAAGGTCGCAGTCCATCACCACGATCCAGTCGCCCGCCGCCACGTCCAGGCCGGCTGTGATTGCATAGTGCTGGCCGAAGTTCCGGCTCATTTTCACCGCTTTCAGCCGGGGGTCTTTCCCGGCAAGGTCGGCGATTTTTTCCCACGAGCCGTCATCGCCGCCATCCTCGACCAGCACCAGCTCGAAGTCCGGGGTGATCACCGGGAGTGCGAGGGCCAGACGGCGATACAATTCGTCAATGCACTCGACGGCCTTGTAAACCGGGATGACGACAGAGATCAGGGGCATCGCAGGGGGAAGGGCGGTTCGTCCGGCGGTTATGCCGCGCTGCGCTGCCGTGCCAGGCGAAAGCGCTCCGGCAGTTTCGCCAGCACATATTCTTGAAACGCATGCACACGCTCTTCCCGGCAGCTCAGCACACCGGTGTGCGGGCTGTGCTTCAAGCCGCGATGAATCGTGGGCCAGATCTTCATGTCTTCGGACAGGATGCGGCCGAATTGTTTGATGAGCGGCTGAACGATCACCCGCAGCGCCAGCCGGGCGGGCAATCCGCCGCGCAGGTTGCGCGGAATGAAGCCGACGATCTCGTAGCGCGTGCGACCGGGGCTGACCGGCTGCAGGGAGGCCCAGGTGGAGAAGATCTCGTTGTAGTAGAGAAGGCTGTTCGGGAAGAGGTGCGTGTGTTTGAAGCGTTCGTAGTTCGGCTTGGGCACCAGATGCCTGGCGAGCGCCTTGAAACCGCGGTCAACCACGCCGTTCTTCCACGGCTCCAGGTCGGCGTATCGCGTGTAGCCGGGCTCCAGCGCATGGTCATGCAGTTCGGGGGCCTTGTAGTGTGCGAAGGTCTCCGGGTGCGCCATCGGCACGTGGTAGCTCTCCACCGCGTTCTCCTCGATGATCTTCCAGTTCGCCTCGTGCTCGCTGACCCAGTGCCAGACGGGCTGGTGATTGCCGAAGTACTGGTCCAGTTCGGGGCCGAGTGCGCCGACGGACTGGTGCAGCGTTTCCTCACCAGGCGAGAGATTGATGAAGAGGAGGGAGCCCACCCGGCAGAGGCGGAGGGGCTGCAGGCTGTGATCCGCCGCCTTGATGCCGTGAAAACTTATCCCGTCGGGAATGTGGGTGACCTGGCCTTTGTCACCGAACTCCCAGCCATGGTACATGCACTTGAACTTCCTGCTGCATCCCCGGCCCTCGCCCACGATCATTGAATGCCGGTGCGGGCAACTGTTCCTGAAGGCGCGCAATTCACCGCCAAAATTGCGCACCACGACCGGCACGCCTGCCACGTCGCGCGCAAGGTAACTGCCGGGCTTGGCGACATGATCAGCGAGCCCCGCATACTGCCAGCTTTTGTGGAAGAGGTGCGTGATTTCCTCCCTCCAAAACTCCTGGCTGGAGTAGTCCTCCGGGCGGAGCAGGTGGTCGAGCTTGGTGTTGTGGATGAACGCCCCCATGGAATTTGCCTGGGAATGGGGTCAGGCTGCTTCAGCAACGCTCTCCGGCAAAATCGCGCTCATGCAGGCGATTTCGTGCGGGCAGCCGCTTTCCCAGTGGAGGCGCGGGCGGCGGTGATGGCAGAACTGGCTGGGGAGGCTGCCGTGGAGAGTGATGAAACGCGGCGAGGGGAAGACTCGCAGGGCCGGGCTGGTGGGGCCGAACAGGGCGACCCCGTGCGCGCCGGAGCGGTTCCTCCCGGCGGCGGAATCATGAATTACGGAATTCGAGCGTGATATTTTGGGACGCTGGAACGGCGCCGGGTTGGCGGGGCGCCTCTGTCGGGCGCCGACGGTTCACATTGAACCTGAAAAATTCGGCGCATGCCCGGGCGCAGGTGGTTGCATCATAGGTCTTGGAGGCATTTCGGGCACGGTCCGTCATGAGGCGGAGCAGAGTGTTGTCCTCGGCCAGCGTTTGCATGGCTTCCGCAAGCGCGGCCACATCGGCACGACCAGTTTCGGGATCGAGGGGCACCAACGTTCCGCAGGGGCCTTGTGGTGTTTGCAGCATTTCAGGAATGCCGCCCACCGAAGTGGCGATCACCGGCTTGCCCAGGCTGAGGCACTCAATGATGGCGCAGGGCAGGCTTTCGGCGGCAAAGAAACTTGGCAGCAGGCCCACGTCAAAGCCGCTGATCCACCTGGCGGGATCCGCCTGGTAACCCGTGAAGACCACCGCCTCCTCTTTGGCCACGTCCCGCTTGAGCCGGTCCAGGGCGGGCCCGCCACCGACCAGGACCAGGCGCATGGGCTTTGTCGTCCGCTCGCTCACCGTGCGGAAGGCGGTGACCGCCTCCGTCCAGCCCTTCTCCTCCACACCTCGCGCGACCATTCCGAAAGTGAACGTTGGGTCTGTCCTTTCCTGGCCTGACTTCGCGGGAGGCATGCAATAAGGCACGACGGTCCGCTGGAAATCCGGTCGCCAGGGCAGCGTGTCAACCAATCTGGCGTTGTATTCCGACGGACAGATTTCCGCGTCCACCCGTTGCAGCAGAGGCTGGGCGGCGTTCAAGTTTGGGGATTCCTTTTTCAGCAGGGCATAGTCACCGTGGTCGTGTTCCACCACCGGCACAGGTGTCGTCCTGAAGGCATGGCAGGCCATGAGAGAGCCGCTCCGCAAGTGCGGGTTGACCACGTCGAAACGCTCAAGCCGGTGCAAGGTGCGGAGCACCAGCGAATGCAACCGCTGTTCGAGGTCGAAAAACGGCAGGATGCGCTGCAGGAGAAGCGACAGCTTGTAGAGCACCCGGTGCAGCACCGGGTGTGGCAGCGGCAGGGAGACGAGCTTCACCCCTTCCAGCCCGCGGACCAGCGCCGGAGCCGAGTCGCAGCGATACGGCACGTACGCGGTCACGCGGTGCTGCTCCGCCAGCGCGTTCGCCAACCGCACAAAAGCCTGCTCCGCGCCGCCGACGGGCAGCGACGGGATGACCATGAGAATGTTGAGGGGCGAGCTCATGTCAGCATTGCAAGGCACTCTTTGACAACCATTTCGACGCTCAGTTCCGACATGCACCGCACATCATTCGGGCAGCCGGCTTTCCAGTGCACCGGACCCTCGGGATTATGATGGCAGCCGATGCAATTCACCTTTGTGTTGAGCCCCTTCGCCTCAGACCTGGACGGCAGAAAACATCCTGGGTCCGTAGGCCCAAACAAACCCACCACAGGTGTGCCAGCGCTGCACGCGAGGTGAAGCAACCCGGAATCGACACCCACAAAGCATTTCGACAGACTCATCAGCGCCAGAGTTTCGCGAAGCGTGAGCCGACCGACCCAGTCGACGGTCCCTGGAATGCGTGTGGCCCTCATGCTGGCATCCCCTGCGTGCATATCGGCTCCCGCTTGAACTATCCGCACGCCATGATGGGATTGCAGCCGATGCGCCAGATCGGCCCAGTGGCTGGCGGGCCATTGCTTCACAGGCCAGGTGGGGCCGGTGTGGGCGACGGCAAATGGCTCCCCTTCCTGCATTCCTGCTTTCCTAAGTTTCGCAATGATCGAGTGGATGCTAGCGGGATCTGCTGCCAGTTTGACCGGAGGAAGCGGGGCGTCGTTCACCCCCAGCGCCTTGGCGAATTCTGCAACCAGGTGAATGCGGGAACGGGGCAGCGGGGGAGTTTGCTCGTCGGGAAGGAGAGGGTAGATGTCCAGTAATGGAGCCAGCCACAGACGCAGTTTGGACAGGCCGCGCGTCTGGGATGGAATGACGCAGTCCGCCACGCCTGCAAGACTGGCGAGGGGTGCGAAGGCATCTGCGGTGACCAAAATCAGCGGTGTGCCCGGATGCTTGTCGCGGAGGGCGACCGCAGCAGGAAGCATGCACAACAAATCCCCCAGCCCTCCGTGGCGCTCCACAATCAGTGGTCTGCCGCGAACACGAAGAAACGCCAGCTTCAACCATGGGACAATGGAGGTGAGCATCTTCCTCCGCAGGTTCAGCAGCTTGAGAAACCCAGTCGGAACGCGCGTTCCGAGGCAATGAACTCCCTGGCCACGCCGGCGTCTTTTTTGGCAAATGCCAGGACATCATAATACAAAACGGAACTGCAGAGCCCTTCTGCGTAATCGTGGAAATCCTTCACCAGCTCGGTTTGCGCCAGGTCTGCCGCAGCCAAAAAACGCCCGTAGGCGTCGTAAAACAAGACCGGCCCGTAGCCGGCGCTGCGCAGAAAATCAAAAACCCGCAGTCCTGACTCGTCGCAACCGGCCATGCTTTCGCGGTTGTACTCAAACAACACCACCGGTTGAACATGGTTGAGAAGGTCGCGGGCCCCGTGGAGAACCCGCACGTCGAAGCCTTCGGTGTCGCACTTCAGGAAGCGCGTTTGCTCTCTTTGGGGCCAATCGCGGACCGAGTCGTCGAGCGTTTGAAAAGGAATGTCTGTCGAAGCGCCTCCAGTGTCTGTCACAAGAGTGTTATTCCAGCCTGTCTTGACCACGGCAAAGCGCTCGGCGGCCGTATTCTCACCGAGATACCTGCGCACTGGGGTGACGTTTTTGAACTGGCGCAGGTTTTCCTCCAACTGGTGGAAAAGGTGTTCATCGGGCTCGACACAAAACACTGGCAAATCGTGGGAGGTCTTGGCAATCACGGTGGAGTCACCACAATTCGCGCCCACGTCGATCATGGCCAGTGCCGGATCTTGTTTAGCCAGCGCGGCGACAACGCGCGCGATGACGGAGTTGGTCAAGGGATGGTTCCGGTAAGAGCGGATCAGCTCCCGATTGTCTGTGTGAATTTTGAAGGGGCCGAACGTTAGCCAGCCGTTCCTCACCGGATGGGACGGAAGTCGTGTGAGTTGCAGGCCAAAGGGCCGCAGCAGGTTTCTGATGATGGTTTTGATCATCGTTACGTTAAAGAGCACTGGTCAGCGAGCATCGCGTGGTAGGGACCATGAAGCCACAGAAACTGTCGGTATGCATGACGGCGGACTCCTTGTTGGAGGCGACGGCCAGTTGAAGCGCCTGCGGCAGGTAGTCTTCCAGTCCTCGTTTGGACTGAACACCGATGCCGAGGCTGTACACACCTGGCACCAGACGCAGTCCGCTGTATTTCACCGAGATGCGATGCCTGCCGGGCGCGAGGGTGGGAATGTTCAGCGAATGGGAGCTTTGAACGGATGCTATTTCGGTGCCGGTGGCGGCAAAGAGCCCAACGCCGAGGCTCACATCATGCAGCAGTGCCAGAGCTTCGATTTCGACATGAAACTCGATGTCGCCGCCAAAGGGAAAGTTCCAGCCCAGGCTTTGCCCCCCCCCTGGCGAGGCGCTGATCATGCGTGCCTGGCCTCTGGCCGACGATTGCCGCCTGGCTTTGGCCAGGTCAACGTCGGAGCCATGGGCGGCCAACTGGCCGCAGTAGATGTCCACGCAGGCTTTGGTGCCGCCGTCGAATTTCACCTGGCCGGCTTCCAACAACACGGAACGGGTGGCCAGCCGCAGGACAGAATCCATGTTATGGCTCACGAAAACCACGGTTACCCCTTCGGTGGTGACAGCAGAATCGAGCTTGCGCATGCATTTTTGCTGGAACTCCGCGTCCCCAACCGCAAGCACTTCGTCCACCACCAGGATGTCGGGTTGCAAGTGGGCCGCGACGGAAAACCCGAGGCGCATCAACATCCCGGAACTGAAGCGTTTCACGGGAGTATCCAGAAAACGCTCCACCTCGGCAAAGGAGACGATCTCGTCGAAGCGGGCCAGGATTTCAGCCTTGCGCATCCCCAGGATGGCCCCGTTGAGCATGATGTTTTCCCGGCCCGTGAGTTCGGGATGGAAACCGGTTCCGGCTTCCAGGAGGGAGGCCACGCGGCCTTGCATAGTGACCCGGCCGGTTGTCGGTTCGGTGATCCGGGACAGTATTTTCAAGAGGGTTGATTTGCCTGCTCCATTGCGGCCCACCAGCCCTACAACCTCGCCGGGTTGCACGTCGAACGAGACATCGCGCAGCGCCCAAAACTCTTCTCCTTCGAGTGAACCGGACGAAAGGGAACCTGACCGCGCCAGCTTGCGCAACCGTTGGGGAATGACATCACGCAATGCTGTGTATCTTTCACCGGAGCCCTGCCGCAGCCTGTAGAGTTTGCCCAGGTTTCTGATGCTGATCGCAGGTTCAGCCATGGGCGGGCTTTATCAAGAGATGGGCGGCGCCCACTACATATCCCGCCAGGACGCGAATCGCCGCCCCCCAGCGCGAGGGATTACGGAGCAGGCCCGCCATTCCAAAGGAGAGCATGAGGGCAAAATCAAACTGGTCGCGCAGGCTGGTTTTGCCCATCACTTTTGTCATGATGAAGTAGCGGTTTCGCAACCCTTGCTCGGCCAGCAGGCGATGGCTCCGTTTGTGCGATCCGCCCTGGCTGTCGTGGATGCAGCGCGCCGCCCGCACGTGAAAAATATCCCAGGTTTTGGCCACGTGCAGGGAGGCGGCAAGGTCTTCGCCGATGGCGCCGCCTTCAAAGTGGTCCGGCACAGGCGGTGAAGCGAGCGCCTCCTTGCGATACAGGGTGCAGCCGCCGCCCAGCCACTCGGCCCGCACCAGCGGGGGGCCTTCAACGGCAGCATCAGGAAGAAAAGCCCAGCCCGGCCCCACGCAGGCCGAAGCATAGCTTTCGCGCACCCTTCCGTGCTCGAACCATTTCATCAGCAGGCGGGTCCAGCGTCCAGGGGTGCGGTAGGGTTCATTGATGAGGGTGGCCGTCACACCTCCGACGGCCGGGTTTTGGCGGATCGTTTCAAACAGGTTTTCCAGGCAGCCAGGTTCCAGGATGATGTCGTCATCCAAAAACCACACATAGGGCTGGGAAGCCGCCGCCACGGCTTCGTTTCGCTGCGGCGCCAGTCCGATCCGCGCCGCCTTCACATAGACCCAGAGCACCTTGTCGCCGAAACGCGACCTTTGCGCTCGCACGAGGTCTTGCGTGAGATCATCATCGGAGCCATCGCAGATCACCAGTTCGGCGGGCAGCACCGCCTGGCCGGCCAGGGAATCCAGGAACCGCGCAAGGATGGCCGCCCGGTTTCGGGTGGGAATGATCGCGGAAACAGGGACGATCACAGCGTTTAGATGACATCGGCAAAGGTCTTCTCCGTCTTGCGGAAGTACCACACGCCGACCACGAGCAGCAGCAGGCTCAGGGTTGTGGACAGCACAAAGCTTTCCCAGTGCAGTTGCGTGGTCCCGCAGATCGCCCAGCGAAAGCCGTCGATGACGCCGACGATGGGGTTGATCGCCACCAGCGTGCGGCCCAGGTCGCCGTATTTCTCCTGGATGGCCGTGGTGCTGTAAAACACCGGCGAAACGAACTGCCCGAACTGCACCACGAACGGGATGATGTAGCGGAAGTCGCGGTACTTCACGTTGAGGGCCGTGAACAGCAGCCCGGGCCCCATGGCGCTGAGAAAGGCCAGCAGGATGAAAAGCGGCAGGGTGAGCAGCCGCCAGGTGGGCCACATGTGATACCAGGCCATCAGGCCAGCAAGAATGGCCAGCGAGATGGCAAAATCGACGAACGCCACCACCACCGCGCTCGCTGGCAGGATCATGCGCGGGAAGTAGATTTTCGAGATCAGGTTCGCGTTGCCCACCAGGCTGCTTGCTGATTCGCTCAGCGCACTGGAAAAGAAGAACCATGGCAGCGTGCCGGCGCAGACCATGACAGGGTAGGGCACGCCGTCCGATGGCAGGTTTGCCAGGCCGCCGAAGATGCCCGCGCCGATGATGATGGTCAGCAGAGGCCGGATCACCGCCCAGGCCACGCCGATCACCGTCTGCTTGTAGCGCACCAGGATGTCACGCCAGGCCAGAAAGCCGAACAGCTCGCGGTAGCGCCACAGGTCGCGCCAGTAGTGCGCCTCGGACCTGCCGGCTTCGATGATGAGTTCTTGCGGGGCGGACATGGGGCTGAAGTGCGTGGTGCCTGGTGCTCAGTACGGAAGTCAGAAATTCAGAAAACCAAGCACTGAGCACTACGCACTCAGCACTTTGACCTTCTAGCGCCTCACCATCCACCTGCCGAGCACCAGCACATCCATCTTGGTGCGCAGGAAGCATTCGAGCGCCTCCTCCGGACGGCAGACGACGGGCTCGTTCTCGTTGAACGAGGTGTTCAGCACCATGGGCACGCCCGTGATGTCGCGGAAGGCCGAAATAAGTGAGTGGTAGAGGGGATTGGTGTCGGCATGGACGGTCTGCAGACGGCCGGAGCCGTCGGCATGGGTGGTGGCGGGGATGGTGGCGCGTTTTTCCTCCCGCACCTGGAACACCTGCATCATGAAGGGCACGTCCGCCTCCTGCTCGAACCATGCTGAAACCTCTTCGCGCAGAACGCTGGGTGCGAACGGGCGGAAGGACTCGCGGCGTTTGATCTTGTCGTTGAGAATGTCCTTCATGTTCGCCCGCCGGGGATCGCCCAGGATCGAGCGGTTGCCGAGTGCCCGCGGACCCCATTCCATGCGGCCCTGGAACCAGCCGATGACCTTGCCTTCGCTGATGGCCTGCGCGGTGGTCTGGCAGAGCTTGGCGGCGTCACCAAACTCCAGCACCTCGCACCCTGCTTCGTTGATGCGCGCCGCCTCGCCGCCCAGCAGGGCCTTGAACTGGTCCTCACTGTACTCGGGCCCGTAGTAGGCGTGGCGCATGTGGAAACGCCGGGTCTCGCCGAGCTGCTGCGCGGCCACCAGCGCTGATCCGATCGCGCCGCCGGCGTCGCCCGCCGCGCTTTGGATGTACACCTGTTTG
>CAINXC010000033.1 GCA_903854655.1 uncultured Verrucomicrobiota bacterium | reverse complement strand
GGGGACCAGGTCGGGGCAGGGGAAGTAGCGGTAGTCGTGCGCGTCCTCCTTGGTGCGCATCGGCTCCGTCTGGCCGCTGTCGTCGTTCCAGCGGCGCGTGCTCTGGATCAGCTTTTCGCCGCGCTCCAGGCAGTCGGTCTGGCGCTCGGACTCCGCCTTGATGGCGCGGCGGATGGCGCTCATCGAGTTGATGTTCTTCAACTCGATCTTCACGCCCAGCTCTTTTTGGCCTTCCGGGCGCACGCTGATGTTCACGTCGGCGCGCATCTGGCCCTTCTCCATGTCCGCATCGCTCACGCCGCCATAGATCAGGATCTGGCGCAGGCTGTTGAGGTAGGCCACCACCTCCTCGGCGGACTCCAGCTCAGGCTCGCTGACGATCTCCATCAGCGGGGTGCCGGCGCGGTTGAAGTCCAGCGTGGTGAACTTGTCGTGATGCGTGCTCTTGCCCACGTCCTCCTCCAGGTGGATGCGGGTGAGATTGATCACTTTGCCGGGCTTGGCGATGCTCTTCTGCGCGTCCTTCGGGTAGGCGAAATCATAAAGCGGCACGCCCCCGCCGATGCACAGCGGCAGGTCGAACTGCGTCGTCTGGTAGTTCTTCGGCATGTCCGGGTAGAAGTAGTTCTTGCGGTCCCACTTCGAGATCTCCGGCGTGCGGCAGCCCAGCATCAGGCCGGTGAGCACGGTCTTTTCAATCGCGCCGATGTTGAGCACCGGCAGCGCCCCCGGCAGGCCCAGGCAGACGGGGCAGGTTTGCGTGTTGGGTTCGCCGCCATAGCCCACCACGCAGGCGCAGAACATTTTGCTGCGGGTGTTGAGCTGGGCGTGAACTTCGAGACCGATGGTGACGATGTAGTTGGGCATGGCAGGGCGGGGGAGGCGGCGCGGATGCTAAAGCAACGCGGGCGCGTGGGCAAGGAGCGTTCCATACGACGGCGCGTCGCCAGGTCAAGGCGGTGTCAGGTTCCTGACTCCGTCCAGCAATTGCATCACCGGCTCCAGCAGGGCTGCGCTCACCGCGTGCATCTGGGCGATCATGAGGATCAGGCAGATCATCACTGCGGTGAGGGCATGCAGATGATTGCGCAGACGCAGGCCCAGCAAACCCGCAGCCACGGGCAGAACCGCCGAGCTGACCGAGAGCCACCAGGGATGCAGCAGCACCCAGGGCGCCTTGTTCGCTCCAATGATCATGCCGCCATACAGCGAGTCGGCCGCCCGATGAAGCTGCAGTGTCACCAACGCGTTGTAAATGGCCACCACCAGGCTGAACATGACCGTCACCGCCCTGACCCCGGTGGCCAGTTGCTGGAACTCCCGCCGCAGGCTCGAATCGGGGGTGGCGTCGTTCTCCATCCGTGATTGTGGGCAGAGCGGCGCGAGGATGTCAAGACTCGGCGCGCTGCCGTGGGTGGCGCGATCAGATCTTCTGGTTGAAGTACACGCGGTGGCAAACCACGCCCCCAGGGGTCGATCCGGATTCCGGGCCTCATTGCCGCCAAAGCGGGGCGAGCAGGCCGTAGCCGAGGGCGATCACAAGGAGCACAGCCACCCACCACCACAGGTGGTTCATCTGTCGTTTGGGCCTGCCCTCGCCAAACTCTTCGGCAATGAACTTGTCGTAGTCGAACTCGTCCTCCCCGTCAGGAAGGTCGAGTCCGTCGTAAGCTTCGGCGTCCGCCTTCCAGCCGGAGAGTTCGCAGGCTCCGCAACAGTCGCAGGCGGCGGCCTGACGGGGAACCCATTCGCCGCAGACGGGGCACTGGCCGGGTGGTTTGAAGCGGGGCATAAGGGCTGGCGTGGGACGTGGTTGCTATTGATCGTCGCAGAGATGGCGGTTTGCAATCAAGCGGCAGATTTTAGCAGTTGGTCGTCGCGCATCATGGCAGGGATTCCAGGGCCTCACCGGCGCTTGCGGGACGGCTGGCAGGATCACGGGCAATGAGCCGGCCAACCCACGAGTCAAACGACGAGGAGGGAAGCGGGGGGCGTGCCTGATGCAGGTGCGCGGTGATGATCTGGGCCTTGTTTTCGCCATCGAAGGGGAGGCGTCGGGCAAGGGCGTGGAAGGCGATGATGCCTACGGCATAAAGATCGCTGCGAACATCCGGCGGCTGGCCGCTGAACAGTTCCGGGGCCATGTGATGGATGGAGCCGATGTTGGAATCGCCCAGGCTGCGTGGCTGCCGGTCGGCGAGGGCGGCGGCGTTGCCGAAGTCGATCAGCTTGAGATGCCTGCTGGTGCTGATCATGATATTGGAGGCGTTCAGGTCGGCGTGTGCAAAGCCGGCGGAGTGCAGGAAGACAAGGGCCTGCAACAGCGGGTGCAGCACGGCTCCCAGCTCGGTCTCGGTGAGCGCCCGATCTCGAATGCGCTGATCCAGGGTGGCGCCCTCGATCCACTCCAGGGCGAGGAAGGATCCCAGTTCGTCGCTGCCGGTGTCGAGGAGGCTGATGATGTGCTCATGCTGCACGCTGCCGAGCACCCGCATCTCGGTTTGAAACTGCCCGGCACCATCCTTGCTGGTCCGGCGCGGGCGCTTGAGGGCCACTTCGACGGCACGTTCCCTGTCGAAAGCGTGGTCGATGGTGCTGAAGCCGCTTTCCGCGACTCGCGAGATCAACTGATAGCGCGGTGTCATGGCTCTGGCCCGGCATGACAGCAACCAAGCGGAGCACCGGACCTGCTCCGCAGGCAAAGGAACCTCCGGTGAGGCTACCAAATGCGCTCAAGGAAACGGGTGAAGGGCCCTTTGGAGGAGCTGGGAACGGTGTAGCGTTTGCGGCCCATGCCGGCCTGGTGCAGCACGACGAGCGGCCCTTTGTGGTCCGCGACAGTGATGGAATTCACCTCAATGCGCTGCAGCGGGCAGTCATTGCTGTCCACGGGGGTTTTGGCGATGTCCTGAAGAACATCCAGGCCCGAGATCACCTGGCCAAATACAGTGTAGGTGTGGTCGAGCGTCGAGAGGTTGCCCAGGGTAAAGTAGAACTGGGAGCCATTGGAACGGCGCTGGGGATTCACGCTGTCGTCGCGGCGTGCCATGGCAACCGAGCCGTTCTGGTGCGGCAGCTTGAACTCGCCCGGGATGGTTTTGTCGCCGCCGCCGGTGCCCCACAGATTGCGCTTGGAGTCATCGGTGGTGAGGGGGTCGCCAGTCTGCACCAGATAGTGGTCGATCGCACGGTGGAAGGCAATGCCCTTGTAGGTGCCCGACTCGCAGTTGCTGATGAAATTGGCCACCGTCAAAGGTGCGCTGTTTGGGAACAGTTCGAAAATGACGCTCTCCGTCCGCCCGGCAAATCGGATGTCCAGCACCGCCAGCTTGTGAACGGCGGTCCGCTCCCAGTTGGCAGGATCATTGGCATTGCCCTTGGAAGGGGCGTGGGCCTTGGTGGAGGTGGTGGAGTCCATCGTGCCTGCGGTGCCGCCAGCCCCGGCCGGGCGAGTCTCCTCCGGCTGGGCGGCCTGTCCTGCTGTTACGTCAGCCACACCAGGGATCTGGCCGAACGCGATGGGTGATGACAACAGCAGGGCGGCGGCGGCGAGCAATCGGGATGGGAACTTCATGGGCTGGAGACAAACAGTGGCAGGCGGAAATTCAACGAAGCTTCTGAATCACGGAGGGGTCCACCGTGATCGGAGCGGACAGGGAAGGTGCGGCCGGTTCAGGGGCGGATGCCGGTGCAGGTGCCGCGGCAGCGGGCTGGGGCGAGTACGCGGCGGCTGGAGCGTTCTGTGCTGAAGCGGCAGGCGCGTACTTGCTGTGCGGCGTGCCTTTGGTCTGGCGCGGAGGCAGGCCCCACTGAGCATCCAGTTTGTCCATCGCACTGACGGTGGGATTGACCGCATCAACACCACCGCTGCTGGTGCAGCTGGACAAAAACAAGCTCAGCAGACCGAGCGCGGCACAAACCTGGGAAGACTTCAGTTTCATCAGTTAACAATGGCGAAAATTTCGATACGGTTGCCTATTCTAGGCGTTTCGGCTCCTACTGGCAACTTGGAATCAATCGTTGCAGCGCCTTGCTTCACAAAGGCGAGGCCCGTCCACTGGTTCAGCACGGGATGCCATGCGGCGCTGGTGATGGTGCCAATGGGACCGGCCACAGCAGCGCCGGGATCGGCGAACACGGATTCCCCGGGGGAGATCGTGGAGTCGCTGCGCCAGCGCACCAGTTCGCGCGGCTTCCTGCCGGTGGTGCGAATGCGCGAAAGAACCTCCTGGCCTACATAGCAGCCCTTGGTGTAGCTCATGGCCCGGACTT
>CAINXC010000032.1 GCA_903854655.1 uncultured Verrucomicrobiota bacterium | reverse complement strand
CTGTTGCGTTCACTTCATACCAACCTCAGGCAGGAATAGGTGGATGGTGCTGCCAAGCTTGCCCCTCAGCTCTTGTCCTCTCGCGCCGGGAGAGGACGACTGCCTCTTGGCCATTCAAATCCCCGTGCTTTGAACTATCGTGGCGCGAACTCCCTCTCCCGGCGGGAGAGGGTTGGGGTGAGGGGCGGAACGTCTCCTCGCCAAATCGCCTGCGCTTTTCTTCCACACCACTATCAACTGAAATTGGAATAGCCACTTTGTTCGGAAGTCTTCCTTCATGAGCCCCGAAGAAGGCGGGGCAACACAGCCCAGGTGGCGCTGTCGCTTGCCCCCGCGCACTCGTTGTCGCGCGCGGCAGGGAGTGTGTTAGTCCTACGCCCGGCATGACGGACACACGCCCAACCTCCGGTGAAACCCAGACGCATCGCGACTTGAAGCGCGCGGCGGTCTTCTGGGCGCAGGCGCAGGGGTTCAACCTGGTGGCGGAGGAGGTGCGCATCCCGCGCAGCAGCTATCGAGCGGATGTCGTGGCGTGCGAGTCCACCCTCAAGGGCGGGCCGAGCATCCGGCGCTCGGCGCTGTTCGAATGCAAGCAGTCGCGGGCGGACCTGCTCAAGGACAGCCGCGTGGTGCAGCAGACCCTCGCTCGCATCGCCGAGCTCACCGCGCGACGGCAGGAGCTGGACCGCCTGCTGGGCCTGCACTACCCCTCCCTGCGCACCAGCGAGGAGCTGTTCAACCAGTTCGTCGTGCCGGTGGAGGCGGACAAGCTGGGCCACGAAGGCTATGCCGCCACGGTGCGCGAACTCGACACGCTGCAGCGCCGCCTGTACGGCAAGACCAAGTTCGACCGCCTGCTGCGCCACCAGAATGCGGACCTGCATTACCTTGTGATACGCGGCGGCATCATCCAGCCGCACGAGGCGCCGCAGGGCTGGGGCCTCCTCATCTGGGATGGCGAAACCTTTGAGCCGCTCGCGCCCGGTCTGCCAAGGCTCACGCTCGCCACCCAGCCCACCCTCTGCCAGACCACCGAGGCCTGCCGCACCGAGCTGCTCATAGGCATCGCCCGCACCGCCACACGCGGGCTGAACAAGGCGCATGGGCTCGCCGTCGAGGCCGTGTTCGAAAGCCGCCGGCAGGGGTGATGATGCGACGATGAACTGAAAACGTGGCTTCTCTGGATTTGGCCGATGACTTTTACGCCCTTCCCGGAGGGAAGCCCATGAATAGCCGGGGGTGAAGCGAGCCTCCGCGAGCCAACCCCCGGATAACCCGTTGCACGAACCAACCACGAAGTGGTTGCCCCATCACTTTGCACGGCTCCAAAACAAGTGATGGGCCTACCGCTTCGCGGTAGAATCGGCGGCCACTTTTACCGTGGGTTTGGCTCGTGAGACTCGCCATCACCCACGGCTACTCAAGGGCTACCCTCCGGGTAGAATCTCTTTTGCCAGAGGCAAATGCAGAACATTGAGGCGTTCAGGGATCCTTCCCGTCCCAACTCAAAATCGACCCGTGTTCTTCTTCATGGTTGGGCGCTACCTCCGGTCCTCCACGTCGTGGCCGGAGGGCTTGGCCGGTGCCAGCTTGTTGATCACTTTCATGATCCCCTCCTCCACCAGGGCCCAGGCATGCTCACGCGGAGTGAACGATGAAACCGTTTCGCCCTTTCTTGGCAGAAGTTCCAGCTTCGCGAAGTCCTCTTCCTGCCAGCCACAGGGCGTCAGCAGCACCGACACCACGGCGGCCTTCTTGGCCTTCACCAAGGCCATCGCCAGCGGGCGCTCGTCTTCCGTGATATACTTGGATGCCAGGAAATCCCGGCTCACCATGAAAAGGACAATCCTCGCCGCCAACAGCCGCTCCTTGATGGTTTCGTCCCAGTCCTCGCCGGGCACCAGGTCCGTGTCCTGCCAGGGCTGGATGTAGCCGCGACGCGCCAGGACTGTCAGGCTGGGCTTGATCTGTTTCACGATCCGTTCATTGGCCCGCGCATAACAGATGAACAGCGGCAACGGGTTGGGCTTCGGGTTGCTGGCCTCGGCGCTTTCTACTTCGCGCAGGGTGGCCTTCACCTTCACTGTCACCGTGCCTTTGTCGGTGGTCCTTTCCGAGCGTGTCGCTTCGCCTTTGTTGTCGGCCTCGCGCAGGATTTCCAGCTCGGTCCAGGCGCCGGGTGCGTCCTCCGATTCCACCATGGTGTGCACGGGGATGTTCTCATGGAGACTCTTCATCTCCGCAACGATGAACTCCGTGAGCCACACGCGGTCCTTGGACTCGCCCAGGGCGAACACATCCGTCAAGCGACCGTCGTGATCGGCGCGCACCAGGGCGCTGGCCTTGCCCTTGATCAGCACCACACCGCGCAGCCAGCGCGGCTGGCCGATGCTGAGCGTGTGAGATCGCATGATGAACTGTGGCAGCAGCCCCGGCGGTCGCACATCCTCGTAGCGGAACTGGATGCGCCGCGCTTCGCCCTGCATGTACTGCTTCAACTGCACCGGCTGGTTCTCGCCCAGCAGGCCGGGCACCAGGTACTTTTTCTCCGCCGCATCCAGCGGAAAGCACAGCTCGAATTTCTCCATCAGGTGCAGCAGGAACTCGTGCTTGTCCTGCGGATAGGTCTTCTTGTCGGTCAGGGCTTTGGCGAAGTCCGCCAGTTGCAGCTCGCCATTGGTTTCATGCTTCTGCAGCCAGCGCAGGATGGTGTAGATGCCGTCCACCAGCCAGCGCGGTTTCAGCACGCTGGTGTCGCGCAACCGCGTGTCCTGGCGATAGTTCAGAGCGATGCCCAGGCAGTTCAGGATGATGGAAAGGATCTCCTGCTTCTCTGCCGTGTCCACCCCCTGCGCCCGGCAGATGTCCCGGTAGCAGGCATAGGAAATGAAGCTCTCCTTCGTTCCCTCCAGTTCCGCGCGCACCTTCGCCCAGGCCGGATCGATCTTCTCCTTCACCCCCGGCATCTTCCCGGCCAGGCTGCCCAGCAGGCGGCGCAGCTCATCGATTTTGAAATGCGGATCGCAGTCCGCCCGCACCACCGCCTTCACCTCCGGGTAGCGGTCCGTGAGATCAAACTCGTCCACGGAGAACTCATGCGCCTGGAACTTGTTCAGCACGATCACCACCGGCGAGCCGGTGCCGTAGGTGCGGATCAGCCGCAGCCAGTACTCCGCCTCCTGCACCGGCGAGCGCTGCATCAGAGAGCGATCTCGCCCCTGCAATACCACCACATAGATGCTCCGCTCTGAGAAGAAGAACTGGTGCGTCTGGTGCAGGAATTCCTGGCCGCCGAAATCCCACACATGCGCCGTGATCTTGGTCTTCCCCGACATCAATGGCAGCGCATGACGCTCGATCCCCGGTGTTTCCCTCTCCTGCGCATCATGCGGCACCCCGCGCAGCGCCTTGCTCAGCGAGGTCTTCCCCACCCGGCCATGCCCCACCAGCAGCAGCTTCACTTCGTTCAGCGGTTTGGCTCCCTGCTTCAGGCTGCCGAAGTAAGCCGCCAGGATGGCTTTCGGTTCCAAGTTCAGCACCGAGGAGGAAAGACCCAGGCTAGGATTGTCGCTGAGGGCAAGCACCTCCAACGCGGTGAGCTGGCAGATCTCCGACGGCAGCGAGGTGAGCTTGTTGTTGTTGAGGGTAAGCCTTTTCAACCCCGTGAGCTGGCCGATCTCGGGCGGCAGCATGGCGAGCTTGTTGCTGCGAAGGGAGAGGCTTTTCAACGCCGTGAGCTGGCCGATCTCCGGCGGCAGCGTGGCGAGCCTGTTCTGCCCGAGGTAAAGTTCCCTCAGCTCAGTGAGCTGGCCGATCTCCGGCGGTAGCGTGGTGAGTTGGCTGAGTTGGAGGTAAAGCGCCTCCAGCGCGGTGAGCTGGCCGATCTCCGGCGGTAGCGCGGTGAGTCCTAGATTGATTAATTCGAGCGCCGTGCCTCCCCCTCCCTTCTGGCGGCATCCCTCGATCCTTCGCAGAGCCTCGGCATAGGCTTCCTGGGCTTCCGGGGTCATGTCAGGCGGGAGAGGCTTTGGCATGGGCGGAGAGTTGCAGAGGGAGCTGCGCAAGGCAATCTGATTAGGGAGAGGAATTTATCCATTCGTGCCCTTTGCTCAGCGATGGCGAAGGAGCACCTGGTTTTGGCGGGAGCGCCGGGGGCATCCCCATCCTTGCGCTCCCTTGCATCATCGTGGAACTGGAAACGGGCTTTGGCTCTGGATGGCGCGAAGCGTCCTGGAGTGCTGGCGATTCATCGCCGCTTTTGTATGGCCGGTGCGCCGTGTGAGGCCCTCAAGGACGTCCGCGATGACGTCTCAACACAGCGGAGGGTGCTGCCAGAGCGGCGATGAATTGCCAGCATTGCCTCGCTGCGCTCGCCCTTCGGGCAGCCTGCGGCTGGCTATCTGCGCTGCGCTACGGTTCCAGAACGCTTCGCGCACTGCCATGTCTGTCCCACTGACGGGCAAACCTCAACAGACCTGTTTCTTCCGCCTCAGCGCTGCGGCATGGCAGTCACCTCGCAAGTTCACATTGCCGCACATCCTCGCAACTTCGCCTTCCTGGCCACGTTTCATAAGGCCGCCCTCATCATGCCTTCTGCCACCCTTTCCGCTTCTCCGAGTCTTCAGGACCTCCTCACCCTTGCCGCCACCAACGCGGGCTGCAAGAACGCGTTGCGCTGCCGCGAGACGCTGCAGGAGGCCGCTGAGAAGCGCCTGGGGCCGATTGACGCCCTCCTGGACGCGAAGCTGGTCGAGGAGGAGGCGTTCTTCGAGCAGCTCGCCAACGCCCTGCACATGCCGTTCCTGCCGGATGGTGCGATCGAGGCGGTGGACGGCGGCCTGCACAGCAAATTCCCGGCGAAGCTGGCGCTGCGCCACCGGCTCTACCCTTTGCAGGTGACGGGGCTGGACGTGACGGTGCTGACCTACGACCCCTTCAACCTGGATGCGCGCCAGGCGGTGGGCCAGGAGCTGCGCAAGCGCGTGCACTGGCAGATCGCCAGCCGCCATCGCATTCTGGAAGCCCTGCACCAAGGCTACGGCGTGGGCGCTGAAAACTTCGAGGAGTTGCTGGAGGGCCGCGAGGACCTCTCGGGCGACGACATGGCGCAGGAGGTGAACGTGCTGGACGAGGCGGACGAGGAGGCGACGGTGATGAACTTCGTGAACCAGGTGTTCCGCGAAGCCCTGCGCGAGCGCGCCACGGACATCCACGTGGAGCCGCTGGAGCGCGACCTGCGCATCCGCTACCGCATCGACGGCCGCCTGCTGGAGGTGCCGGTGCCGCCCAACATGCGCCTGCTGCAGAACTCCCTGATTTCCCGCCTCAAGATCATGGCGCACCTGGACATCGCGGAACGCCGCCTGCCGCAGGACGGCCGTATCAACCTGGAGCTGGACGGCGACCCCATCGACGTGCGCGTCGCCACCATCCCCTCCGTCAACGGCGAGTCCGTGGCGCTGCGCTTGCTCACCCGCCAGAAGTTCGACATGAGCAAGCTGGGGCTGGATGCGGCCACGGAGGCGACCATCCGCAAGCTCATCGCCCTGCCCAACGGCATCATCCTGGTCACCGGCCCCACCGGCTCCGGCAAGAGCACCACCCTGTACACCCTGCTGCGCGAGCTCAACACCAAGGACCGCCGCATCGTGACCATCGAGGACCCGGTGGAAAACAAACTGGACGGCGTGGTGCAGATCGCGGTGAAATCCGAAATCGGCCTCACCTTCGCCGCCGGTCTGCGCTCCATTCTGCGCGGCGATCCGAACGTGATCATGGTGGGGGAAATGCGCGACCAGGAAACCGTGGAAATCGCCATCCGCGGCGCTTTGACGGGTCACTTGGTGCTTTCCACGCTGCACACCAACGATTCGGTGAGCGGCATTTCGCGACTGCTGGACATGGGCATCGAGCCCTTCCTGGTGAGCAGCTCCGTGCGCGCCTTCCAGGCCCAGCGCCTGGTGCGCACGCTCTGCCCCTCCTGCAAAATCCCCGCCCATTACGAGGACAGCTTCCTGCGCAGCGTCGGCTTCCCGGTCGAGCTGAAGAGCGGCCTGTGCGCCCCCGTGGGCTGCCGCAACTGCCGCAACACCGGCTTCATGGGCCGCCTCGCCATCATGGAAATCTGCGTGATGACCCCGGCCCTGGCCGAGAAGATCAACACCAGCGGCAATGTCGCCGAAATGAAGGCCCAGGCCGCCAAGGACGGCATGATCCCCATGCGCCAGTACGGCATCCACAAGGCCGCGCAAGGCGTGACCACCCTGGAAGAAGTGCTGACGGTGACGGCGGCCAGCGAGTGATTGAGAACCCCGCCTCCGCAACTACACTGGACGCATGACCGCTTTGGAAGTCCCACTCGAATCGATGTCCATCGGACAGCGACTGACGCTGTTGGACAGGGTTATGGAGACTTTGCCGCCGAATGATCCTGCTGACGAAGACGACTTTGAGATTCCTGAGGAACATTTGAAAATTCTGGAAGAGAGGGTGAAGGAATCGGAATCGCCCGACGCGGTGTGGTTCACGCTCGAGGAGGTGAAAGAGCGCCTTCAACGCCGGTTTCCCCAAAATGCTGCTCCCCCCGAGCCTGAGCCTCCCGTTGACCTGCCCCTTGAGCAAATGTCCCTCGACGACCGCCACAACCTGAAGATCCTCCTTCAGGAATCCATCCCAAGCCCGAGCAACCCTTTTCCATTCGAGAACGTGGCCTTGCTTCGGGAGCGGCTGAAAAGCTTCTCTTGAAATCGCGGCCAACTGCTTTTTGACAATGCCCTCCTTCACCTACACCGCCCTCAATCCCACCGGCCAGCAAGTGTCCGGCAAGCTGCAAGTCGGCACCCGCGCCGAGGTCTTCCGCAAGCTGGAGCAGCAGTCCCTGACGCCCATGAAGGTGGTGGAGGACGCCTCCGCCGCCGCCACGGCCAAGGGCAAGGCAAAGGCGCAGGCCGCAGGCGACTTCGAGCAGGTGAAGCTCAAGCGCGCGCAGTTGATCACCTTCACCGAGGAACTCGCGGACCTGCTGGACGGCGGCCTGCAGATCGACCAGGCGCTGCGCGTGATGGCGGAACGGCAGGACTCGCCGGGCATCAAAAAAGTCGCCGACATCCTGCGCAACGAGCTGCGCGAGGGCTCCACGGTTTCCAAGGCCCTGCGCAAGGCCTCGCCGAGCTTCGACGACATGTACATCAACATGACGGCCGCAGGCGAGGCCAGCGGCTCGCTGCCGGACATCCTGCGCCGCCAGGCGATGAACCTGAACATCCTGCACGAGCTGCAAAGCAAGGTGACGCAGGCCATGATCTACCCTTCGATGCTCACCATCGCCTGCATCGGCATGATCATCGTCTTCACCACCGTGGTGGTGCCGCAGATCACCTCGCTGCTGGGCTCCACCGGCTCGAAGCTGCCGCTCGCCACGGAGGTGCTGATCAAGGTTTCCGCCTTCCTGGGGAGCTGGTGGTGGCTGATGCTGGCGGTGGGCACCATCGCCTTCCTCCTGTTCCGCGGCTATGTGAACACGCCCGTCGGCCGCATGTGGTGGGGCCAGTCACGGATGAAAATCCCGCTGCTGGGGCCGGTGATCGCCACCCGCCTGTACGCCCAGTTCGCCCACTCGCTGGGCAACCTGGTGGTGAACGGCGTGCCCCTGCTCAACGCCCTGAAGCTGGCGAGCAAGGCCATGACCAACGTGTTCATGCAGAGCCAGCTCTCCAAGGCCGTGGCGCTGGTGGGCGAGGGCGCCGCCCTTTCCAACGCCCTGCGCAAGGTCGGCGAATTCCCCACGTTGTTGGTGGACATGGTGGCGGTCGGCGAGCAAACCGGCAATCTCGGCCGCTCCCTGGAAAAAACCGCCGCAAGGTATGACAAGGAACTGGACATCCGCATCAACCGCCTGACCACCTTCATCTCGCCCGCGATCATGGTGTTCATGGCCGTCATCGTCGGCACCGTCGCCTACTCGATCGTCACCGCCGTGTTCTCCACATCTCAGGGCATCCACTCGCACGTATAACAATCAAGAAGGAAGAATGAAGGAGCAAGGAGGAAGAAGAATGAATGAGTGAAACGGCAGGCATCCATGGTTCGTCATAAACCCTGGCCCCTCAGTCTTCTTCCTTCTGTCTCCTTCCTCCTTCCTTCTCACCCCCCTTTTTCCAACCGCACCATGAAAACACACCGCACCACCTCCGGCCGGCATCCTGCCGGCTTCTCCTTGATCGAAATCGTCATCGCCATGACCATCGTGGCCATCCTGGGGGCCACCGTCATCAAGCTCATGTCCGGCAACATCGACGTGGCCAAGGAACAGGCCGTGCAGGCCGACATTGATGGCATGAGCACCCAGCTCCAGGTGTACGAAAGCCGCGCCGGTCGCATGCCCACCACCGAACAGGGCCTCAAGGCGCTGTGGGAAAAGCCCACCTCCGAGCCCGTCCCCGAGCGCTGGATCGCCCTTCTTGAAGAGGAAAAGAAGGACCCCTGGGGCCAGCCTTATCACTACGCCTATCCGGCCACCAAATCCAAGAAGCCCTTCGACATCTGGTCCGTGAG
>CAINXC010000031.1 GCA_903854655.1 uncultured Verrucomicrobiota bacterium | reverse complement strand
TTGTGTTCATGAGGTGCTTGTTCCCTTAACGTGTGGTCCAGGATTTTAGCGCACCTCATTGAACTGGGCTCTGAGCACTTCGCACTTGCCCCTTCACTCACGGCCTCGCCACGATGCTGTCCTCATCAATATCACCCAGGATCTCGCGGATGCTGCTTTCCTGCTTGTTCACGGCCCAGCGTTCGAGGGCGCGTTTCATGCGCTCGGTGACCTCGGGGAAGTCGGCCTTCACATCGCGCTCGCAGTGCATGTCGGCCTTCAGGTCGAACAGGCGGTAGATGGGGCCTTTCACGCCGGGGGTCTTGACCAGCTTGAAGCGCTCGGTGCGCACGCAGCGCTCCTTGGTGCGCAGCACGTCGTCGAGGTACTTGTCCTTGAGCACGAAGTGGAAGTCGAACGTGGGGTCGATAAAGGTGGTCTCGTCCATCGGCGGGATGTGCAGCGGCTCCTCGCCGGGGATCCTGCGCTTGAAGAAGAGGTAGCTGGTCTCGCCGAAGAAGGCCAGGTGCATGGCGTCGGTCTTGCCGCGCACGTAGGGCACGAGGCTCCGGCCCTCGAAGCGGCGGTCGGGCTGAAAACCTAACAAGTCGATGAGCGTGGGGGTGAAGTCGATGGTGCGGATCAGGTTGGGCACCTGCTTGCCGGGCGTCTTCAGGCCGGGGACATGGAAGACGGCGGGCACGTGGCTGTTCTGGTCGCCGCCGTTGAAGGTGAGGCCGTGGCCGAAGGTGGTGTTGGGCTCGAACAGGTCGTCGCCGTGGTCGCCGGTGATCAGGACGATGGTGTTGTCGAGCAGGCCCTCCTCCTTCACCGTGTTCATGATGCGGCCCACGCAGTCGTCGAACATGCGGGTGCAGCCGTCATAGAGCCCCCGCACCTGCTCCACTTCGTTGGGCGGGAACTTGCTCCAGCGCTCGTTGATGTCGGTGCTGCCGATGAACTCGTCCACGTTCAGCGCGAGCTGGTGCTTGTGCTTGCCGTCGTACTTGGGATCGGTCCACAGGGCGGAGTACTCGCGCGGCGTCTTGTAGGGCAGGTGGGTGCAGGAGTAATAGGCGAAGATGAGGAAGGGCTTGCCGTCCGCCTTGCGCTGCTTCAGGCGGTCGATGGTCTCGGTGGTGACCACGTCCGGCGTCATGTAATTGGCGAAGGACTTGAGCTTGGGGAACAGCATGTGGCCCAGGTTGTTGTCGAAGAACAGGGGCAGGATCTGGTGGTGGAGGAAGACCACCTCGCTCATGTAGATGCGGAAGTTGTCGAAATCGGAGGCCACGACGTCCTGGTAGCCCATGGGCAGCTCGTTGAAGACGCAGGCGCACCAGTCGCCGATCACCGCAGTGTCATAACCATGCTCGCGCAGGGTGCCGGCCAGGCTGGGGCATTCCGCCTTGGCGCGGTCCACCATGGCCCGGTTGGGGAACATGTGCAGGATGCCGTGGGTGTGCGGGTACTGGCTGGTGTTGATGCTGGTGAGCGATTCCAGGGTGGAGGCGATGGGGGTGAGGCACTTCTGGAAGTTGATGCCT
Organism: uncultured Verrucomicrobiota bacterium; assembly: GCA_903854655.1. GTDB lineage: Bacteria > Verrucomicrobiota > Verrucomicrobiia > Verrucomicrobiales > Verrucomicrobiaceae > CAINXC01. The sequence goes on along the minus strand of CAINXC010000031.1, from coordinate 75 downwards.
CCGGCGGCGATCTTGTCGATGCTGGGCGTGGTGGGGCGGAAGTAGCCGTTGCAGGAAAGGTGGTCGCCGCGCAGC
>CAINXC010000030.1 GCA_903854655.1 uncultured Verrucomicrobiota bacterium | reverse complement strand
GCCTTCATCGCCCTGTCGTTTGGCGACGGCACGATCAACACCATGGTGCTGGGCGGGCTGGCGCTGGCCTTCTCGCGCCTGATCGACAACTCCGTGGTGGTGCTGGAGAACATCTTCCGCCACCTGGAAATGCACGAACCGCCCGAGATCGCCGCTGAGAAAGGCGCCAGCGAAGTCGCCCTGCCCGTGCTCGCGGCGACCTTGACCACCGTGGTCGTGTTCTTCCCCGTCACCTTCCTGTACGGCGTGAGCAAGTTTCTCTTCACCGCGCTGGCCGCCGCCGTCGTCTTGTCCCTCTTCGCCTCGTATGTGGTCGCGATGACGGTGGTGCCCTTGTTTTGCGCCAAGCTCATCAAGTCCTCCCAGGCTCATGCCGAAGACGGCCACACGGCCAGGCCCACATCGCTGGCCGGGCGCTTTCACGCCTGGTTCAACCGGCGCTTCACCGGCATGCTCAACCGCTATGATTTCCTGCTCCAGAAATCCTTGCTCCGGCCCCTCGCCACCGTCCTCGCCATCGGCGGCAGCTTTGTCCTCAGCCTGGGCGCAATACCCTTCATCGGCGTCGCCTATTTTCCCCGGACGGACCCCGGCCAGTTCGTGATGAATCTCAAGGCGGTCACAGGCACCCGCATCGAGACCACCGAGCAGCTCGTCGCCCGCGTGGAGAAGATCACGCGCGAAGAGGTCAAGCCCGAAGACCTGGGCGTCATCGTGTCCAACATCGGCATCACCCCGGATTTCTCCGCCATGTACACGAGCAATTCCGGCCAGCACACCGCCTTCGTTCAAGTCAGTTTGAAGGAGGGCCACCGCATCGGCAGCTATGAGTACATGGACCGCATGCGAAAGCGGCTGCTCAAGGAGCTCCCGGAAGTCACGACTTACTTCCAGTCAGGCGGTCTGGTGGATGCAGTGCTGAATCTCGGCCTGCCCGCGCCGATCGACGTCCAGATCACCGCTGCGGACGTCAACGCCGCCCACCGCACGGCGTCTGAAATCGCACGCCGGGTGAAGGCGCTGCCCGGCGTTGCCGATGTGCTGGTGCCGCAGGATGTCGATTATCCCGCCCTGCAACTGGATGTGGATCGCGAGCATGCCAGCGAGCTGGGGCTGTCTTCAAAGGAGGTGATCGACAACGTGATCACCGCTCTGACTTCCGGCGCCATGATCGCCCCCAGCTACTGGGTTGATCCCAAGACCGGCAACGACTACATTCTCACCGTCCAGTACCCGGAGAACTACGTTCAGGACCTCGTGGATTTGCAGGCCATTCCGCTGCGCTCGCCCGGCGGCCCGAAGTCGGCCCGGCTCGACGCGGTCAGCCAGATGCGCCACATCATGTCGCCCACGGAGGTGGACCACTACCAACTGCGGCGCGTCATCGACATCTATGTGTCCCCGAAAAAAGAAGATCTGGGCCGGGTCATGGCCGCGGTCAGCAAGATCATTGCGGAAACGAAAATGCCCGAAGGAGCGGCGGTGGCCGTGCGCGGCAGCGTGCAGGGCATGAACGCCTCCTTCAGCAGCTTTGGCCTGGGGCTCATTCTTGCGGTGCTGCTGGTGTACTTCATTCTCGTCGCGCAGTTCCAGTCCTGGCTCGACCCCTTCATCATCCTGCTGGCCGTGCCTCCTGGCCTTACCGGCGTGGGGCTCACCCTGTGGCTCACCGGCACCACCCTGAACATCATGTCCCTCATGGGCATCGTCATGATGGTGGGCGTGGTCACCTCCAACAGCATCCTCATCGTGCAGTTCGTGCGCCAGTTGCGCGCTGAAGGAGTCCCCGTGCGGGAGGCGCTGACCGTCGCCTGCCGCGTCCGCCTGCGCCCCATCCTCATGACCTCGCTGGCCACCCTCATCGGCCTCACGCCCATGGCGATGGCCCTGGGAGCCGGCAGCGAAGCCTATGCCCCGCTTGCCCGGGCGATCATCGGCGGCCTCGCCCTGTCCGTGCTGCTCACCATGTTCATCGTCCCCGCCGCCTACCTGCTGGCCCACGGCCGCGACGACACGCAGCAGCCACCGGAAGAGCCTGATGCGACAGTCGAAGCCTGCGGATCGCCTTCCTGAACTGCAGTGGCGCAGAATCCGTTGCACCCACCACGAGCGAAGCCCCGTCGCAGAGTTTTTGTGTGGCACGTTGTATCCCATTGTTGCCCGGAGACGATGACAAGGCGTTGAGGTCCGCAGGTTGAGCCGTATCCTCAGGGCACTCCGCGAGGAATGACGCCGACCGGGATCTCAGTTGAATCTTTTTCCAACAAACCCGCGTCACCCGCGTACTGCCCGGCGACTCCTGCATGATCACTGACGCGCACCGCCTATTCAACGACACGCTGCAGCGCTACGAGCGGCCGCTCATCCGCTACGCGCAAAGCCTTGTCGGCCAGCTCGACGATGCACGCGACATCGTGCAGGACGTGTTCCTCCGCTTCTCGCAGTCGATCCACACGATTGATCCCGAACGCCTCGCCCCGTGGCTCTTCACGGTCTGCAAAAACCGCGCCACCGACCACCTCCGCAAACACCACCGGCTTGTTGTCATGGAAACCGAAACGCTCGACCTGGAAATCTCGCCCGCCGCCGAACCGGGCTTCGCCATGGAGCAGGAAGAAACCTCCGCCACCCTGCAGCGGCTCCTGAAGACCCTGCCGGAAAAGCAGCGCGAGGCCATCCGCATGAAGTTCATCGCCGGCCTCAGCTACAAGGAGATCAGCCACGCGATGGAGACCAGCGTGGGCAACGTCGGCTACCTCATCCACCACGGCGTGAACGCGCTGCGCGAGCAATGGCTGGCCCTGGAAAGCGATCCGCGCCGCACCCTCGCCGCCTGAACCACCCACCCCCCTTTTTTCATGAAACCCGAAGACATCACCGCCTGGGCGCTGAACGAGCTGAGCCCCGAAGAGCGCGCCCAGATTGAGGCCGAGCTCAACGCGACGCCGCAGGCCCAGCAGAAAGCGCGCGAAACCCAGGCCTTCTGCGCCCTGCTCAGCGAGCACCTCGTGGACGAGGACGCCGCGCTCAGCGCCGACCAGCGCGAACGGCTCAAAACGCTCGAACTGCCCTCACCCGAAACCGCCGTTCCCTTTTCCACGGAGACGGAGACGCCCCGCATGAACGGCAAAGCCTTCCATGCGAAGGTCGCAGCCGCCCGGGAACGGGCGCTGCCAAAACCGTCCCCATGGATGCGCATCGCCGCGCTGGCGGCCTGCCTGACGTTCATTTTGGTCGTCATCGATCAATCCCGCAAAACACCGTCTGCGGTGACGATGGTGCAGAAAGAGGTCAAAGCTCTCCCCGAAAAGCCGGTGCTGGTGGCGATGGAAAAGAGCAAGGAGCCGCTGCGCCATACCTTCACCACCGCTTCGCCAATGCCACCAGCCGAGCCCACTCTTGCCATGCGGAAGGACTCAATGGCATCGCTCGATGGTGCCCTCGTGCAGCCTTTCGCCAAAGCAGCCTCTGCGCCTGTGCCGGGCTTGGCGACCGCTGCTCCGGCATCGGCTCCGGCGGCGGGGTTGATCAAGGCGGGCGCGGGCTCGCTGGTGCTGAGCGGAGCCAACGCTTATGCGGGCGGAACTTCCCTCACCACTGGCACGGTGACTTTTGGAGGCGCAACTTCCACCAGCACTTTGACCAGGACGGCCTCGCCGCAATCTGCTGTGGCGAAATCCGAAGCGGCCAGCCCCGCTGCGGCGGCCGGGTCCAGTGGAACCACACTCGCCATGGATTCCCTGGCCAAAGCCGCCAAGTCAAAACCCAGAGCGGGAGTCGCTTCGAGCAAGGACGAGTACTACTTCGCAGCCGGGGAGGATCGCCGAGCCCGTATGCTCCGTTCCATGGGTGCCGCATGGGATGTTCCAATCGCCGCAAGCGCGATTCCGCATCAGGTTATCGATAGCACGAACAACACTCTGCCCGCTGGCACGGCGCGTTACGCCCGCGTCGTTGAAAACCCCTTCCAAACCGTGCAGAGCCAGCCGCTCTCCACCTTCAGCCTGGATGTGGACACGGCCTCCTACTCCAACGTGCGGCGCTTCCTGAATGCAGGACAACTGCCGCCGCCGGATGCGGTGCGGCTGGAGGAGCTGATCAACTTCTTCCCTTACGACTACGAGCAGCCTAGCAAGGACCAGCCCTTCAGTGTGCAGGTGGATCTGGCGGAGGCCCCGTGGGCACCCCGGCACCGCCTGGCGCGCATCGCCATCAAGGGCCGCGACATGGGCCAGGAGCGGCCCGCCGCGAACTTCGTCTTCCTCATTGATGTGTCCGGCAGCATGGATTCTCCCGAGCGCCTGCCGCTGGTGAAGCAGAGCCTGGAAATGCTCACCGAGCAGCTTCGCGAAGACGACCATGTGTCCATCGTCACCTATGCCGGGGCCTGCCAGGTGGCCTTGGAAAGCACCAGCGGCAAGGACAAGGCGCGGATCATGGAGGTGATTCATGGCCTCCACGCGGGCGGCAGCACCAATGGCGAAAGCGGCATCACCATGGCCTACAACCAGGCCGGCGCGCACTTCCTCAAGGGCGGCATCAACCGCATCATCCTTTGCACGGATGGCGACTTCAACGTGGGCATCAGCGATGCGGACCAGCTTCAGCAATTGATCAAGCAGAAGGCCAAGGGCGGCACCTTCCTCAGCGTCCTCGGCTTCGGCACGGACAACCTGCAGGACCGCACCATGGAAGTCCTGGCCGACAACGGCAACGGCAACTACGCCTACATCGACAGCCTCGGCGAAGCACGCAAGGTGCTGGTGGAGCAGATGCGCGGCACCCTCATCACCATCGCCAAGGACGTCAAAATCCAGGTCGAGTTCAACCCCGCCCTGGTCGCCAGCTACCGGCTCATCGGCTACGAGAAGCGGCTGCTGGCCGCGAAGGATTTTAACAACGACAAGAAGGATGCAGGCGAGATCGGCGCAGGTCACACCGTCACCGCTCTCTACGAAATCGTGCCCGCCGGCCTGCCCATGCCCAACGGCGCGCTGGCCGAGGTGGATGACCTGAAGTACCAGCCCAAAAACAGGCAGGACAAGCCCCAGTCGCTTCCATCCCTCGGAGCCAAAGCGCCCGAGCGGGTGCTGGAAGGCGTCAACGATGAAACCATGACCGTAAAGCTGCGCTACAAGGCTCCCGACGGTGAGCTCAGCAAGCTCATCGAGGTGCCCGTGCGCGACACCCAAAAGACCCTCCTGGACAGCCCGCGCGACTTCCGCTTCGCCACCGCCGTCGCCGGGTTCGGCATGTTGCTGCGCGACTCCGAGCACGTGGAGGACTTCGGATTCGAAGCCGTGCGCCGCCTCGCCCTGAGCGGCAAAGGCGAGGACGCCCTCGGCTATCGCGGCGAGTTCATCCAGCTCATCGACAAGGCGAAGGGGTTGAAGGGGAAGTAAAGAAGCGAGGGAAAGGGTCACTGCCCTGCGCTTCGATGGAGGGTGAAGTTCCTGATTCCTGATTCCTGATTCCTGATTCCTGGTTCTCGGATCGCAGCGCGCAGTGCATCCCATAGGTGACTATCGCGGGCAGTCGGACCTTTGATCCATGGCCTCACTTTACGCCACCCCGGCCGACTGAAGTCGGTACACCAGCCGCGCTTTCGATGCGTCTGAGGGCCCGATAGGCAGGGCTTGAACGTGATCAACCTTATCCCCGGCCGGAGGCTGCGCACAGCGGCTGGTGTACCGCATTCATGCGGCCGGGGTGGCGCAAGTTATGGGCTAAGACGAGATCGGAAGACAAGCAGCCCTCGCTCAAACTTTCTACGCGCACACCTGCCTGGTTCCCAGCGCCTGACCGGAGATGGCAATCGAATAGGGGCAGACGAATAAGAATGAGAAACAAAGGCATTCATTCCCCTGCCCTCAGTTGCCCGTCTTGTCTTCGGGACATTGCCGACTCGGCACCCCTGCCACGCCCTTCCCCAACCGGGAACCAGGAACCTCCCTCCTTTTCACTTTTTACTTATCACTTTTCACTTTCGACTCCGGCGAACGGCGTTTATCCCGCACGCCTCATTTCATGTTTGAACTTCTCGCCACTGATCCCAAGTCCGCCGCCCGTCGCGGTCGGCTGCACACGCCGCATGGCATTATTGAGACGCCGGTGTTCATGCCGGTGGGCACGCAGGGCAGCGTGAAGGCCGTTCACCCGCAGGAGCTGGAGGCGCTGGGGGCGCAGATCATTCTGGGCAACACCTACCACCTGTTCGTGCGGCCGGGGCTGGACATCATTCGCGAGACGGGCGGCCTGCACGGCTTTGCCAACTGGCAGCACCCGATGCTCACGGACAGCGGCGGCTTCCAGGTGTTCTCCCTGGCGCGCCTGCGCAAGATCACGGAAGAGGGCGTGCATTTCCAAAACCACGTGGATGGCACGGCCATGTTCCTGGGGCCGGAGACGGCGATGGAAATCCAGTCCGTGCTGGGGTCGGACATCGCCATGCTGTTCGACGAATGCCCGCCCTACCCTTGCGAGGCGGGCTACGCCTCCAAAAGCCTGGACCTGACGATGCGCTGGGCGCGCCGGTGCAAGGACTGGGCGCAGAAGCACCAGCCGATGACCAACGGCAAGCCGCAGCAGCACTTCGGCATCATCCAGGGCAGCGTTTACAAGGAGCTGCGCGAGCGGGCCGCGCGCGAGATGATGGCCATCGGCTTCGACGGCTACGCGATCGGCGGCGTGAGCGTGGGCGAGACCGAGAAGGAGATGATGGAGGTGGCGGAATGGGTCTGCCCGATCCTGCCGGAAAACCAGGCGCGCTACGCCATGGGCCTGGGCACGCCGCCGCAGATGATCGAGCTGATCGCGCGGGGCATCGACATGTTCGACTGTGTGCTGCCCACGCGCATCGCCCGCAACGGCACCGCCTTCACCGCCGAAGGCACCATCAACCTGAAAAACCAGTGCTACGCCCATGACCTCGCCGACATCGCCGAGGACACGCACCCGCTGTGCAAAGGCTTCTCGCGCGCCTACATCCGCCATCTGGTGAAGGTGGGGGAAATTCTCGGATTGCGGTTGATTTCACTGCACAACCTGCATTTCTACCTCTCCCTCGCCGCCAAGGCACGGAACGCGATTGAGCAAGGCTGCTTCGCCGAGTTTCGCGCCGAGGTGGTGGCCAAATACCAACCGCACGACACCGATCCCGAAGACTCATGAGCTCCCCCCTTTCCCACCCTTCCATCCATGGCCTGCTGGCCCAGGCCGCCGGCGATTCCGCGCAGGCCCAGGGCGGCCTCTTTGGCAATCCCATGGTGTTCATGGTGCTGATGTTCGTGGTGATGTATTTCGTGCTCATCCGCCCCCAGCGCAACCGCCAGAAGCAGCTCGAAGCGCTGCTTAAATCCCTGAAAGTGGGCGATGACGTCGTCACCATCGGCGGTGCCCACGGCGTGGTCACCAGCCTCAAGGACAAGACCGTGATGGTGCGCATTTCCGACGGCGTGAAGGTCGAGTTCGACCGCAGCGCCATCGCCAGCGTGGTGAAGGAAGAAGCACCGGCGGCGAGCTAAGCCGAACGTTTTCCATGTTCCGTTTCCCGTAGAAAGGGGGAGCGGAACAATGCTGGGCGCGGCAGCGTCGTGGAGTGCGGTGGCAAGCCTCGGCGCGACACCGCTTTCTACGGAGCGAATGACCCTAAAAAGAGAGATGGAAAACAGAGGAATGGGGACAGGGGAATGAAACACAAGTTTCCGATCATTTTTATCCTTTCACCCAATGAGTGACGGCATCTT
>CAINXC010000029.1 GCA_903854655.1 uncultured Verrucomicrobiota bacterium | reverse complement strand
CCTTGGTGCGGTAGACGGCCTTGTTCGCGTCGGCGACTGAATGGCCTTCGTAGCGGTAGGTGGCGATCTCCAGAATGGCAGGGCGCGACTTCTCGTGGGCTCGTTCGATGGCGACCTGGGTGCGGGCGCGCACCTCATAGAGGTCCTCTCCGTTAAAGAGCTCCCAGTCGATGCCGTACCCCTCGGCTCGCTCGGCCAGGCAGCCCGGATAGGCGGAGGAACGCTTTTGGCTGGTGCCCATGGAGTAGCCGTTGTTCTCGATGATGTAGATGACGGGCAGATCCCAGAGCGCAGCCAGATTGAGCGACTCGTGGAAGGAGCCCTGATTCACCGCCCCGTCACCGAGATAGCAGAGTGCACAGCCCTTGAGGCCCCGATACTTGAGGCCGTAGGCCAGGCCCACGCCCAGTGGAGTCTGGCCGGCCACGATGCCGTGACCGCCCCAATAGTTCTTGTCGGGAGCGAAGAAATGCATCGAGCCACCCTTCCCCTTCGAACACCCGGTGGCCTTGCCATAGAGTTCCGCCATGCATTCGTTCATCGTCATTCCCACCGCCAGGGCGTGGCCGTGATTACGGTAGGCGGTGATGACGTGATCGTTCTTGCCAAGCAGGGAAATGGTTCCGACCGCCACCGCTTCCTGGCCCATGTAGAGGTGCAGGAAGCCCGCCATTTTGTTGCCCTGATACTTCTGCAACGAGAGCTGCTCGAACTGCCGGATGCGCACCATGTCGCGATAAAGGCGGATCTTTTCTTCCTTGGTCAGCGCTTTGTTGATGGGCGCTTCGGCGTGCGGGATTGTGGTGGCGGCAGGCATGGGTGCGTGTGTTAAAGGGGCGCGGAGATTAGCCCGCAACCTGCTTGGTGGCAAGTAGTTGGCTGAATGAACGGAGGCATGAAAGCGGCCAAGCATGGTGTTTTTGTTCCACGTGGAACATTTTGGGGCGCTGGCAACCGGGGCAATCCGGTGCTATACTGATTGAACAATGTCTCTTTTCACCTTTCCCAAGGAATATGATGTGCTCGTCTGCGGCGCCGGCCATGCCGGAGTTGAAGCGGCCATGGCCGCCTCCAGGCTTGGATGCCAGACTGCGATCTTGACCCAGAACCTGGACACCATTTCCCAGATGTCTTGCAACCCTGCTATAGGCGGCTTGGCCAAAGGGCACATGGTGCGGGAGATCGATGCCCTGGGAGGTGTCATGGGTTTGAACACCGATGCGACAGGGATTCAATTTCGAATGCTGAATGCCGGGAAAGGACCCAGCGTTCAAGCCCCGCGGGCACAGGCAGACAAGAAAGCCTATCAATTTCGCATGAAGTGGTTGCTCGAGAACCAGCCCGACCTGGACCTGCATCAAGGCAATGCGGCTGAGATCTTGGTCAAGGATGACCGGGTTGTCGGGGTGCGAACCAGCCTCGGGGTCATCTACCCCGCTCGAAGCGTCGTTATTTCCTCGGGCACCTTCATGCGAGGCCTGCTGCATGTGGGCCTTCAGAATCAATCCGGCGGCCGTATGGGCGACACCACATCCACACTCAGCGACAGCCTTGCCGCCATTGGTTTCGTGGTTAAGCGCTTCAAGACCGGCACTCCCTGTCGGATCAACGGGCGCTCCATTAATTTGGCGGGGCTCGAGCCTCAGCACGGCGATACCCCCCCGCCCCCCTTCAGCTACTTGTCGGGCGCCGTGGATGAGGACTCCCTTCCAAGCCGCAAAGGGGGCCTAGCGGATAGCGGACAACCCCTCTTCACCCTCAATCGATGGAGGCCGGAAATGTTCCACGTGGAACAAATCCCGTGCTGGATCACTTACACGAACGCCAAAACACACGACATCATCCGTGCCAATCTGGACAAATCCCCGATGTACTGCGGACGGATCGAGGGCGTGGGTCCGCGTTACTGTCCGAGCATCGAAGACAAGGTCGTCCGCTTTGCCGACAAAGATCACCACCAAATCTTCCTCGAGCCCGAAGGCAAGCACACTCGTGAGTTCTACGTCAACGGTGTTTCAACCTCACTCCCCTTCGAAGTGCAAATCGGTTTTATCAGGTCCATCGCCGGCCTGGAGAAGGCCGAAATCATCCGCCCCGGCTATGCGGTGGAATACGACTACTGCCCCCCCACTCAACTCAATCCCACCCTCGAAACTAAACTCGTGTCCGGACTCTATTTCGCAGGGCAGATCAACGGCACCTCAGGCTATGAAGAAGCTGCCGCTCAAGGGCTGATGGCCGGAGTGAATGCTGCGCTCAAGGTTCAACAACGACCGCCCTTCATCCTATCGCGCAGCGAAGCCTACATTGGCGTGATGATTGATGACCTCGTCTCCAAGGGTACCACCGAGCCTTACCGTATGTTCACCTCCCGAGCCGAGTACCGCTTGCTCCTACGTCAGGACAACTGCGATCTCCGACTCACGCTACGGGCGAAAGAATTGGGCATCGTGGATGATTTCCGTGCCTCACATACAGCCCAGAAAGTCGAGCAGGTCGAGCAAGCCAAGATCCTCGCCCGCACCACCAGCCACGACGGCATCCGTTTGGAAAAATGGATCCGCAGGCCTGAGAACGATCACAAACGGCTGCCTGCGGAGCTCCGCGCCAAGTTCAACGACAGCATCTGGATGCTGGTTGAAAATGACCTCAAGTACGAAGGCTACATCACCCGCCAGGAACTCACCGTCGAGAAGACCGCGAAAATGGATGACAAAGAACTGCCAGCCTGGCTCGACTACAGCACCATCCACGGACTCAAAAAAGAAGCCCAACACAAGCTTCAGCAAATCCGCCCTTCCACACTTGGACAAGCTTCACGTCTGCAAGGGATCACCCCGGCGGACATCTCCCTCCTTGCCATCATGATGAAAAGAGGTGCTCCCAATTCTTTACCTTCTCCCTCAGCGGAGGATCTGGTTGTCTCCGACGCAGCAGCCAATCAGCTCTAGAATTCTCCCCAAACGCATGGACAGCCCTGACACCGATCCAGAAATCATTGGCTTCGGCGCCTCAGTCCCATTTTGCCCGCAAAAACAATCGACACTCTCAAAGGCATCAAGCCTTCAAACTTTTCACTGGCACACCCCATCTTCCCAGCTATACTCCGGTCCGCCTTTCTCCGAAAGATGGTGGTCGTAGTTCAATGGTAGAGCCCCAGATTGTGATTCTGGTTGTTGCGGGTT
>CAINXC010000028.1 GCA_903854655.1 uncultured Verrucomicrobiota bacterium | reverse complement strand
GCACGGTGGCATTCACCGGGCAGACGGTTTCGCAGGGTGCCGCCTCACAGTTCTGGCAGGCCACAGGCTGGGACACCATTTCCGCGTTTTCGAGGTCTTCCAGCTTAAGCGGCGCGTCCACGTCGTTCTTGTCTGGCGTGGCGAAGTAACGGTCCATGCGGATCCAGTGCATCACACGGCCCTTCTGAACCTGGTCCTTGCCGACGATTGGAATGTTGTTTTCAGACTGGCATGCGAGCAGGCAGGCGGTGCAACCCAGGCACTTGCCGAGGTCGATCGTCATGCCCCACTGATGCTTGTGTTCGAAGTCGAAACCAGCCGGGTTCTCCGGAGACTTGGGGCCAAACTGGCCGCCATACAAGCTCACGCCCTGCGGGATGTGGCTGTCAATGCCGGTCACCTGCGCGAAGTTCTCATCATCGGCCTTGGTGCCTTCGCGATACAGCGAACGGCCTTCCATGGTGTCGTGCTCCTGAGTGATCGCCAGTTGATAGCTTTCGCCCGTGGCGGTCAAAGTCGCGCCAGTGAGCACGAACTCGCCGGCGTTGCCGAGAAGCGAGTAGCCATTGGAGCCCGTGCCTTTGCCGATGAAACTTGTCACCGACTGGCCATAACCGAGCTGAATCGTGACTGAATTGGAAACATGGCCCGGTGCTTCGAGGGCGGGAAGCTCCAGGGTTTTGCCGCCGACTGTGAGCTTGATCTTCGGAGTCAGACCTTCTTTCTGAGCCTTGAGCCCCAATTTGCGGTAAGTGACGGATCCAATGAGAGCGGCGTTGTCCCAAGTGAGCTTGGTGACCGGGTCGGGAGCTTCCTGCAGCCAGCCATTGTTGATATAGCGACCGTCCCAAATGCTTGAATCGGGAACCAGAACCACTTCCAAACTGCTCTCCGTTGGAGCCGTCGGAACCTTGGCCTTGGCAACCAGGGAGCCGACCGAGGCTGCATTGAATGCACCACCCGCAGCGGCCTTCGATCCCTTCAGGAACCCGTCGCGCAAGGTGAAATTCCATTTCGACTCGTCCATTCCACCCGCCACGCTGGCGAAGGTTTCACGAACGGCCTCGTAGGCAGGGTCTTCCGCAGGGGCCGCTGGCGCGGCTGGCTTTGCGCCAGCCACAACCTTGACAGGACCGAACTGCTTCTTGCCCAGCAACGCGAGGTACACTTCAATCTCAGTCACCCCGTTGTAGAGAGGCTGGATCATCGGCTGGACGATCGAATAAACGCCTTCCAGAGTGCGTACATCGCCCCAGGCTTCGAGGAAATGGGCTCCAGGAACATGCAGGGCTGCCGCCTTGGCAGTGGCATTCACCCGTGTGCCGTGATGGATGACGTTGACCTTTTTGTCCTCGATGGACTTGGCGAAACCGAGAGCCTCCGCGTCGAACACCGGGTCAGCACCGGTGAAGGAAATCAGAGTGTGGACCGTGCCGGCCTGAATTGCGGCCGTCAGTTCCGCAAGCGAACCCATGGCGGCGTCATCGCCTTTCAAGAGCTGTATGACCGAACCGAAGGCGCCGAGCGCCCCGTTGATGCCGGCCGCCAGGGCCTGCACAGCTTCGGTGGAGCGGCTGCCGGCCAAAACCACGGCCTTGCCTTTGTTCTTGAAGAGATCTTCAGCCGCAGGCTTGATCCATTCCAGAAGACTTGCGTCTGCAGCAGCAGCAAGAGCAGACGCCGCCTGGGCCAGCGCACTGTCACCCGCAAGGCGACCGATTTCAGCAGCCAGGGCTGCCGCAGCAACCGGAAGCAGAGTCGCAGCAAGAGGCTTGCGATGATCCGCCATCGCACCCGTCAAGGTGTAGCGGTTCTCAATCGCGTACAGGCGGCTCATCTTGTCCGCATCAGCAGGCCGGTCGGCCTGGCGGTTCTTGATAAAGTCAGCGGGCGAATCGTCCGAAACGGCGTCAAGGCCAAGGAAGTCGCAGTCCAGGGAGAGGATGGCCAACGCCTTGTCCAGCTTCACGGCAGGCAGGGTTCCGGCACCAATGAGCTCCTTGTTCGCGGCCGCCTGGGCATCGCGATTGACGGCTTCATATTGGAACAGCTTTGCTTTGGAAAGCTTCTTCAGCACTTCGCCACGCAAGCGGCTCGCAGTCGGGGAAATCTCGGCCCCCACCAAAATGGCCACCCCTTCGCCGTTGCCCTTGGCCAGGCCGGCAAGCATGTCGTCAACAACATCCCATTTGGCCGCAGCACCGTCACGCATCACCTTCTGGGAGCGCTCAGGGTCATAAAGATCGAGCACAGAAGCCTGAGCGAAAGCGTCAAGACCACCGCCCACCGTAGGATGCAGCGAATTGCCGGCAAGGTGGGTCGGGCGCCCTTCGTGGGTGGTGACAACCAAAGGCGTTGCGCCGTAGGGGCGAGGCATCGCCGTCGCATAAAGCAAAGGCTTGCCAGGCACGATCCACTCCACGCTCTTGGTATAAGGCAGGATGTTGATCAGGGGCCGGCGGCAGCTTGCAAGGCCCATCATCCCCACGGATGCACCCATGAGCTTCAGGAAGTTGCGGCGCGAATTTTCACGCTCCTCCTCGGTGAGTTCATCACCATTGGGGAACTCACGACCCAGGTTTTTGAGGAAGCCTTCGCGGCGCTCAAGCTCGCCAATGCTGCGCCAGTAGCGGCGGCCAGTCTTGGGTTCCTCAGGGTGTTGCCAGATCCGTTTCATGAAAGCTTGGTGCCGGGCCTAATGGGTTAGCGGTGACAGGCCGCACAGGTTTCCGGCGGCTGAACCTGCCAGTGTTTTTTGAGCTGCAGGCCCACTTCTCTTTGGGTGACCTCGTCACCGTAGATTTTCTTGGCCAGGGCCGACAAACCAGCGGCATCCGTCGGAACAACATCGGAGGGAGCCCCGAGGATGGTCGCAGCGATTTCATCGGGCTTGATCTGCTTGTCCAGCAGGCCCTTGTAGAAGGCCTCGCGATTGAGGTCGGAAGGCTTCCAGTTCAGATTGGTCACTTCAGACAAGGGGCGAAGCTTGTCCTCGGGACTGCGATGGCAGTCAAGACACCAGCCCATGCTCTGCGGCTCCTGGTGGTACACCACCGGCATCTCATTGATCTTGCCGTGGCAGGACACGCAGGAAACGCCGCGATTGAGATGAGCGCTGTGATTGAAGTAAACAAAATCCGGGGTCTTGTGGATCTTCACCCAATGGATCGGCTCGCCAGTCTCGGCCGCCTTGCGCACCGGCTCCAGCTTGGGGCTGTTAAGCTTGATCTGACCCTTGCCCGCACCATGACAGTTGAAGCAAACCTGGTTCACCGGGACATTGGCGTGGCTCGAGCGATCCACAAAACTGTGGCAGAACCGGCAGTCCATCCCGAGCTGGCCGGCGTGGATCTTGTGGGAAAACGGAACCGGCTGGGTCGGTTGATAGCCCACACGAGTGTACTTGGGCGTAAAGTAGTAGGGTGTCGCAACCGAGATGCCGATGACAATAAAGACCACGGCAATAGCGAGCTTTAGCGGCAGCCAGTTGGTCCAGCGCGGAAAGAAGTTGCCCATGATCAAATTGGTTTCAGTAAGAGGAAGGAGAGGCTTGTGAAATTTTTCACAAGCGGACCTGAAAGTAGAAAAAGGTCAGGGGATTGCAAGGCAGTATTTGAAAAAATTGAACATTTTCTGTGCGGCACCGGTCATCGCCTGTTCTGGCCCTGCCACCGGCGCCTCCATCCGGGCGGACGCAAGCAGCAGAAAGGGAGAACTGGGCGGTCACGACCCCACGCAAAACACGGGCCAAATGCGCAGCAAAACTCGCCAATGACGACCTTCGAGCCTCCAATCCCATCCATCGTTTCGCTTGGCACTGCGCCTGCTACCCCTCTACAGTTTCCCTCAATCCCCCTCCGACCAAACGCTCAAATCATGAATGTAACTTCCACCCCAGCAAGCAAGACCCGAACCACAACACTGGCCATTCTCCTCACGATAGGCGGCAGCCTGCTGGGAGCTGATCAACCGCAGGCAGTCCCCGCCGCCCTCACGCGGACGCCGAATCTGGCGCCGGCCCTTTTCTCCGATGAAGTGACAAGAGGATTTGCGCCCTGGGTTGAGTCCGTCAAGAAGATGAGCCCTCAATGGACCCCTGAGACGTCGGCAGAATTTGAGGGCGCCCGCAAGGCGCTCAGCCCGCGGCTCCCCAAAGTGACCCAGATCACGCTGTATTCGCTTTTTCCCGTCGACAGGTCACACTTCCGGAAGTCCTTGACAGGCAAAGCGGACCCACTGGAGCAACTGCCCGACTTTCACGGCTACCCTGTGTTCGGCGCCGTCAGGCTTGACGGCGAAGAGGCCAACCGATGGACGGACTTTCTTCGCGACCAGATCGTTCCGGGCGAGTCCACCACCGGCGAATTCATGCCGCGGCACGCCATTCGCCTGACGACGGAGGTCTCCTTCACTGATATCCTGGTGTGTTTTCAGTGCGGGAAGCTTGTGGTGGTGGGGGTGGACAAGCCAGATTCCAAATACAATCCTGTGTTTTCGCCCGCCGTGGAGGCCGTCCTTCGCATCTTGTTTGATAAGAATAAAATCGAGCACGTTGGCGTGAAACCCAAGCCCAAGGATGAGGCGCGATAAACAGCATCATTCATCACCAACGCCGACTGCGGGCCCCTCCGCAGTCGCTGCGCGATGGTTCCTGTGGCTTCCCTGGCCTCCTGTCAAGGCTTTGTGCTGGCCGGCCCGGCGGCGGCCGCTGTGCGCGCTCACCTGCCCCTGGCAAACGCTGCCAGGCCTGCTGAACAAGGGATGTGCGACCTCCAGGACACTGGCGCGCACTTGAGCGAAATTCATCCGGCAGGCGCAGCCAAGGCCAGCGGCACCATCACCGTGAACTCCGCCCCCTGCCCCGGCTCGCTGCGCACGGAAATGGTGCCTTGGTGGGCTTCGACGATGGCTTTGACCAGGCTCAAGCCCAAGCCGAGGCCGCGCTGGGCCCGGCTTTTGTCGCCGCGGTAGAGGCGTTCCCAGATGCGAGGCTGGTCGGCGGCGGGAATGCCCATGCCGGTGTCACGGACGGTGATCCTCGCGCTGCCCGGCATGGCACGGCAGGAGACCTGCACGGTGCCGCCTGCCGGCGTGTACTTGAGGGCGTTGTCGAGCAGGTTGGCAAAGACCTGGCGCATGCGGGTGGCGTCCACCTCGGCTTCGCAAGGCTCGGCGAAATCGGTGGTCACGCTGATCTGTTTCTCCTCGGCGACGAATTCGTACAGCTCCACGGCCTCGGCAAGCAGGGTGGGGATGGAGGCCTTTTCCAGGTTCAGCTTCATGACGCCGGCCTGCGCTTCGGTGATGTCCATGAGCGCGGTGAGCATGGTGAGCACGCGCTCGGATTCCTCCACGCAGTCCGCCAGGGCGTCGCGGGCCACGGGGTCAGGGGTGGATTGCACGGCGGCCTCGGCGGTGCCGCGCAGGCGGGTGAGGGGGGTGCGCAGGTCGTGGGCGACGTTGTCGAGCGCGTCCCTCATGCCCTGGATGAGCGCCTGGTTCTTGTCGAGCACGCGGTTGAACTCACGCGCCAGCTCCTCCAGCTCGGCCTGGCCGCGCGGTGTGCGCACCCTGGCGGAGAAGTTGCCGGTGTCGGTGATGGACCTGGCCGTGGCGACCACGTCGCGCACGGGCTGGATGGCGCGGTGCGAGAAGAAGATGCCGCCCAGGAAGCCCAGCAGCACGGTGGGGGTCATGACCAGCAGGAAGTTGCGCCGGAAGGGCTGCAGGACCGTTTCACGGCTGTTGGTGCTGCGGCCCACCTGAAGCAGGGAGCCATCCGGAAGCCGCATGGAGGCCACGGTGAAATCGCGCTCATCGTCCTTCGGGATGCGCAGCCAGGCCTGGCGCGGGTTGTTGCCAAGCGCCCCCAGCGAGGAGGCATCTGACTGCACCCAGTCGTCCGGCACGGAGTATAGCAGCACGCTGCCGAGCTGGCCGGTGACCCGCACGAGGAAGGACTTGGTCTTGTCGGAGTCCCGGCTGTGCTGCACCACCTCGCGCAGCGCGGGTAGGCCGCCGCTGTCATAGACGGCGGCGCACTCGTTGAGCCGGGCCTCGACGACTTCGCGGTCCTTGCGCTCCAGCGCGGAGGAAAGCAGGAAATACAGCAGGCCGAAGAGCACGGCGGAGCTCACGGTGAACAGCACCGCATAGACGAGGCTCAGCTCGACGCTGAAGCTCAGCGCGGGACGTCTAACCGGGTTTGAGGACATAGCCGACTCCGCGAATGGTGTGGATGAGCTTCACGTCGAAATCCTTGTCCACCTTGGAACGCAGGCGATGCACGAGAACGTCCACAACGTTGGTCTGCGGATCAAAGCTGTAGTCCCACACGTGCTCCATGATCATGGTCTTGGTAACGGCGCGGCCGGGGTGGCGCATGAGCAGCTCCAGCAGGGCGAACTCGCGGCTTTGCAGATCGATCCTGCGCCCCGCGCGGGTGACTTCGCGCCCGAGCAGGTCCATGCTGATGCCGGCGGCATTGAGCGTGTTGGGCTCGACCACGTGGGTGGCGCGGCGGATGAGCGCCTGCACGCGCGCCAGCAGCTCGGTGAAGGCGAAGGGCTTCGTGAGGTAGTCGTCGCCGCCCGCCTGCAGCCCTTTCACCCGGTCGTCCACGCTTGCCTTGGCGCTGAGGATGAGCACCGGGGAGCGGACCTTCTCCTGGCGCAATTGCCGCAGCAGGGAAAGCCCGTCGAGCTTGGGCAGCATGAGATCGAGCACGATGGTGTCGTACGGCAGCGTGGCGGCCATGGCCAGGCCCTGCTCGCCATCGGCGGCATGGTCCACCGCAAAGCCGTTCTGCTTGAGCCCGTTCACGACGAAGGCGGCGATTTTGCTGTCGTCTTCGATTACAAGGATTCGCATGGCAGGGAAGGGATGGTTAGCACCACGTGCAAAATCGGCAATGGTTGGAGTGAGCGTTTACGCGATCACCGCCGGACGTGGCCGTGCAAAGTATCTGTCCGAGTCCATGCCGGGATCCGCTCAAGGGTGATCGCATAAATGCTCGACTCCAGCTATTACTAACATATCCAGGGCCAAAAAAGGCCCGCCCCCCGCCAACGCGGCGGAAGGGCGGGCCAGGGGGTTGGGGGATTGATCAGCCGACCTTGCTTTCGTCCACCACCACATAGCGGCTGCGGCCGTGGCTCCAGACTTTCACAAGCGTGACCTTGGTGACGGGCTTGCTGCACACGGAGGTCGCTTGTTCGGCGCTCTTGATCGCCTCGTGGTTGATTTCGGTGATCACATCGCCTTCGCGGAGGCCGGCCTCATAGGCGGGCGAATCCTGCTCCAGTTGGGAGATCACCGCGCCTTTGATCTGCGCCGGCACCTTGAGTTCGTCACGGGTGGCCTTGTCCAGATCGGCCACGGCCACGCCATGCAGGGCGTCGTCAGCCGCGCCGGAAGGGGCGGCCTGGGCGAGCTTGTCGCCGGGCAGCGCCTCAACCGTCACGTTCAGCGTGAGGCTGGAGCCGTCGCGGAGCACCTTCAGGGGCACCGAGGCACCGGCCGGGGTGGCGCCCACCTGGAGCTTGAGGTGGCGGCTGTCAGACACGGCCTTGCCGTTGAAGGCGGTGATCAGGTCGCCGCTCTTCACCCCGGCCTTTTCAGCCGGGCTGCCGGGGGTGACATCGGCCACGAGGGCGCCGGAGGTCGTCTGGTCGAGCTTGAACTCCTTCGCCATCTGCGGCGTGAGGTCCTGGATGTTCACGCCCAGGAAACCACGGTCAACGCGACCGCTGTTCACGAGGCTTTCCATGACCCAGCGCGCCAGGTTGGTGGGCACCGCGAAGCCGATGCCCTGGTTGCCGCCGCTGTGGCTGAGGATGGCGGTGTTCATGCCGATCAGGCGGCCGTCCACATCCACCAGCGCGCCGCCGGAGTTGCCGGGGTTGATGGCTGCATCGGTCTGGATGAAATCCTCATAATCCAGGCCCAGAGTGGCGCGGCCTTTGGCGCTGACGATGCCGGTGGTGACCGTCTGGCCGATGCCGAAGGGATTGCCGATGGCAAGCACCCGGTCGCCGACTTCGATCGCATCGCTGTCGGCGATGGTCACCGCAGGCAGATCCTTGGCGTCGATCTTGATCACCGCGACATCGGTCTTGGGATCGCGGCCAATGACTTTGCCGCTGAATTCGCGGCCGTCATTGAGGGCGACCTTGATGTCATCGGCGTTTTCCACCACGTGGTTGTTGGTGAGGATGTAGCCGTCGGTGGTGACGATGACGCCGGAGCCCACGCCCTGCTGTTTGGGCGTGTGGAACTGGCGCGAGGAGCCCGAGCCCGGCATGTCCGGCATCTCGCCGCCGAAGAAGCGGCGCAGATCCAGACCCTCCGGCATGCCTGCCGGGGAGGCCTTCGCCTGCGAGGTCACGGAGACCTTGACGACGCTGGGGGCGACTTTCTTGATCACCGGCGCAAAGCTGGGGAAGGTCCTGGCATTGTCCGAGGCCGGCGCGTTGCTGACCTGGAGGTGCAATGAATCTGCCTTGCCCTTGCTAAGCGGGCCGGGGGTGAACGCCACCAGGGAGCCGGTGGCGATGGTGACGCAACCAAGCACGGCCAGGCGATGCCAGAGCGGTTTGGTTGAGGATGCGGTGAGGATGGTTTGGTCTTTCATAGGTCTGTTTGTTTGGGATCGGATTGTGTTCCGACAGACATTGACAGCCGCACCATGGCGGATTCCTTTCCGCCACATTACATCCTTGTAAGGTTCGCGAGTCCAGGTCAGGACAGCCGCCCGGCAATCGCCCGGCCAATGGCCATAAGCCGCGCCTTCTCTTCATCACTGAAGTCATGGGGCTGCATCTTGCCGATGCCGAGGGTGCCGCACAAGCTGTCGCCTTCGCCGAGAACGGGCACGGCCAGGGAGCCCTGCACCTGGGTTTTCTTCGCATCGGGCTTGGCCACGCCGGAGGTGTCCGTCTGCAAGTTGCAGATTTCCACCGGCTCCTTGCGCTGCGCGGCGGCACCGGCCACGCCTTTGCCGATGGGGATGGTCTGGATCACGGGCATCAGCACCTCGGGGATGCGCTCGCAGGTGACCATTTTCAAGAGGTTGTCGGCGGGGTCGAGGCGGTGCAGGGTGCCGGTGACGCAGTCGAACTCGGCGAGCACCTGGAGCAGAAAAGTGTGCCAGTCGGCGGCGGCGGGCTGGGCGGGAAGGGATTGAAGGCTGTCGGACAT
>CAINXC010000027.1 GCA_903854655.1 uncultured Verrucomicrobiota bacterium | reverse complement strand
GAGCTTTTCCAGGGTAAGCTCGTCGAAATGCCGGTAGAGGATGAGTTTCGTGAAATCCAGCCGCGCCGCCTCGGCGGCATTTTCGTTGCCGCCAGCCATGGCGGCGAGGTTTTCGGGCAGGTGGGTGGCATAGCCCGCGTAGAGCCTGAGCACGTTGTTCTCGCCATATTTTTTGCTGAGCCATTTCACGGTTTCGCCGCTGAACTGGTATTCGGCCATGAGGGTGGTGGCATCGTTGGTGTCCCTGCCCAGGTGGCTGAGCAATGAAAGATGAGGAAGCGAGATGGCCGGGGTCATGGCGCGGCGGAGGTTTTTGCGGGTGAAGGAGTCGCACTGGTTGGCGAAGTGCATCGCCACCCCCTCAACCAGCCAGGCCGGAGTCCAGGGCCGGGTGATGCCGGCCAGCGCCAGGTGGACCATCTCGTGCTGAATCGTGACCTGGCGGTTCTCGATGCCCCAGGCGCGCTGCAGGGTGAAGAAGCGGTAGTCGTTGAGATACATCGCCTGGTTGATCACGCTGATGGCACCATCGCGACGGATGTAGGAGGCGGTGGCGACGCCGGAGTAGTTGTCAGGATTGTGCTCGGTGAGTTTCTCGAAGTCCTCCCTCACTGCGACGAGAAAAGCGGCGTAATGGTCCCTCACGGGAAGCCCTGAGCGGCTGAGGATGTCGTAGCTCCGCTCCATCTGCACGAGGGCGAGGATCGCCTGCTTGTGCGCATTGATCAGGGAACGGTGGAAGACGATGAAGTGCTCGGAAAGCCCGAAGCTGGTGTAGCCGAGCAACCAGAAGGGCTTCAGGCGCGGGTAGCGAATCTCATGAACGGTCCACTTGCCGTCGTCGGCGCGCTGCATGTCGCACTCCATTTGGGCGACAAACAGGTTGTCATGCGGCAGGGTGGCCAGGGTGTAGTGCATCTCCATTCGCATGCCGTTGAGGCGCCCTTCGGCATCGGGCTTGACGCGTTGGAACTCCGGCACGGTCAGCTCCACGGAGGCAACGGGAAGGACGCTCCAGTTCGTGATGGAAGTGCGCTGGTCGCGCAGCGCACCGTCGCGGAAACGCAGCAGAAAGCTCACGTACTCGTGCCGCGCCAGCTCGCCGGAGGCATCCTCCCAGAAGCGCTTGAGTTCGGCAAAGGTGCGCTCCTCGTTGAGCACGGCCTCCACCTTGGTGACCGGGGCGTTGGCGGGCTTGGCCCTGGCGGCGGCCTGCCAGACTTTTTGCTCATGATCGTAGGAGCAGCGCACGACGGGATAGCCCGGGAAGGTGAACAACAACTGCTCGGCGGCCTGCGCGTTTGGCAGCGGGAAACGGATCCAGCCGACATTGTCCTCGCCTGCGGCCCAGGACTTGCCGGGCGGCGCGAGGCGGTGCTGCAGTGATTCGGACACCTCCTGGGGCACAAGCACGTCCCCATGGGCGGTGATCAGATGGCTCATGTTGCCATTGAGCGTGCCCTTCCAGGTGACAGGGAAACGGGAGCTGTTGTGGAATGAAAGCACGACCTCCAGGGCATCGTCCCGCAGCACGAACGAGTGCAACCGCATCGGAAAGACGGCGAGCTGCTCCGCCGTCGGATTGATGTCGAGGTTCATGGGCGAACGCTTTTCCGTCTGAGCGAGGTCCAGCGGGATGAAAACCTTGTCGCCGGTTAGGCTGAACAGCAGCGGGGCGAAGTGCTCCAGCCGCAGCGTCATCGTGCCCAGAGTTTCGACCTTGGCCTTGCGGCTGCCCCAGGCAAAGGTGAGCAGCCCGTTGTTCATGGATCTGCCGCCGCTGGTGCCGCCCGGGCAAATCTCGGTCAGTGTGCTGGTGGTGGGGGTGATCTGGTAGCGCTTGGCATTGGCATAAGCCGTGAGCGTAATGTCACTGGCGGCAAGCATCTGGTCGCCCGTGACGGGCTTGTCAGTGGGGTTGAACACGCCGACACGCATGATGAGGTCCTGATCCGTCTGGGTGACGGTGTGCAGCACGATTTGCAGCCCCTGCAGAGCCAGATCACTGGCAGGCGCCCCCACGTTGATCTTGTAAACCGTGGAGCCGTCCGCAAGGGAGGCTGCGAGCAGCATCCAGGCAAGGCAGGCGAGCTGTGCGCAGACTTTCGTCACTAGACGGGCGACAGGTGAGGGTTTGCGCCCTGGCGGCGGCCAGGCTGCCAGGGCGTAGCTGCGAAGTGGTTCAGCGAGCAATGCACGCCCAACCATGCCTCGGAACGCCCCTTGCCGCAAGCTTCAGGCGCTGTTCAATGTGGCCCGGCGGCACCCTACTGTGCGAGCTTGAGCACCGAATCTGCGACTTTATCGGCGCCGCCCTGCTCCTTCTCGCCCAGCGCCAGCCATTTGAGCGGAGCGCAGGCGGTGAGAAGGCCGGGAACGTCGCCGTACTTCACTGCGCCGGGAACGAACATGGGGTGCCACTGGTCGGTCAGCGAGGCGAAGCGGAATCCCTCGGTGTCAATGACCGCGCTGTTCAGGCCCTGGTTCTTCATCACCACCGCTGCCGCAGCGGCAATCGCACCCGCGCCATCACTGCCTGCGAGAATGAGTTTTTCCAGGTGATGCTTGGGGTGGTGCAGCATCATGGCGGCCACGGTCATGGCATCATGCACGCGATGAGCCAGCAGCGAGGGATTGTAGCCATAGGTGTAGCAGGCCGCCCACTGCCAGTCATTGCGGCTGGCATCCTTGCTTTTCACGGGATTCATGGGCTGTTCGGTTGCTCCTGGCAGATAGAGCGTGGGGCAGGCGATGGCTATGCCGGCATCCAGGAGTTTCTTCGCGGCGGCGCTGGGAGGGCCGGCTTCCCCGCCCAGGCTGTCGGTGCCCTTGCTGGAGAGCCAGAGCACTGCGGTGCCGTTCCACTTGTCCGGCTTCGGGCCGATGAAGGTGCAGGGAACATCCTCGTTGTCCCTGGCCTGATGCACGATGCCTTTGACCAGCACGTAATCGCCCCGGTCTTCCTTGGTCGTAATGTCAAAACTCACGTCATCCCCACCGGGCATGGCGCGTCCAATCATGATTTCCCAGGCCTTGCTGATGAGTTCTGGATGGGCCGCGACCTGTTTGTCGCTGTCCTCGCTCCATTCCTTGGTGAGCATCTTCTCGTGTGCTCCGCCCACCTTGTCGCCATCCGGCTTGGGATGCTCCGGGGTCCACACCGTCATTTCAGGGGTGGTGCTGACGAGGAACTCACGCTCAAGCACCGGCTCCTTGAAGCCCAGCTTGAAGTGCTTGTTCATGAATCCGTACATTGTGGTGCGGCTCACGTGGTTGTAGTTGTGCAGCCAGTGCGTGTTGAAGGTGGCCATGACGTTGTCCGGCTTGCCCAGCTTGGTCCACACCATCTTCAGGTCAGGGAAGCCCTTGGTGGCCAGCTCCTTGGTCCAGTCGTTCGCCGCCGTCATGCCCATGGGCTTGGGGGCGAAAGCCGCCGCGATGTCGATGTTGCCCTGGTTGATGCGCAGGTAGCTGGAGTTTTCGCACGTGCAGCCGCCCTGCATCGCAGTGCTGGTCATCACGCAAGGGAAAGCTGCCGCCAGCCGGTCTTCGAGGGCTGCAAGCATGAGTGTCTGGGTGCCGCCCCCGCTTTCGCCGGTGCAGGCCATGCGCGTGGGATCCACGCCTGGGACAGTGAGCAGGAAGTCAAAGGCACGCAGGCCGTTCCAGGTTTGCAGGCCGAAATTTGATTCCAACCGAAGGTCGGCCATGGGGCTGTAGAGGCCAAAAGTGCCCAGCTCCGTGCCGCACAAATCCGGGCGCCTGCCGCTGCGGTGTTCGGTGATTTGCACGCTGTCCGCATTGCCCAGCATGTCGTAAATAAACACCGCGCAGCCCATGCGTGCGAGCTGCACACAGCGGGCCTGCAGGGGGGCCCGCGCCCCGCTCTCGAAACGCTCCGCCCCGATGGCGAGCTGCTCATTCGTCACTGCCGAGCCTGCTTGGTTGTCCGTGAACCGGCCATTGGCCCAGTGCCCGTGCGGACAAAGAATGCCCGGCATCCTGCCGCCTGCGGGCGGCGTCTTCGGCAAGTAAAGATTGCCGCAGACATAGTGACCGGGGAAGGACTCAAAGAACACACGGTCGATGGTGTAATCATCGCGCTCCACCCGCCCGTGGATCACCGCATTGAGCGGCGTCCTGGCTGGCATGGGAAGCAATCCCGCAGCCAGCAGAATGCGGTCGCGCACCTCCTGCTTGCGCTGAGCGTACCCCTCCGGGATTGCCAGCCCTTCGCCACGGAAGGGGAAGTAGCTCGTGGTCAGATCCCGCAAAGGCCGAGGATAGGATGGCTCGGGTGCTGCCGCGTGCGCGAACGAGACAAGAGCGATCCAGGCGGTGAGAAGGGCGATTGGTTTCATCGTGGTGAGGGACACTGCTACGTAGCGAGCGGGCACACTCTCGCGAGAAGACACAAGAAGGAAAAACACAAGACCCGATCAGGTTTTGTGTCTGCTGCATTCACACCAGCCCTGCATCCTTCAGCGCAGGGAACTCGCTGCGCCACTTGGCCACGACCTGAGGATCAATCAAGGTCTCCAGCACCCCTTCCCGATCCGCCGCATCGGCAACGATGACTCCGTGCGGATCGACAACGAGGGAGCGGCCTGGGTAGGTGAAGTCTGGGTCCGTGCCGCAGCGGTTGACCCCGACCACCCAGGCCAGGTTCTCGATGGCGCGGGCTTGCAGGAGGGTCACCCAGTGCTGGGCGCGTTTGATGGGCCAGCTTGCAATGTACACCAGCAGGTCCGCGCCTTGAGCGGCGGCTTCGCGGGCGAGTTCGGGGAAGCGCAGGTCATAGCAGATCAGCGGCGCCACCTTGAAGCCCTGCCATTCAAAGGTGGACACGCGTTCACCCGCCTCGTGCACCACGTGCTCGCCGCCGCCGGTGAAGGGCTGCATTTTCACGTAGCGGGCCAGTTCCCGGCCGTCGGGCGCAATCACCAAAGCCTCGTTGCGGCCCTTGCCATGCGGCCCAGGGCTGATCAAGCCGCCGATCACGCAGCAATCGTACTGCGCGGCGATCTTGCGCAGGAACACCTCCGTTTCATGCTCATCGCTGTCCAGGGTCTTGGGCAGG
>CAINXC010000026.1 GCA_903854655.1 uncultured Verrucomicrobiota bacterium | reverse complement strand
CAACCGGCCTCCCAACCAAGGGGGGAGGGGCCTAGGCCTCCATCAACCGCCGCAAGTTATCCAGCGACCGCCTCCACATCGTCGCGTGCCACAAACTTTCATCCATCGTGCTCAGACCGCTGTGCTTCAGCTTCACCGTGCAGCAATCGCTGGCATGATGTAGCTGGATGTTGACCACGGTCTCTCGTCCCGCCTCACAAGGCGTCTTAGTCCACACATACACCAGGTGATCAGGCGTCGACAGCAGACAATACCCCTGAATGCTCGACCGCAGCTTCCGTGACGAGTACAGGTCGAACCGGAAGTGGTCCTGAGTCATGTCGTCCGCGCAGCACAGGAACTCGTCCGTCTCCGGCATGTGCATCCACGCGTCCATGTATTCCGTAATGGCCAGCGCATTGGCCACCCGCCGAGCATCCGCCCGAATGGTCACCATAGCCGACACCTCCAAATCCTCCACCGTAGGTGGCCGCAACACCACCCCAGCCACATCCCCCGTCCGTCCCCGCGTCTGGATCATCTCCCTACCCCCCATAACCACACCAACCAGCAACTCCCCTACCGAAACCCCCGCCCCCTCCCAATATGTGACAGGAACAACCCCCTAGGGACGAGCCGCCACTACAGTGATGCGACTTACAAATGCAGTTTTTTGGGCAAGAATTTAGTGAAGTATTTCTATCGAATCCGGTATAAATACCCAGAAAATAGCCCGGTAATTGGGATTCCGGGATAAGTGGCGAACTAGTGTGACGAACTCACTTATCGACGATGTGGTTCGCAGTTTCGAACAACGGTAAGAGCGAAATTGCGTCGTTCTCATTCGGAAAAGTGAATTTCTTAGCTATGAGTCATCAGGTCGTGGATGCGCGAACGGTAGCTGCGGCTCATGGCGATCTTCTGGCCGTTGACCAGGACGACAGCTGCTTCGCCGTCGTTTTCGGTGCGGACCTCTTTGACGAACTGAAGGTTCACGATCGACGAACGATGGACGCGCAGAAACATCTGCGGGTCGAGCTTCTCTTCGAGGCGTGCCATGGTTTCGCGCAGCAGGTGGGTCTCAGATTCTGTACAGATGCGGACGTAGTTTTCTTCCGCGCCTATCCAACGGATTGATGAGACGGGAAGGAACAGAATGCGGCCGCGGGACTTGAAGACGATGCGAGAGCTGTAAGCGCCGTTCTGCGCGGAGGAACTACTCCGATGACCTTCGTGCTTTTTGCTCTGGAGCTGCTGGATCACACGCTGCACCGCCAACCGCAGGCGCTCGGAGGTGAACGGCTTTAGCAGGTAGTCGACAGCGTGAATCTCAAACGCGCGCAGTGCGTAGCGATCGTATGCCGTGGTGAAGATGATGAGCGGCATGACGAAGTTCGGGTCTGCTGAAAGCTCTCCGACCACATCGAATGCATCCATACCAGGCATGCTGACGTCGAGAAACACCAGCTCTGGTTTGGTTGCGCGCACCAGTTCGATCGTTTCAGAGGCGGACGCCGTTTCACCGACCACCTCTACCTCTGGCTCATCGCGCAGGAGCAGCAACAGCTTCTGGCGGGCCAGCACTTCATCGTCAGCTATGACCGCATGGATCATCACACACCGTATCCTGAGAGCTTTTCCTGAGGGGTTAGGCAGAGCTGTAGCGGCAGGGTCACCGTTACCTGAACTTTGCCCGCGGGAACTTCGCGAATGCTGAAAGTGTGTTTGCCTGGATAGTGCAAGCGCAGGCGGTTTTTTACGTTAGCGAGGCCAAGGCCGCGCCGGGCGTTCGGGTCGCGCGGGCCAGAGTGCAGGCCCGTGCCGCTGTTGATTATGCTGATGCGTACGGAATCTTCGTCACGGTGCGCCTCGATCTGGAGCACACCGTTGCCTTCCATCCGCGACAGGCCATGACCGTAGGCGTTCTCTACGATCGGCTGAAGGATCATTGCCGGCACAAGGGCGTCATGCAGCTCGGGGTCGACGCGAATCTGCTGGCTGACACGGCCCGCAAAACGGCGGTCCTGCATTGCCATATACATTTCGACAAACTCCATCTCGTCGCATAGGGGAATCAGCGGCACTTCGCCGCGTTCCAGAGTGATACGCAAAAGACTGCTGAATTGTTCAAGCATGATGTCAGCCCCGGCGACATCGGTCTGCATGAGACTGGAAATGCCGTTCAGGGTATTGAAAAGAAAGTGGGGATTCAGGTGCATACGCAAGGCGTGGATCTGGGCATGGGCGAGCTGGACTTCGAGCTGTGCGGCAGCGTCTTCCTTTTCGCGAAAGCGCTGGTAGTACCCGACCCCGCGGAAGAGGAAGAAGGCACACCAGAAGATGACGATGCTGTCCACGATCTCGGCGTCCAGGTGAAAGCGGAGCCGGTGTAGAAAGTCCATGTGGCGATAGCCGAGGGGGAGGTTCGGGAACCACAGCACCCAGATCGCTTCCTCGACCACGCTCATGACAATGCTGAGGGGAAGAACGCCAAAGATCATCCAAGGGATGCTCACTTTCTGGAGCCATCGCCCCAGCAAGCGCCACAATACCCAGCAAAACACGCCCCAGAGAAAATACTGTGCGCACCACGCTTTGAGCAGCAGCGGCAGGGTGATGCGCGAGTTCATTCCGCGCACCGCGACCCACTCCTGCAGCGCAAACAGGGCGCCAAGAAGGATGAATGAGCCTATGAAAAGAACCGGATGCATGAAGACCGGCAGGGTGCGGCTGGTCTGTTTTGGCCAAAGCTTCATCGCCGTCCGCTCCTTTCTGCCGGGTTGATCTCTGTCGCTACGTTGGCGGCGCCCCGCCGGTTCCATTGCCAGGCAAAGGACCGGGAAGTGAGTCGGGCGGCATGGGGACCGATGGAACTCGGGGCGGTCGGTGCCAGGTTAGGAGGGGCGGGTCTACCGTAGCGATAGACGCAGGCAACACCACTACGTCTGTTGCCGTTTGCGATTTTGTGCAAATAAATAGGTGTATACACGGACTTTCCCTCTTCGCTCATCACACCGGGAGGCGTCTTCCTGCCACGGGATGAT
>CAINXC010000025.1 GCA_903854655.1 uncultured Verrucomicrobiota bacterium | reverse complement strand
TTGTCCGACGACCGCGACGGCAACGTGGTGGTGTTCGCCGCCAGCAACGGTCGCAGCCCCTCGCTGGAGTCCGACGAGCTGAAGCAGGGTCTGTTCACCTATGCCCTGGCGCAGGGACTGAACGGCAAGGCCGACACGCTGGGCAATGGCAGGATCACCACCGCCAGTCTGCAGACCTGGCTGGACGCGGAGATCCGCAGGCTTTCCAACAACCTGCAGAGCCCGGTGTTCGCCACCCCGCACATGGTCCCCAACCGCGTGCTGGCGGTGAAGGTGGGGACGCGTTGAGGGAGTCGGATTGCCTGCGGAGCACCGGAGCGGAAGTGTGGCGCTGCGCGCGTTTGCTTTTGAACCCCGTCGAGGGCGACGGCAGGCACATTGGGCCGGCCCAACCCAAGCGGCTCACGCCGCCCCCGCCGTGAATCGAACACCTTGCGCGCAGCGCCAGACCTCTGTCCCAGTGCCTTGCTGGGCATCTGGCCGCAGGGCGGTGAGAGGGGGGAAGGGGTTACCTGGAGGGGGCGGGCTTGAGGCGCAGGGTGGCGTTGCGCAGAGTCTGGGCGAGAACGTTTTCGAGCGGCGAGGGACCGTGCAAGGGGAGGGCGCCCAGGCGATCCACCACCTGCTGCACCTGGAGGTGGGAGAGGGTGCGCAGGGCGGCGCCGAGGGTGGCGATGGCGTGGGCGCGCAGGCCCTCCTTTTCCCGGGGATTGGCGGCGAGGGCGAGCACCGCATCGAAGTAATCCTGGCCGCCGGTGAGCAAGGCCTGGATGGCGGTGGTGCGCACGGCCTCGGGCTGGGCGGGGTCGGCCAGGAGCTTGAGGATGGGCTTGTGGCTGGCGATGTCTCCGGCCAGGGCGCTGATGGCGGCGGAGCGCGTGGCGGCGTCCTTGCTTTCCAGGTGGGGGCGGATGAGGGCGGCCTGCTCCTGGGCGGCGCTGGCGGACATGAGGCCCTTGATGGCCTGGGCCGGGGTGAAGGTGGTCTTGCCGGGCCTTTCCAGGGCCTGGACCAGGACGGGGACCACCACGCTCTTGGAGTGGCCCATGGAGGCAAGCGCACGCAGGGCTTCGAGGCGGACGGGCGCGCGGAAGTCGGCGAGGGATTTCTCCAGGGATTTGACGATTTCCTGGTGCTTCTCCTTGTCCAGGGTGGTGAACATGAGGGCGGTGGAGAGATCCTGGACGGCTTCCACGGCGACCTGGGGCGCGGCAGTTTCCTGGGCGGCGAGCAGTCGGACGGATTCGCTCACCCACTCCTCGGCATTCTCGTGCACGAGATGCAGGGCCTGGACCCGCACGGACTCGTTCTGCGCCCTGTCGTGCAGCACCTGGGTGACGGCGGCGAGGTCTGCCGGGCCTGCGGCGGGAGGCAGGGCGCCGTGGAGCCTGGCGGCGGCGGCCAGGCGGGCCTGCGGCGGCTGGCTGGCGTCGATGAACTGGGCGAGGTTGCCGGGCTGCATGGGCGGGCTGGCGGGAGTCGTGGGTTGGGCACCGTAGGGCGTGTCGTCATAGCCGAAGCCCATGTCCTGGCGGTCTGGGTTCAGGCCGGCATAGTCGATCATGTCGCCCACGGTGGGCCGGGCGTCCTGGGCGGGCCAGAGGCCGGGGATGCTTGCGGCGGGGAAGGGGTGCAGGAAGGGCGCTGCCATGTCGGGCTGGGGGTAGCTGCCCTTGGCGGTGGCGGCCTGGCCTGACTGGCCGCCCCAGGGCCACAGCTTGTCGCCCACGTGATGGTTGACCGGCACGCAGGAATTGGCGGGGATTTCGTTGCAATCGCCGGGGGGCTCGGGCGCGTCGTAGTGGCCCGGCGGGCAGAAGCTGTCCTTGGCGCCGCTGGGGTCGAAGCGGTTGTAGAGATACTGCCAGTGCGCCCACTGCCGGTCGAAGCCGGTGTGGAAGACCCAGAAAACGGGGTCGCGCGGGGAGGTGGCGCAGTCGCGCATCCATTCGCCCACCCAGTTGCACCCGATGTTGCGGGGGTTCTGCTCCAGGGCGTCGACGAAGCCCATCTTGGAACAGCCCTTGGCGGGGAACATCGAGTAGCGCCGGCGCTGCGGGAGCTGGGTGAAGAGAATGGTGTCGGTGTAAAAGGAAGGGAAGGGCGGGACGGCCGGATCGCGTGACACGGGGTCGCGGCGGATCAGGCCGTCCGTGCCCGCAGGATCATCCTGCGGGACGGGCGCGGTCCAGCCATACAGCGGATTGGTGACGGCGAAGGTGGGGTGGACCCAGGGATCGCCGGAGATGACGTTGGAGCCGATGAAGTCCTCGGTGAACAGGGTGGAGGGCTCGCTCATGATCCAGTAGGGCAGGGCCACATCCGGGAAGTCCTTTTGCAGGTCGCGCTCGAACTGCAGCAGGAAGGCGCGGTGCCAGGTGATGAAGCCGGGGGCCTTGTGCGCGAGATCAGGCCAGAAGTACTTCAGGCCGGCGGGGGGCGGGGTGTCGTTGATGCGGATGCCGAGGGTGGCGGTGCGGTGCATGTACACGTAGTACATGTAGCGGTCCATGCCGCCGGCGTTCATGATCTCCTGGTGCAGGTGGGCCACGGCGCTGAGGAAGCGGCTCCGCTCCTGGTCGGTGAGGGTACGGTGGTCTTTGCGGATGCGCACCATGAGGCGGTGCTCGCAGAGCAGGGTGTTGTCGCCGGAGGCGGCGTGCACCTCGATCACGGCATCCTTGTCCGCGCTGCTGGCGCGCGGGTAAGCGCCGGCGACGACGAAGGGCACCCAGGCGCCGCTGGCGGGGAGGGTGAGCTCCAGCTTCGGCGCGGTGGCCGTTTCACCGGGCGAGACGCTGGCGGCGAAGGCGACATTGCCATCCAGGGGCTGCTTGCGGCCCGGAGGGATGGAGTGCGGCGCATCATTGGTGAGCACCACGTCCACATCCGTCGCCGCACCGGCGGCAGGGGCAAGCTGGCGGATGCGGGCGGGGGCGGGTGCCCAGGTGATGTAATCGTCCGTGAGCTCCGGGGTGTTGCGAATCTCGATTTCGACGCGGGGCAGGGCCGGCGGGGCGACCACCTGAAAGGAGGTGCTGGCGCTGTTTGTTGCGGCAGCGGCGGCGGCTACGGTGAACGGGGCGGCCAGGGGGGGCAGGGTGGTGCGCTGCTTTACCGACGGCGCCTCCGCAGCCGCTCCCTGGGCATTGCCAGCCTGTGAAACCGGGGCCCGGGGTTCCTCCGCTTTCGCCGCGTGGATGAAAAGCGGCAGAGACACGAAGGCGGTCAGCGAATGGACGGCCCTGGGGAAGAGGTTTACGCGCATAATTTACTGGGGCTGGTGTGAAACGACAGCGGTAGAAAAAGAACAGCGACTCATTTACTACAGTTAGATCCCAGCTAATCCAATGAGTTTGTTTGCCTGTTTCAAGAAGTTTGCCGCGCTTATCATTTCATGGTGTCCGCTATGTGTTGTAAGCCGTATAACTAGATTGTTGTTTGATCATGTGTGGCGTCTAGTTTCGCCCTTGAAGTGATTGAGGAGGAAGGCGTTTTCGCAGCCGCAGGCGGGCTGAGGGCGTGGTGAATCATGGGGGGGCGAATGCCGTACCCGGCAGCGTTTTACGCTTGCCTCCCGTTGACTCTCTTCCGCCGCTGGCGATAGAGAGCGGCATGGCTGAAGTTCCTTCCACCCTTGCCCTGCCCCCAGGTTCCCGGGCTCCTGATTTTTCACTGCCTGACGCCGCCGGCCAGGTGGTGACCCTCGCCCAGGCGCGTGGACCCGCCGGGCTGGTGGTGGCCTTCGTCTGCAACCACTGCCCCTTCGTGGTGCACCTGGCGTCGGAGATGGGCCGGGTGGGGGAGGAATGCCTGGTCCGGGGCGTCGGCTTCGTCGCCATCAATTCCAATGACGCCGAGCGCTATCCCGGTGACTCTCCGGCGAAGATGCCCGCGTTTGCCCGCCAGGCGGGCTGGCGCTTCCCCTACCTGGTGGATGCGGGCCAGGACGCAGCCCTGGCCTATGCGGCGGCGTGCACGCCGGATTTCTACCTGTTCGACCAGGATCTGCGGCTGATCTACTGCGGGCAGTTCGACAGCTCCCGGCCCGGCAACGGCCGGGCGGTGACGGGCGAGGACCTGCGCCACGCGATCGAGGCGATGCTGGCGGGCGATCCGCCGCCGGCACCGCAGCGCCCCAGCACCGGCTGCAGCATCAAGTGGAAGCCGGGCAAAGCGCCGGAGTACTTCCGCAAGTGACACACAGGGGGTGGAGCTGCTGCGACCAGGCGCTGTTTTCGTTGCCGCCGTTCTTGATGTGCGCTTAAACTGGGCGATGTCCTTTCCGCCGCCAGTCCGGTACTACGCACCGCTCCTCGTGCTCGTCTTCGGGCTCGCCACCACCTGGCTTGACTACGAAATCAATGTCGCCAACGACCTCGCGCGCAACTTCAACGACGTGGCGGCCCAGGCGCACGTGACGGGCGCGCGGCTGGCGAAGCTCGCCGAACGCCAGCTCGCCCGCAGCGAGCTGGCGATGTTCGAGGACGACCTCGCCGCCTGGGCGGACGAACCCTGGATGAAGCTCGCCGCCCTGGTGGACAGCCAGGGAGTGGTCATCGCCGACTCCAACAAAAGCTGGGCCGGTCATCCCGTGAAAGACACGGCGCTGGCCCCGGCCATGAAACTGGCCGTGAAAAGGAATCCCGAGCCCCGCCAGCGGGAAACACGCGTGCCCGACCAGGCCATGGTGTTCGGCGCCTACCCCGTCGTCATGGGCAATGGCCGCACCGGCTGGATTCTGGTGGTGTTCGACCGCACCGATGCTGAAACCCAGGCCCGGGTGGATGCCGGCGGCCAGTTGCGCTGGATGGCGGCGGCCATCATGCTGCTGTGCTTCTGCCTCTGGGCGGCCCTGCACTTCGGCTTTGCGGACCGGCTGGCCCGCCTCACCCGCAGCGTGCGCGAGTTCGGCGAGGGCAGCGCCGTGACGGTGGAATCGGTGCCGGGCGGGGACGAAGTGCACGAGCTTTCCGTGGCCTTCACCACCATGGGCAGGCGCCTGGCGGAACGCGACGCCGAGCGCGTGCGGTTGGAGCGCGAGATCCTGCACACCTCAGAAACCGAGCGCCGCCGCATCGGCCAGGACCTGCACGACGACATCGGCCAGCGGCTCACCGCCGCCTCGCTGGCGACCATGGGGCTCATCACCGCCCTGGAGACGAAGGCGCCCGAGCTGGCCCCGCAGGCGGAAAACCTCTGCGGCCAGATCCGCCAGACCATCGGTGCCGTGCGCACCCTCTCGCACGGCCTCGCCCCCATGGGCTTGAGCGATGACGACGGCCTCATGAACGTCCTGCACGAGCTGGCCGTCTCGACCGCCCGCAGCACCGGGGTGCGCTGTGTGTTCGACTGCTCCGCCCCTGTCAGTGTGAGCGATGCGGCGGTGGCCGGAACCCTCTACCGCATCGCCCAGGAGGCCGTGAACAACGCCCTCAAGCACGCCGCCCCCGGCGAGATCCGCATCGGTCTGGACCGCAGCAACGGCCACCTCGTCCTGGTCGTGGAGGACGATGGCGACGGGCTGCCCGAATCCCTCGCCGCCGGCAGCGGCATCGGCTTCCAGGTCATGCGCCACCGCGCCGAGCTCGTTGGCGGCAAGATCGACATCGGCTCCGCGCCCGCCGGCGGCACCCGCATCGCCTGCACCATCCCTTCACCGGTATGAATGCGCCCACCTTCAGCCCTGCCGCCAGCGAAGGTGCCAGGCATCGCATCGTGCTCGTGGATGATCACCCCGTGGTGATCGCCGGCTACCAGTTGATGCTCAACGCGCAGCCCGATCTCGAAGTCTGCGCCACCGCCACCAACGGGGCCGAGGCCCTGCAGGCGGTGGAACGCGAGCACCCGGACCTGGTGGTGACCGATCTGACCATGCCCGGTCGCAGCGGCATCGAGCTGGTGGCCGATCTCGTCGTCCTGCACCCCGGCCTGAAGGTCATCGTCTGCTCCATGCACGACGAATCGCTGTACGCCGAGCGGGCGCTGCAGGCCGGCGCCAGGGGCTACATCAACAAGGACAGCCCCGGCCCCGTGATGCTCGCCGCCATCCGCCGCGTGCTGGAGGGCGGCACCTACCTGAGCGAAAGCTTCACCGCCGGCGCGCAGCACACCTTCGACAGCGCCAGCCCCAAGGGCTCCAACCCGGCTCTGCAAAAGCTCAGCGACCGCGAGTTCGAAATCTTCCGCCTGTTCGGCGAGGGCCGCACCGCCAAGGAAATCGGCGCCCACTTCGACCTGGGCCCCAAGGCCGTGGCCGGCCATCGCGACCACATCAAGGAGAAGCTGGAATTCTCCACCAGCGCCGAAATGATCCGCCAGGCCGTGAACTGGGTCGCGACGCAGAAGAAGAAAAAGGAGTGACAAGGAAATCCATGCGATACAACCACCATTGACTTTCCCTGCCGGCCCAGGCCATGATCCGCCCATGTGGAGACGATCTTTGTCCGTGACCGCCCTGGCCTTCGGCCTTACGCTCCCCGCCATGGGCCTCGACGATGCCGCCAGATCCGACAACGCCTTCTGCTTTTCGCTGCTGGAACACCAGGGCGCGGCCAAGGACAACCAGGTGTTCTCTCCCTTCAGCATCTGGTCCGCCCTGGCGATGACCTCAGCGGGCGCGGAAGCGGAAACCCTGCAGCAGATGCAGAAGGTGCTCTCCCTGCCCGCCAAGAGCGCGAATGCCATTGTGTCCGGCTGGTCGGAAAGCCTGAAAAAAGTTGGCGGCGTGCAAATGAAAGTGGCCAACCGCCTGTGGGGCAAAAAGGGGCTGCCCTTCCGCCCCGGGTTCCTCAGCCTCGCCGAAAAGGAGTACGGCGCCGGGCTCGAACCCCTCGATTTCTCCGGCAACGCCGAGGGCTCGCGCAAAACGATCAACCAATGGGTGGCTGCGAACACCGAGAACAAGATCAAGGACCTGCTGGCCCAGGGCGTCATCAACGCCGACACCCGGCTCGTGCTCACCAACGCCATCTACTTCAACGGCCAGTGGGCGGCGCCCTTCAATGCCCGGAACACCAGCAGGCGCGCCTTCACGCTCGATTCCGGACGTGTGGTGCAGCCGGAGACAATGTCCGACACCTTCTCCTCCGGCTGGTTTGAGAACGACCGCCTGCAGGCGGTGCGGCTGCGCTATCAGGGCGGGGACATGGCGATGGTGCTGGTGCTGCCGAAGCAGAAGGGGGCGCTCACCGGCCCTGCGTTTTTGCAGGCCAAGGGGTTTGCAAACGTGCTCTCAGGCCTGCAGGAGGAGCCTCGCGTGATCGTGCAGCTTCCAAGGTTTGAGGCCTCGGCGAAGATGGCCTTGTCCACCGATCTGAAAGCCATGGGCATGCCCCGCGCCTTCAGCGACGAGGCGCAGTTCAGCCCCCTGTGCGAGAGCCCTGTGAAGATCGCCGAGGTGATCCACCAGGCCTGGATCAAGGTGGCCGAAAAAGGCACCGAAGCCGCCGCCGCCACCGCCGTGGTGATGATGCGCGCCACAGCCATGCCGAGAAAGGAGCCGCCCGCGAAAACCTTCATCGCCGATCACCCGTTCCTGTTCTTCCTGATCGACGACCGCAACGGCGGCATCGTGTTTGCCGGAACGGTGACGGACCCGTCGAAGTGAGGCCGCGGCGATGAAATACCCCTCGTTGCTTCTGATGCTGCTGCTGGCCTTTGGCTCGGCTGTTGGGATCGCAGATGCTGCAGAACCCGAACAAGAAGCCGGCACCCCGTCTCTCTCCTGGCTGGTGTGCCAGAAGGTGATTCCGGAGTATGAACTGTCCGCAGCGAACCTCTATGAGGCGGTCAACCGGACGCTGCGAGAAGCCCTCAAAAGCGATCCCCGCGTGGCGGACCTGGAGATCGTGATCGGCCCCATGGCGCCCCGATCAATCGAAGAGGTGCGAAAGCTGTCGTTGAAGAACGCGAAGCTCATGGACATCCTGCGCTGCTGGGCCGAGCTTTATCAGTTTGCGATGCACTTCGACAAGCAGCGCATCGTCTTTGATGGCAAGCCTCCGGACAACTACCGGGAAGAGGAGGAACTGCGGCGCAAGCTGCACCTGAGCGGGCAGCAGCGGGACAAGTGAGAGGGCTCACAAGAGCGAAGTGGCCCACGCCCAAAGTCGCTGCCGTCGCCCCCGACGGGGCTCGAAAACAGTCGCGCGCAGCGCCTCGATTCCCTTCCCAGTGCTGGGATACAGCAAAGCGCCGGGAGCGGTGTGTGGCGCTGCGCGCAGGTTTTCGGTTTCACGCGGAGGGCCGCGTGAGCCACTTTGCACTCCGCCACACCCCGATTTGCGGTTGCCGCCGGCCTGAGGCCACGCCTATGATGCGGGCTCCACGTCACACTCCTCCATCGACATGTATTTCCTCGGCATTGACAGCGGCACACAGAGCACGAAGGCCATCGTGCTGGACCTTGAAACGGGCGCCATCCTCGCTCATCACCAGCAGGCCTACAGCCTGATCAGCGGCCTGCCCGCCGGGCATCTGGAGCAGCACCCGCAGGACTGGATTGATGCGGTGGACGCCTGCGTCGGCTCCTGCGTGCAGCAATTGGGCGGCAAGCGCTCCGCCATCAAGGGCATCGGCGTGAGCGGCCAGCAGCACGGCCTCGTGGCCCTGGGGGCCGACGACAAGCCAGTGCGCCCGGCCAAGCTGTGGTGCGACACCTCCACCGCCGCGCAGTGCGACGAGATCGCCCATGAATTCGGCGGCCAGCCCGGCTGCATCCACCTCGCGGGCAACGCCATGCTGCCCGGCTACACCATTCCCAAGCTGCTGTGGATGAAGCAGCATGAGCCGGAGAACTTTGCCAAAACCACCGCCATCCTGCTGCCGCACGATTACATCAACTTCTGGCTCACCGGCGTGAAGCGCATGGAGTACGGCGACGCCTCCGGCATGGGCATCCTCAATGTGCGCACCCGCCAGTGGTGTTTTGAGATCATCGACTTCATCGACCCGCGCGTGCGCTCCATGCTGCCGCCCCTGGGCTCATCGCGCGAAGTGCACGGCACCATCCGCCCGGAGCTGGCCGCGAAGTGGGGCCTGGGCGCGGAGGTGATCGTGAGCGCCGGCGGCGGCGACAACATGATGGGCGCGATCGGCACCGGCAATGTGAAGCCCGGCTGCGTCACCGCGAGCTTCGGCACCAGCGGCACCTTGTATGGCGTGGCCGGCGCCCCGGTGGTGGACGGCCAGGGCGAGGTGGCCGCGTTCTGCGACAGCACGGACCAGTGGCTGCCGCTGGTCTGCACCATGAATGTCACCGTCGTCACCGAGCAGGTGCGCCACCTGTTCGGCTGGAACCACGAGCAGCTTGAGGCGGCGGTGAAGAGCGCCCCCGCAGGCGCGGAGGGCATCATGTTCCTTCCCTACCTGAACGGCGAGCGCACGCCCAACCTGCCCAACGGCTCCGGAGTGATGCACGGCCTGCGGCCCACCAACATGGCCCCGGCCAACATCGCCCGCGCGGCGGTGGAAGGCGCCACCCTGGGCCTGGCCTACGGCCTGAAACGCTTCCGCGAGCTGGGCATGAACCCGACCGAGGTCCGCCTAACCGGCGGCGGCAGCCGCAGCGCCGTGTGGCGGCAGATCACGGCGGACGCGTTCGGGGCCGAGGTGGTCACGCTCAGCACCAGCGAGGGCGCGGCGCTGGGGGCCGCCGTGCAGGCCGCGTACGCGCAGGCGGGCGGCGCCACCAGTTATGAGACACTGTGCGGCAGACTGGTCGCGCTCGACGAGTCCACCCGCTGCGTCCCGGATGCGGCGGCCCACGCCGCGTATGCCGCCCAGCTCGACCGGCAGATGGAGCTGACCGGTCGCTTGCAGCAAACCGGATGGCTCTGAGGCGCGAATGAAGATTCGCATCCAAAACGCCGGCAGGATCATCGGCTGGTTCGTGCGCGCTGTCGCCACCACCCTCACCTATGAGGTGGAGGACCGCGCCGGCGTGCTGGGCTCCAAGGCGCGCCCGCCCATCATCTGGACCTTCTGGCACAACCGCATGTTCATCATGCCCTACATCCACGAGCAGTGGCTGCCGCACGTTCATGGCTGCATCCTCAGCAGCCCCAGCGGCGACGGCCAGGTGATTGCGGACGTGTGCGCGGAGTTCGGCTTCAAGCCGGTGCGCGGCTCCAGCTCGCGCCAGGGCATGAGCGCGCTGATCACCCTGGCGGACATGATGAAGCAGGGCTACGACGTGGGCATCACCCCCGACGGCCCGCGCGGCCCCTGCTACTCCCTCAACCCCGGCCCGCTCAAGCTCGCGCAGCTCACCGGCGCGCGCATCCTGCCCGTGTACGTGCAGTACGACCGGCCCTGGAAATTCAAGGGCACCTGGGACCGCTTTCAAATTCCCCGCCCCTTCAGCAAGGTGCGCATGATCCTGGCCGAAAGCCAGCCCGTCGCCCGCCGCCTCAGCGAGGAAGGCTTCGAGCAGGAGCGCCTGCGCATCGAGAAGATCATGCAGGCCGGCGCCGTGGATTACGACGGCGGCCAGGCCTGAGGGATTGAATCCTGCCGGGGCCTGACTCCAATGCGCCTCCCTGCGCATGGGGAGAGCCCGACGAACCTGTGCCAACGAGTGCTGCACGCGGCGCTACAGAATAAACACGTTTTCCGCTACATGTCGTGTCCGACAGGCGCTCGGCAGGGCTTCCGATTTGGAACCTTTGGCTAAATACTTCCTTACCATTCTCAGTTTGTCAGGAATTATGGATACTACGATCTGTAATGGTATGAAAATCCTCTACACCTCCCTGCTTACACTCAGCCTCCTGGCCGCCACGGCGGCCAACGCCGCTGAGATCTCCTACACCCAGAACGTGAGTTCGTTCACGAACAGCGCCACCATCAACCTCAACCAGTTCAACACCAGCCTGGGCACCCTCACGGGCGTGACGCTGAGCTGGTCCATCAACTCCAACGTCGGCGCCACGCTCACCAACCTGGGCACCAATCCGGTGACCATCTCCAGCGTCAAGGTCAACAACGACCTGAGCGTGTATGCCCCCTCCACCTCGGCGGACCCGGGCGCACCGTTGCAGACGGATGACTTCGTGCAGTCCACCACCATCTCGGGCAGCCACACCCTGGCGGCCAACGGCGGCACCTACACCTACTCGCCCGCCGGCACCGGTGCGATCAACGACAGCTTCACGATCTCGCCGTCGGACTCGTTCATCACCTCATTTGAAGGCTCCGGCACGGTGCCGATCTACATGGTCAACTCCTTCGGCATCAACATCAACTCCAACGCCGGCGGCGACGCCCATTGGGACACGCTGTTCAGCGGCAGCGCCCATGGCACGGCCACGGTGACCTATGATTACACCGCCTCG
>CAINXC010000024.1 GCA_903854655.1 uncultured Verrucomicrobiota bacterium | reverse complement strand
GGCCTCTGTGCGAGGTGTTGCGCCATCGTTTTGACAATGTGGCAGTGCTGGAGCGGCTGCGGGCGAGAGGAGGGGTGCATGTGACCGCCTTTCATGGCACGGATGATGAGGTGATCCCTTTTGCCATGGGCGAGGAACTGGGCCGCAGGTTCCCCGGCATGGTCCGCTTTGAAGCGCTGCCGCAGGGGCATCACAACGACATCATCACGACCGAAAGGCCCCGCCTGTTCGCTGCCATGGCCGCCATGAGGTGAGCTGCGGCATTGCTTGCGCCCGGCCTTCTCCCGCGCTTAGTCTTGACCCATGTCCGCCACCGCCCGACTCATCCAACGCGTGCATCCCGCCGATGACGCCATCGTTGCCCTTCGCTCCCTCTCCGCTGGCTCCGTTGCGACGGTGGATCGGCACACCTGGACCGTGACGGAAACGATTCCGGCCAAGCAGAAGTTTGCTGCGCGCGATTTTGCCATCGGTGACCGCATCACCATGTACGGGGTGACCGTGGGACGCGCGACAAAACCGATCAGCGCCGGAGGCCTGCTCAGCCAGGGCAATGTCGCGCATGACACGGATGCCTTCGCAGGCAAGCAGCGCGAGTATGCGTGGACCGCACCGGATGTGTCGAAATGGGCGGGACGCACTTTTGACGGCTTCAAGCGTCCCGACGGCCCTGCGGGCACGGCGAACTACTGGCTGGTGATTCCGCTGGTGTTCTGTGAGAACCGCAACCTGATCTTCATGCGCGAGGCGCTGACCCGCGCGCTGGGCTACCACAAAGCCGGACCGTACGAAGCCTATGCCGCAGGCTTGGTGAGCGCCTGGCAGGCGGGCAACATGGAGGATGATGACTTTGCCGACATCGGCATCCGCCAGGCCCGGCCCTTGTTCGCCAATGTGGACGGCGTGAAGTTCCTGGAGCACGGCCTGGGTTGTGGCGGCACAAGGCAGGATGCGATCGCCCTGTGCGGGCTGCTGGCAGGGTACATCAATCATCCCAACGTGGCCGGTGCCACGGTGCTGAGCCTGGGCTGCCAGCATGCCCAGGTGAGCCTGCTGGAAAGTGAGCTCGCCGTGCGCAATCCGCATTTCAAGAAGCCGCTGCACATTTTTGAGCAGCAGAAGAGCAAGTCCGAGCGCGACATGATGGCCGCAGCGATCAAGGCGACCTTCACGGGCATGGCCAAGGCCAATGAACAGGTGCGCGAGGCGGCACCGCTGAGCGATCTCATTATCGGCGTGGAATGCGGCGGCAGCGATGGTTTCTCGGGCATCTCGGCCAATCCAGTGATCGGTCACACGGCGGACCTGCTGG
Source organism: uncultured Verrucomicrobiota bacterium (assembly GCA_903854655.1). Taxonomy (GTDB): domain Bacteria; phylum Verrucomicrobiota; class Verrucomicrobiia; order Verrucomicrobiales; family Verrucomicrobiaceae; genus CAINXC01. The sequence goes on along the minus strand of CAINXC010000024.1, from coordinate 6,080 downwards.
CCGCACTGGGAGGCGCGCCGGTGCTGAGCGAATTCCCGGAACTCTGTGGCATTGAGCAAAGCCTCAGCGACCGCTGCGTGACGGCGGAGCTGGCCGACAAATTTGTGCGCCTGATGCGCAGTTACGAGGGCGCCGCACAGGCCTGCGGTTCCGGCTTCGATGCGAACCCTTCACCTGGCAACATTCGCGACGGCCTCATCACCGATGCGATCAAGTCCGCCGGCGCTGCAACCAAGGGCGGCACATCCCCCATCGTTGATGTGCTCGACTATCCCGAGACGATTCGCAAGCACGGCGGCCTCTCCCTTTACTGCACACCGGGCAATGATGTGGAAAGCACCACCGCGCTGGCGGGCGGCGGCTGCACCCTGATGCTGTTCTCCACCGGCCTGGGCACGCCCACCGGCAATCCGATCTGCCCCACGCTCAAGATCGCCACCAACACTGACCTCGCCATCCGCATGGCAGACATCATTGACTTCGACACCGGCGGAGTGATCACTGGCGACGCCAGCATCAGGCAGCTCGGCGAGGATCTCCTGGATCTGAACATCGAGGTCGCCAGCGGCCGCGTGGCACCCAAAGCTGTCGCGCTGGGGCAGGATGACTTCCTGCCGTGGAAGCGCGGCGTGTCACTGTAAAATGGCGGGGCGGGCGGGCGGTTTGAGCAAGGCCAACAGGCAGGACTTTAGTGCCGCAATCCACTTGAGTTTCCCGCCATTCTTCGCACCATACCGGCCCTCATGCTCTCCCTGATCGCCAGCGCCTCGCAGTTTGTGCGCGAGAATGATTTCAAGACGATCGTTCATCGCGTCAAATCCCACGATGCCCACCCGACCATCCAGTTCCTCAAGTACGTTTTCTGCGGCGGCCTGGCGACGGTGACCTTGAGCGTGATTGTGTTCGTGCTCTCGGAGACCGTGTTTCCTGCGGTCAAGGGCATGGTCATCAATGGACAGGTGCTGGACGAAGCCTTGCGCAAGCACAACCTGCTGCTCAACGATGCCATCGCGTTTCCCTTCAGCGCCGTTGTCGGGTACGTGTTGAACGTGAAGTTTGTGTTCAAGCGCGGCAAGCTTAGCCGGGGCATGGAGGCTTTCCTGTTCTGCCTGGTCGCGGCGCTTGGCTTTTTTCCGGGCCTGTGGGTGGTGGACTACCTGGTGGAGCATTTCCACACCTCGTCATCACTCGCCACGGTGGCCTTCGTTACGACTTCGTTCATGGTGAACTACGTGTCCCGGAAGTTCATCATCTTCAAAGCGTGAGCTTTCATCACCCATCATCGGATACCCGCCGGGCTGTTATCACGGGCATGGGGGTGGTGTCGGCCCTGGGCATCGGCAAGGCGGCGTTCTGGGCGGGGCTGCAACGACAGCAAAGCCCGGTGCGCGTGCTGACGCTTTTCGACACTCGTGAGTTCGGGGCGAAACACGCGGCGTGGGTTGACGACTGGCAGCCGCGCTCATGGATTGCACCGCACCGGCTGAAGCGCATGGACCGCTTTTCTCAGTTCGCATGTGTGGCGGCGCACCTGGCGGTCGAGGACGCAGGTATTGCGCTTTCGCACGAGACCCCCAGCTTGCGCGCCGGTGTCAGCCTCGGCAGTGCGCTGGGCGGCTTTGCCCATGGGGAGGCGCAGCATGGCGTGTTCATGCAGCGTGGGGCCAGAGGCATCCAGCCCTCGCTGGGGGTGCAGGGTTTTGGCGGCAGCGCGCAGGGCAACCTGGCCATCGAATTCGGGCTGCAAGGCCCGGGCGTGACCAATGCCAACACCTGCGCCGCAGGCAACGCCGCCCTGGGTGACGCCCTGCGCATGATCCAGTATGGCTCGGCGGATGTGGTCCTTGCCGGAGCGGCCGAGACTCCGTTGTCGCCGCTGATCTTTGCGGCCTTTGACAACATTCACACGATGGCCCGCGACGGGCTGTACCGCCCCTATCACAGGGAGCGCGACGGCTTCATCATGGGCGAAGGGGCGGCGCTGTTCGTGGTTGAGAGCCTGGCTCACGCGCGGGGGCGGGGCGCGCGCATTCTTGCCGAGATCGCGGGCTATGCGGTGACCAACGAGGCGCATCACATGAGCAGTCCGGAACCCACCGGAGTGGCCCTGCAGGCCGCGATGCGTCTGGCCTTGGAGGATGCGCGGATGAACGCCGAAGACATCGATTACATCAACGCGCACGCTTCAGGCACACCGGCAAACGACCCCAATGAGTTGAAGCACATCGAGGCGGTGTTTGGCGATCATGCGAAGCGCATCCCGATCTCCGGCATCAAACCTTATTCAGGGCACACCCTGGGTGCCGCAGGGGCCCTGGAGGTCGCCGCCTGCCTGCTGGGAATGGAGCACTCCTGGGTGCCTCCGACCCTGCATCTGGATGACATCGACGAGGCCTGCTCCGGCTTTAATCTGGTGCCCCTGCAAGCACAGGAAAAAATCATTCGCAGGGTGCTGACAAACTCGCTGGGGTTCAGCGGCATTGACACCTCGCTGGTGCTGGCGGCGGTGTAAATGCTGGATCCTGTATGCCGCCGCACCGGACTCTCGCTCAAAGCCTAGGCCATGAGGCCGGAATCCATTGAGTCGTTGCCAGCACTCTTGGCGGCTTCGCGGGCTTCACGGTAGCTGACCATGGCCTGCTTCACGGGATCCCAAAGATTGGAACGGAAGCAGCCGATGATGTCCCGAGGGTGCAGGGTGGTCACCGTGGGGGTCTGCAATTCAGGGATGGCGGCCATGGCCTCCGGCAAGCGGTAGAAGGGGACGGAGGCGCTGAGGTGATGCACATGATGGTAGCCGATGTTGCCGGTGAACCAGTTCATGATGGGGCCGAACTTGAAGTAGCTGGAGGTTTCCAGCGCGGCCTGGAAGTAATCCCAGTCTTCACCCATGTAGATGCGGGTGCCGGGATAGTTGTGCTGCGCATAGAAGAGGTAGGCTCCCACGGCGGAGGCGACGAGGGCAGGCAGCAGGAAGCCGAAGAACATGATGGGAAGGCTGCCGAAATGCCAGAGGCCCCAGATGATGGCGCCGTGGGTTACCAGGGTGAGCAGGGACATCCAATGCTTGCGGGGGTTCTTCACGAAGGACTCGAAGCTCATGGTGAACAGGAACACCGTCACATAAGCAAAGAGAATGGTGAGGGGGTGGCGGTTGAAGCGGTACCACTGGCGTGCCCAGAAGCCTGTCTTGGCCCACTGCTCGGTGGTCAGAACGGGGAAGGAGCCGATCGAGGGACCGGTGATCTGGCCGACGTGGGCGTGGTGGAAATTGTGCGTTTCACGCCAGGTGCGGGCCGGTGTGAGCAGCAGGATCCCATAGAAATACAGGACGATCTTGGCAAGCCACGAGTCGCGCAGGATGGCACCGTGCATGAAGTCGTGAAACACCACGAAACCCCTCACCATGACGAGGCTTCCCAACAGGGACAACGCAAGCTGAACCGGCCACCAGGGAGCGAGGGCGGCGGCGGAAAGCACCACAGCCAGGATGCACAGCGTGCTGATCAGGCACCACCAACTGGTGGCGCGCGACTCCCGCGTGAAGGGGCGGATGGCGTTGATGAGGTCTTTGCCGGAACGGCAGGGCGGCGTGGAAGAGGAGGAAGTAGGCACGAGAAGAGTGTAAAAACGTACTTTAGCACAATGTTGGCACACAAGCGAGACGTTTTCTTGTTTCGCAGGATTTGCAGGAAGCTGGACAACCATCGCCAAATTTCGCATCCTGCGCGCCTATTTATTTATGAATCGCCGGGACTTTCTCCAAGCCACGGGCAGCGCCGCGCTTGCCTCTGCCGCCACCTCATGCGCCGTCCTCGATCCAAGGTCGCCGGATGCGCTGATCATTGACACGCACCAGCACCTCTGGGACCGCAGCAAGTTAAATCTGCCCTGGCTGGACCAGGCCGAGACACCGGAGATTCTGCGCCACAATTACACGACCAAGGAGTACAAGGAAGCCTTTGCGGGCTATCACGTGAAGTCCATTTACATGGAGGTGGATGTGGTGCCGGGGGATCATGTGAAGGAGGCGGACACGATTGTGGCCCAGTGCCGCGCCGGCCATACGCCCACCATTGCCGCGACGATTGGCGGGCGGCCCATGTCCCCGGATTTTGAGAGCTACGTGAAGCGCTACGCGGGTGATGGCATTGTGAAGGGGCTGCGGCAGGTGCTGCACAGCGATTCGGTGCCCAGAGGCTACTGCTTGCAACCCGCCTTTGTGCGCGGAGTGCAGATCCTGGGAAGCCATGGATTGAACTTCGAGCTGACGATGCGCCCTGACGAGCTTTTGGATGGTGCAAAGCTCACCGCCAGGTGCCCGGAGACGCATTTCGTTCTGGATCATTGCGGCAATGGCGACCCGAAGACCTTCAATCCCAAGCTGGCTCCCGGCATGAAGCGCAACGGCACCGCCAAGGGATGGAAACGCGGCATTGACGCACTTGCACAGCGTCCAAACGTGATCTGCAAGATCAGCGGCATCGTTGCTTCGGTGCCTCCAGGGCACTGGCGGGCGGAGGACCTGGCCCCGGTGGTGAACCACTGCCTCGACTCGTTCGGGCCGCATCGTGTGGTGTTTGGCGGCGACTGGCCGGTGTGCCTGCTGGGCAGTCCTGTGCGCGGATGGGTGGAGGCGCTGAAACAAATCATTGCCGCACGCCCGCTTGCGGATCAGCGCAGGCTGTGGTCCGGCAATGCGATCCGCTTCTACCGGCTGGCGGTCTGACCTTTCACTTTCTCGCTCCTCCTCGAAAGCATCGAGCCACGGCTTGCGGCTTCGAGGAGGAGGAGCTAGGCGAGCAGACTCTTTACCACGGTGCCGCTGACATCGGTGAGACGGTAGTCGCGGCCCTGGAAGCGGTAGGTGAGGCGTTCGTGATCGAATCCCAGCAGGTGCATGATGGTGGCCTGGAGGTCATGCACATGCACGCCGTCCTCGGCGATCTTGAAGCCGAGCTCGTCGGTGCTGCCGTGCTCGTAGCCCGCCTTGAAGCCACCGCCTGCGGCGAAGAGGCTGTAGCAGTCGGGGTAGTGGTCGCGGCCCAGCACCTGGCTTTTGGCGGTGCGGCCTTCACGGAAGGGGGTGCGGCCAAATTCGCCGCCCCAGACGATGATGGTGTCATCAAGCAGGCCGCGCTGGCGCAGGTCCTTGATCAGGGCGGCGACCGGCTTGTCGGTCTTCGTCATCTTTTCGGTCAGGCCGCCGCGGATGTCTTCCTTCGGTCCGGTGCCGTGGAAATCCCAGCCCCAGTCGAACAGATGAACGAAGCGCACGCCCTGCTCCACCAGCCGGCGGGCGAGCAGGCAGTTGTTGGCGAAGCTGGCTTCGCCGGGCTTGGCGCCATAGTCTTCGAGCACGGCGGCGGGTTCGCGCGAGATGTCCATGATCTCCGGCACGCTGGTCTGCATACGGTAGGCCAGCTCGTACTGCGCGATGCGCGTCACGGTTTCAGGATGGCCGAGTTCTTTGACCTGAAGTTCATTGAGATCCTTCAGCGCATCCAGCGTGCGACGGCGCATGGTGCGATCCATGCCAGCCGGGTCTGAGACGTAGAGCACAGGGTCGCCTTTGGAGCGGCACTGCACCCCTTGGTACACACTGGGAATGAAGCCGCTGCCCCAGCAGCCCTGTCCGCCGCTTGGCTGAACGCCGCTGGAAATGAGCACCACGAAACCGGGGAGGTCCTCGTTCTCGGTGCCCAGACCATAGGTGACCCAGGAGCCCATCGAGGGGCGGCCCTGGCGGGCGTGACCGGTGAACAACAGAAGCTCGGCGGGCGCGTGATTGAACTGGTCCGTGTGCATCGAGCGGATGAGGCACATCTCGTCCGCGATGGTGTGGAAGTTTGGCACGGCATCGCTCATGGTGAGCCCGCCCTTGCCGTAACGGGCAAAAGTGCGCGGCGTGCCCATCAGCTTGGGCACCCCGCTGGTGAAGGCGAAGGTGCGACCTTTCAGGACGGAGTCCGGGCAGTCCTCGCCGCTGTGCTTCACCAGTTCCGGCTTGTAATCGAAGATGTCCAGGTGCGGCGGCCCGCCGGACATGTGCAGGTAGATCACCCTCTTGGCCTTCGCCG
>CAINXC010000023.1 GCA_903854655.1 uncultured Verrucomicrobiota bacterium | reverse complement strand
TGAAACGTCGCAGCGCCAATGATAGTGCGGCAACAGGCCGCGCGAAAGTAGGACATCGCCAGTATCCATTTCCTTCACCGGAGTGGACCCCCCGGAGAGTGCGTTCAAGCACCCCCCAAAACAGCAAAGCCCGCGGCCAAAACCGCGGGCTTTGTTGCGTCCGCACACCACGCCCAAAATCGCGTTGACGCCCTGGCGTCAGCCACCAGCGCGCCAATGTCAAGCTCAGAAGCTGGAAGGGCTGCTATCACCATGCCAACAGCAGTGAAGGGTTTGGCGAGGTGCGCAAGTCCGTGAATGAACGCCTGGCCCGCTGGCACTGGTGTGCAAAGGCGGCCTGTGGAAAGTCCACAACCAGTTGAAAGTTCGAGGTCCGTTACCGGCTCTATCAGCCCCCGCTCAAAGCCGCATGGTGCGAATAATGGCCTCTGATGAACAAGACTCGGAGAGCCGGGTGGGGGATAACCGCCCGTCCGGTTTGATGAGGGGCAGGGGAACCCGCCGGACTCTCCTGCCTACTCTACTGAGCGCAGGCAATTTCAATGAGGCGACACAGGCTGGCAAGCGTATGTAACACTGTTTTACCCAAACAGCTCCGCCGCCAGCGCTCGTGATTCCTCCAGGAAGCTCTCGCCGAGCGGCGTCAGCCGGCCCATCCACAGCGCACAGAAGGGAATGGTGGGGAAATCCTCCAGCATGACTTCGCGCACACCGGCAGGCAGGGCCATGCCTGGCACGTGGAGGCTGAGGCCGATGCCCAGCCCCTCCGCCACGTAGCGGGCAATCAGGTCCAGGCCCACCAGTTCGAGGGTGGGCAGCCAGTCCAGACCGCGAACCCGCAGTTCCTCGGCGAACACGCGCGACAGGGCTTCACGTGCGCCCAGGGTGATCAGCGGCAGATCAATGCGGTCCAGGCCCAGCACGTCGGCCGCGCGTTTGATGCGGCTCTTTTCCGGCACCAGCAGCACCATCGACAGGCGTTGCAGTTCGCGGGTGTTCATGCCCACCGTCGTCTTGTCGGTGATCAGGGAGAGGCCCAGGTCCACCTCCTGGGCGAGCAACTGGGATTCGATTTCGCCCTGCCTGCCGTTGGTGAGCATGAAGTGAAACTGCGGCACACGTTTCTTCATGCGCACCATGAGCCGCGCCAGGTACTCGCGCTGCACGATCTCCGGCGCGGCAATGCGCAGCCGTGTTTCGGCGCCCCCGCGCAGGCGCTGCTCCAGCGCGGGCAGGCCGTTGAAGAAGGGCTCGATGTGCTCGAACAGCTTCTGCCCTTCGGCGCTGAGTTGAAACGGGCGGCGCTGGAACAGGGTGAGCCCCAGCGAATCCTCAAGCTGCAGGATCTGCGCGCTGATCGCCGGCTGCTGAATGCCGTAGGGAATCTGGCGGGCTGCGGCGCTCACGCCGCCGTGCTTGGCCACGTAGTAGAAGAGTTCGAGGTGGTGGACATTCATCGCGCTGATGACCGCAGCCTATTCAGTTTCTCAATGGAAGGTCAAAGTTTATCAATTCCCATTGGCGGTGATTTCAGGCAAAGTAGGCGGCAGGCGGGTCCTTCCTCCTGCCACCCTTCTTTATGGAACCGATCATCCTCCTTGGCCTCCTCGTTCTCCTTTGGCTGCTCATCGGCCCCATCGTGGCGCTGGTGAAAGCCGGGTCTGCAAGCCGGAGGATCCGTGAACTGGAGCAACGCTTGAATGAGGCCAACCGAATCCACGGTGAGCGGGTGGACCGGCTCGTGCAGCGGGTGAAGGATTTGGAGGCCGGTTCGCCGGCCGTCGAGGTCAAACGTGGCATGGCCGCTGTCAGCACGGCGGTGCAGGAAGGCGTTGCTGCGCCGGCTGCACCTCCTGTTCCCAGACCCGAACCTGTGAGCCAGGAGGTGCAGGCCCCGCCGCCGGTGCCGGTCGTATTGCCGCTGCCAACGATCGAGCCGGTTCATCAACCCCTTGCTCCACCACCTTTGCCTGTGCCAGCGCCATTGCCGCCGAAATCGGTCCCGGCGGTCCCGAAGCCGATGAACTTCGAGCAGTTCATGGGGGTGAAGCTGTTTGCCTGGGTGGGGGGGCTGGCCTTGTTCCTCGGTGTGGTCTTCTTCGTGAAGTACGCGTTTGAACGGAATCTCATTCCTGCGGAGGTGCGCATCGCCATTGGTTTCCTCACCGGCATGGCCCTCCTCGCCGCCGGGGTGATCGTGCAGAAACGCAAGACTTACGATGTCCTGGCCCAGACCTTTTGCGCCACCGGCGTGCTGGTGCTGTACGGCGTCACATTCGCCGCGCATGCGCTCTACCATTTTGCCGCCTTCAACAGCATCGTGACCTTTGGGGTGATGACCTTGGTGACTGCGGTCGCCTTCCTTCTGGCGATGCGCATGAACGCGCAGGTGGTGGCGGTGCTGGGGATGGTGGGCGGCTTTCTCACGCCCGTCTTGTGCAGCACCGGGCAGGACAATCCTGCGGGTTTGTTCGGTTACATCGCTCTGCTGGACGTGGGGCTGCTGATGGTGGCGAAGCACCAGCGCTGGCTGCATCTCACCGCCCTGGCCGCGACCGGCACGGTGCTCATGCAACTGGGCTGGTTCGGCGACTTTGGTTACAAGGAGCATTATTTTGACGGGGCCAAGACCTGGGTGCTGGTGGCCGTGTTCGCCGGCTTTGCGCTTCTTTTTGCGGCGGCGGCGAGGTGGTCGCGCTCCCGCGATGACGAAGACATGTATCCCGCCTGGTCGGCGCTGGGCCTCTGCGGCAGTGCGTTGCTGGCTTCCTTTGCCATGCTGGACTACGGCTCCGTGACCGAGCGGCCGGCGCTGCTCTATGCATTCGTGCTCCTCATCAACGCCACCGCACTTTTTGTATCGTGGACGGAGCCGCGCGCACGGCTTGCTCCTGCCGTGGTTGGGGTACTGACCTTTGTTCATCTTGTGGTGTGGACCTGCTCGCGGCTCACCACCGACCTGCTGCCCGCAGGGCTGGCGATCTACCTGGTGTTTGGACTGCTGCACACCGCCTTTGGCGTTCTCTGGCAGCGCAAGCACCCTGGCCTTGCCGCCACGGCTGCGCACTGGATGCCCGTCACCGTGCTGCTGCTTGGGCTGCTGCCAATCTTTGTGCTGGAGAACGTCTCCTTCATCCTCTGGCCTGCGCTGCTGCTGACGAACCTGCTGGTCATCGGCCTCGCCCTTGTCACACGACGCCTGCTGCCGGTGCTGGCTTCCATCGTGCTGACGCTGCTGGGAGCCGGGGCCTGGCTTCTCCATCTGCCGCTCGCCACGGTGGGCAGCCTGCCGGAATTCCTTGTGGTAGTCGGCGGATTCGCCCTGGTCTTCCTGATCGCGAGCTGCATCCTGGCGCGCCGCACGGTGCCAACGCTTGCCCAGGCAGGGGCCGATCCGCTGGCGGCGGCTTTGCCGGTGAGTTCGGCGGTGCTGCCCTTTGCGCTGCTGATCATGGCCACCGTGCACCTGCCTGTGACCAATCCTGCGCCGGTCTTCGGCCTGGCGCTTCTGCTGTGCCTGTTCCTGCTTGGCCTTGCCCGTGTCGCCGGCATTCATGCGCTCTCGCTGGCCGCCCTGCTTTGCACGCTGGGGCTTGAGTACACCTGGCATGCGAATCACTTCAGCAAGGACGCGCCGGTGCAGCCGCTGCTTTGGTATCTGGGATTCTACGCGCTGTTCACCGCCTTCCCCTTTGTCTTCCGCAAGGCGCTCGGGCGCGCCACTTTGCCATGGATTGCGGCGGCGGTCGCCGGTCTGGGGGCTTTTGGCCTCACTCACCATCTCGTCGATCAGGCCTGGCCCAATCACATGATGGGCATGCTGCCTGCCGTTTTCACCATCCCCTCACTGCTGAGCCTCGTCGCCATCCTGAAACTGCAGCCCCTGGACAACCCGGCGCGGCTCAGCCAGCTCGCCTGGTTTGGCGGGGTGGGGTTGTTCTTTATCACGCTGATCTTCCCCCTGCAGTTCGACCGGGAGTGGATCACCATCGGCTGGGCGTTTGAAGGGGCCGCGCTGATCTGGTTGTTCCGCCGCGTGCCTCACAAGGGCCTGCATTACACGGGGGCGGCGCTGCTCCTGGTGTCCTTCTGCCGGCTGGCGCTGAACCCCGCCGTGCTGAAGTACGCCACCCACACCGGCACCCCGGTGTGGAACTGGTTCCTGTACGCTTACGGCCTCGTTGCTGCGGCGCAGTTCCTCGGCGCGCGCTGGCTGGCCGAGCCCAACCTCAAGCTGGGGGGCGTCAATTTGCGGGGTGTTTTCTGCGCTTTTGGCGGCGTGCTGCTGTTCCTGCTCATGAACATCGAGATTGCCGACGCCTTCACCCCGGTGGGAATGCCGTTTGTGACCTTCGAGTTTGAGGGGCGGCTGGCGCGTGACATGAGCTACAGCATCGGCTGGGGGCTGTTCGCGCTGGCCCTGCTCATGATCGGCTTCAGGTGGCATAGCAAGGCGGTGCGCTACGCCGGCATCGGCCTGCTGGCCGTGACGCTCCTGAAGCTGTTCATTCACGACCTTGCGTACATCGACAGCATCTACCGCGTGGGCGCCCTCATGGTGGTGGCGGTGATCGCGCTCCTGGCCTCGTTCCTCTATCAGCGCTTCCTCAACACCGGCAAAGCCGACCGCTCATGAAACCCATCCCGTTCCCTCGATTCCTGTCAGCAGCCCTTGGCTTGTTGAGCACAACTTCTCTTGTTGCCGTCGCAGATCCTCATGCCGCCTGGCAGCACGTCCAGTCCGTCGAAGTCTCCGCCTCCGGGCTTGTGCGATTTGAGGTGCCCACGGGCACGATCAATGTCTCCGCGCCTCGTCTTGACGATCTCCGGCTGGTGAGTCCTCAAGGCGTCGAGACTCCTTATGTGATTGAGTGGCCGCAGTTTGAAGCGGTGCAGGCCAGGCCTGTCGCCGCCTTCCGATCCGCTTTGCAGGATCGCAGCACCGTCTTGGAAATGGACCCTGGCACGGACAAAGCCATCCATGCTGTGACCCTTGAAACCACGGCGGCTTCGTTCATCAAGGCCGCCGCCGTGGAGGGCTCAAGCGATGGAACCCAGTGGCAGCCCCTGGCGCATGATGAGGTTCTCTTCAGGCAGACCAACGGCACGAGCCGGCTGCGCGTTCCTTTCACTGCCGGGACCTGGAAGTACATTCGTGTGACCATCAGTGATGACCGCTCCGAAGCGGTGGCGTTCACCGGCGCAGGTGTTGAATGGGAGCAGGCGGGGACGAAGGCTACGCCCTTGTCGCTCACGGTCTGGAAGCGCGAGGAACTTCCCGGCCACACGAGGCTCAGCGTGCCTCTCGGGGCCGCGAATCTCTGGCTTGCCACCCTTCGGGTCCAGACCTCCGAGCAGGTGTTCAGCCGCCACGTGAACCTGCTGGCAAATGGCCGCTCCATCGCCAGTTCGACGCTGTTTCGCGTGGCGCTGGATGGGCATGAGGCCGCGACTTTGGATCTCCCTATCCACGCCCAGGTTTCAGCCGCAGAGCTGGTGCTGGACATCGAGAATGGCGACAGCCCGCCGCTGAAGATCGACGGGGTGGAGGCTGGACGGTATCCGGTGATGATGGCCTTTCATGCCGACGCCGGGCGCTGGCAGCTCTACACGGGAAGCCCGGGAGCTCATGCCCCCAGTTACGATGTGGCGGCCCTGTCAGAACAGCTTCGCAGCGCTACTTCGGTCAACGCCGAGGTGTCTCCTTTGACCCCCAATCCCGCCTTCGACAAGAAGGCCGCGTTGCCCGAAACCGGAGCTTCCGGGGCGGTCATTGACCTCAAAGGGTGGAGTTATCGCAGGCCCATTGCCACGGGTGATCGCGGGGTGATGCAGTTGGAACTCGACGTCCAAGCCCTGGCACATGCCTCACCGTGGTACTCTGACCTGCGCCTGGTGCAGAGCGGACATCAACTGCCTTATCTGCTGCGGCAGACCTCGAAGCCCCATGAGCTGCCGGTTTCCATCGCGCCCGCTGCCGATGCGAAACGTCCCGCCGTTTCGCGCTGGCAACTGAAGCTGCCCGTTGCCGGGATGCCGGTCACCTCCATGACGATTACCTCGCCGACGCCCTTGTTCTCCCGCAGCCTGACTCTGAGCGAATCGCGGCGCGACAGCTACGGCAACAGTGTTTCGGCCTTCCTGGGATCGGCCTCATGGAACCAGAAACCCGGTGCCGCCACGCCGCTGAACATGGTTGTGGGTGATCGAGCGCAAGGCGACACACTCTTCCTGGAAACCGACAATGGTGACAACGCGCCTCTTCAGGTGGATAAAGTCACGGTGTCCTACCCCGTGGTCCAATTGCTGTTCAAGACCACCGATTCCGCGCCAATCCAGCTCTACTACGGCAACAGCGAGGCGGCTGCCCCGCGCTATGATTTGACGTTGGTGGAAACGGAAATTCGGGCTGCCACGCCGGTCAATGCCGCCCTCGGTTCCGAAGAGGCATTGAAGCCGGTGAACACTGTCATCGGCGATTCCGGCAAAGGCAGCCCCTGGCTGTGGGCCGTGCTGGCGCTGGTCGTGGGCGGCCTACTCTGGCTGGTGGCGAAGCTCCTGCCGAAGCAAGAGGTGTGATCACCTTCAATGACCATCACAACGCATTGCCCGCGATCCAAGGAGCGATCGGCGTCCCGCCGTCGTTCGGCGCAGCCGAAAACGTTTGCACACAAAGCCCGTCCAAGCCTCCGCACAAGTCACCCGTTCCTGAATGACGGCGGGACGCACGTCACTCCTTGAATCGCGGGCAGCGCAACGCCGTGGCTCTTGAAAAATCACGTCCCCCGCTTGTTGCCAAACAGGTCAATGTGCAGTCTTGGGCTGTAGCGATAGCCTTTCGCCTTGCAGCACTCCACCAGCAGGGCATTGCGTGAGCGGATGGCTTCTGCGCTGGTGCCTTCGGGCATCAGCAGCACTTTTTCGGGCGGGATGGCCAGGCCGATGGATTCGATCACCTTTTCAGCCTCAGTGAGGTCCGCTTCGCTGGAGATGACAAACTTCAACTGGTAGTCATAGGCGGCGCACCAGGCGCGCAGTACCTCAGGTTGCAGGCGGGTACGCTCGTGCCGCTCTACCCAGGCCGCGCCCGCTTCCGCGAGAGCCGGTGTGGAGTTGCTCAGCTTGGGGCTGATGGAGGCCAGATCGCAGGGCACCCCGCCGGGCGCGATGGTGCCGGCGGTTTCGATGGTGATGTGCTTGCCCGCCGCCCGCAACCCGGCCAGCAAGGCGGGCATGTCCTTGGCGATCATCGGCTCACCGCCGGTGACCACGACGAAACGGGTGGGATGGGCATTCACGCGGGCCAGAAGCTCCGCCACGCTCGTCTCCGTGCCCTCCGGCTTCCACGAGGCGTAAGGCGTGTCGCACCACCCGCAGCGCAGGTTGCAGCCGGAGGTGCGCACGAACACGGAAGGCGTGCCCAGAAGCGACCCCTCGCCCTGGACGGAATAAAAAAGCTCCGAAATCAGCATGGGCGATGCATAGCACGTGCCGCAGTTTGCACACGAAAAGCTTGGAGTGAAATATAAAGCATGGTTAAATACACGCCATGCCAGCCTGCGTCCTCCGCCTTGTCATGACTGTTTGCTTTGGCCTGCTGCTCACTCAGTGCAGCAGCGGCCCGCAAAGGTGGACTTATGAGTATAAGCCGGGCAAGACCTGCATGCTGATCGACGACCAGGCGGTGGCTCAGGCGAACATTCCGAGCAAGGTGCAGCGGGCTGTGGCGGCGGGGAACAAGCTGCGCAAAAAGCCGTACTGCTATGGCGGCGGGCATGCCAAATTCGAAGACAAGGGCTACGATTGCTCCGGCACCGTTTCGTATGTGCTGCACGACGTGGGCCTGCTCAGGGAGCCCACCACCTCCGATGCGTTGCGCCACTTCGGCAGGAGCGGCGAAGGCGACTGGATCACCATCTACGCCAAGGACGGCCATGCGTTCATGGTGGTTGCCGGACTGCGGCTTGACACCAGCGGCAGCGGCGGGTCTGAACGCGGACCGCGCTGGACCAAGGCTTCGCGAAGCCTCAAAGGCTTCCGAGCACGACACCCGGATGGCCTGTGACGGTGATGTCAGGACCCAATGGCCAGAGGTTCTTGCGCTCTACGTCTCCCTCCGCCATCTTCGCGCACGTGTCCGTCATCCTCATCATCACCTTGATCTTTGCCGTGGGCATTGGTGTCAGCCAATATGCCCACGGCAAGTTTCAGGACGCCATGCGCAAGGGGCGCCGCATGGTTTCGCCGGAGAACCTGACCGGTGCGGCGATGGCCGATGAGTTTCTTCGATCGCAGAACGTGCTGGATGTCAAAATTGTGCCGCACGAAGGGGTGGTCAGTGACTACTTTGACCCGTTGCGCCGCTGCCTGTACCTGCGCAGGGACACGCGGGAGGGCAAGGACCTCGCCTCGTGGGCCGTCGCCTTGCACGAAGCTGCACACGCCTTGCAAACAGGGGAGGACAAGGAGGCGCTGAAGTGGAGGCAGACATGCATCAGCCTCTGCCGCTACCTGCCCACCGCCCTGTTCATCCTGTCGTTTGGCGCGGTGTTTCTGCTGAAGCTGCGTTTCCTCAAGCTGCTGATCATGGGGCTCGTCGCGGCCTGTGGCGGCGCCCTGGTGCTCAATGTGGGCACCCTGGCCATCGAGTACAATGCCAACGAGCGCTTGCGTCGCTGGCTGGGGGCGCGGCTCGGCAAGTATCCGGCAACTTTGGAAAAGCTGGAGGCGATCCTGGGCACCGTCGCCACGCGCGAAGTGGGAGACCTGCTCAGCTCGCCGCGTTACTTCTTTCTCAGCGCCCTGCCCGGCACCACGAAAAAGCGGCCCACATGATCATGCGAACGCTTGGAATCTGGCTTCATCGTCTGCTGGCCTTGGCCTTTGGCGGGGTGTTTGTGTACGCGGGGCTGCTGAAGCTAAAGGACCCCACGCTCTTTCTCATGGACATCCGCAGCTTTGACATGCTGCCCGACCCGTTTGCCGCCTGGCTCGCCTTGTTCCTGCCGTGGCTGGAACTGCTTGCCGGTCTGGCGGTGATCACCGGCGTGCTGCGCAAGGGCGGGCTGCTGCTGTTGAACCTGTCGCTGGTCGCCTTTTTCTTTGCCATCGGTTCGGCCTGGCATCGGGGTCTTAACATTCAGTGCGGCTGCTTTGGCGGCTCGGCGGTGGATTCGAATTACATTGAGCTGTTCATCCGTGACGGCGTGTTGCTCGCCCTTGGACTGGCCTTGATGTTTGTGGAACTGCGCGCCCGCAAACCCGCTACTTCTTTGTCCCCATGAGCCAGGCCAAATACCACTTCGCATCCGACAACACCTCCGGCATCTGCCCCGAAGCCTGGCAGGCGCTGGACGAGGCCAACCAGGGCTTTCAGCCCAGCTATGGTGACGACGAGATCACACGGGCGGCCTGCGAGAGTTTCCGCCAGTTCTTCGAGACGGACTGTGACGTGTACTTCGTCTTCAACGGCACGGCCGCCAATTCGCTTTCCCTGGCGAGCCTGTGCAACAGCTACAACAGCATCATCACCGCCCACGAGGCGCATGTGGAGACCGACGAGTGCGGCGCGCCGGAATTCTTCAGTCACGGGGCCAAGCTGCTGACCGCCAAGAGCCCCTTGGGCAAGCTGGACGTCGCCGATGTGGAGCGCCTGATCACCCATCGCACGGACATTCATTACCCCAAGCCCGCCGCCGTGAGCCTGAGCCAGAGCACGGAGCTGGGAACTGTGTACACCCATGCCGAGCTGCAGGCCGTGACCAGCCTGGCGCACCGCAAGGGGTTGAGCGTTCATATGGATGGGGCGCGGTTCTTCAATGCGCTTGCCTCGGCCAAATGCGCGCCTGCGGACCTGACATGGCGTGCGGGCGTGGACGTGCTCTGCTGCGGCGGAACCAAGCTGGGCATGGCGGTGACGGAGGCCGTTGTGTTCTTCCGTCGCGACCTGGGCGAGGCCTTCGCCTACCGCTGCAAGCAGGCGGGCCAGCTTTGCTCGAAGATGCGCTTCATTTCCGCCCAATGGCTGCAACTGCTGCGCGATGACACCTGGCGCAAGCACGCCGAGCAGGGCAACCGGCTGGCGCGGCTGGTGGCGGAAAAGATGACGGCGCTGCCCGGTGTGGAGCTTCTCTATCCGGTCGATGCAAACCATTGTTTCCTGAAGCTGCCGGATGCGATCAAAGAACGGCTCAAGGCCAAGGGCTGGGTGTTCTACAGCTTCATCGGCGGCGGTTCGCGCTTCATGTGCTCCTGGCGTGTGACGGAAGACGATGTCAACGCCCTGGCGGCAGATGCGGCATGATGCGATTCCTCCTCCGGCTGTTGCATGGGCTTGCGTGGACGTTGCTGATCATCGGCATCGTGATGCAGGCCACGGTGCGCGACCGCATCGACAGCGTCATCGTTGTTTTCTACATCATGCCCATGATGGTGATGCTCGGCCTGGCCGTGTTTCTCACCCTGTTTCAACGGGGCAGGAGGCTGGCCGTTCTTGCCACCGTCCTGATAGCCGCCACATGGGTCCTGCGCTCCTTCACCTGGCATGCGCCTGGGCCTGCGGCACCAGATGAGGTGCGCGTGCTGTTTTGGAACTTGAACCGCCCTACCGAGCCGTTCCAGCCATTGATCGAGATGATCCGGGAACTGAGGCCTGACTTCGTCGCCTGTGACGAACCCGGAGAAAACGCTGCCCGCGATGTGGAAGGCTACAAAGCCGCGCTGCCCGGCTACGACTGCCAGTTCATGCCGCGTGGCATCCTCTGGCTGTCGCGCCATTCCTCGCGCTATCGCGCACGGGGCAGGCTCGACACCCTCGGCGCATATGCGGTTTTCGAAGCGGATTTCAACGGCCGCACGCAACGCTTCGTGACCATTGACGTGTATGGTCCCCCCATGCTGCCACGCACCGGTCAGCTCAACGAGGCCCTGAGCTTCACCAACAAGGATCCGAAGGTGATCGTGATGGGGGATTTCAACACCCCCTACGAATCCGTGCATTTCGACGGCTTTCGCAGCGAGGGGCTCCAGGACGCGCTCACCGCCGGCGGGCGTGGTTTTCGCGAAACGTGGTTCTACGGCCTGCCGCTGCTGAGCCTCGATCACATCTGGCTTGGCAAGGACTGGCACGTGCTGGAGACGCGCAAGATCTGGAAGCCGGAAAGCGATCACGCGGCGGTGTTCGTGCGGGCTCGTTGATTTCGCTACCTGTCCTGCTGGACCACGGTAAAGGTGGCCTGATTGATCGGATGAAACGGACTCTCCACCTCGTTGATGCCTTCGCAAATCGGCCCTTCTCGGGCAATCCTGCGGCTGTTTGTGTGCTCGATGCTCCGGGTGATGAACCCTGGATGCAACTGGTTGCCCGCGAGATGAACCTGTCGGAAACGGCGTTCCTTCACCCCGTCGAGGGCGGCTGGTCGCTGCGTTGGTTCACGCCGGCGGCGGAGGTGGTCCTGTGCGGCCATGCCACTCTGGCGGCAGCGCATGTGCTTTGGGAAACGGGTGTGCTGGCTGCCAGCCAGATGGCGCGCTTTCACACGCTCAGCGGGTGGCTGACTGCCGCCCAACACGGCGAGCTCATCGAACTGGATTTCCCTGCTCAAACGGCAGAGCCCTGCGCCCCTCCCCAGGGCTTGGCCGAGGCTCTGGGGTGTGAAATGCGCTGGGTGGGGCTGAGCCGTATGGACTACTTGGTGGAAGTTGGCGATGAAGACAGCGTCCGCGCGCTTCAGCCGAATCTCACCGAACTGGCAAAGCTGCCCGTGAGGGGTCTGATCGTGACAGCGCGAAGCGGTTCGGCGGAATTCGATTTCGTCTCGCGCTTCTTTGCTCCGGCGGTCGGCGTCAATGAGGACCCAGTCACCGGGTCTGCGCATTGCACTCTGGGCCCCTACTGGCAGGCCAGGCTGGGCAAGGATGATTTCGCCGCCTTCCAGGCCAGTGCGCGCGGCGGCGAGGTGAACGTCGGTGTTCGAGGAAGTCGCGTGCTGCTCGGGGGCCGGGCCATCACCATGGGCACGGTGGAGTTTCTGCACTGAGCCGCATGTCACAAAAAACCCACCCGATGTCCTCGGGTGGCTTCTGCAATGGTGAAACGGGCGTTCCCTGCC
>CAINXC010000022.1 GCA_903854655.1 uncultured Verrucomicrobiota bacterium | reverse complement strand
GGCTATCAGCGCGGCTTCGAGATCAGCCAGCTTGGCTTCACGGCGGACAAGACCAGCAAGGACATGAACCTGCGCGGCCTGACTATCTTTAACAACACCATCTACTCCAGCAAGGGCAGCGGTGGCAGCGGCATCAACACCGTGTACAAGGTCGGAACAACGGACGGTTCGCTGCCGACCCCGAGCGACGCCAACACCGCCACGGTTTCGGTCCTGCCAGGCTTCCCGGCAAATCTCGCCACCAACGGCCAGGACGTCAGTGGCAACACGCTGCCCATCTCCCATCCCTTCGGCCTTTGGTTCGCCAACTCGACCACCCTGTATGTGGCTGATGAAGGCAACCCTGACTACACCTATAACGCCACCACCAACACCTTCACCAACGCGCTGCCTGCCAACAACCAGCAGGCGGGCCTGCAAAAGTGGACCTTTGACGGCAGCAAATGGAACCTCCAGTACACCATCCAGAACGGATTGAACCTGGGCGTTCCTTACACCGGCGGCTTGCCCAGCGGCTATCCCACCGGAATCAACCCGGACACCGGCACTCCCTGGACTCCGGGCAACGGCGGTCTGCGCACCATCACCGGCAGGGTCAATGGCGATGGCTCGGTGACGATCTGGGCGGTCACTTCGACCGTCAGCGGCTCGACCGATCCAGGTTGCGATCCAAACCAGTTGGTTGCTGTGACCGATACGGTCTCCGCCACCAGTCCTCCTTCCGGCCAGGCGTTCACCGTCCTTCAGACAGCTCCTTCCGGTGAAGTCATCCGCGGCGTGTCCTTCACCCCTGTGGCTCCCGCTATCACGACTTCTGGCTCGCTCGCGGCGGTGAACACCACCTATGGCACGGCTTCGGCCACGCCATCGACCTTCATGGTTTCCGGCGCCTACATGACGGCGGGCATCACGGTGACGCCTCCGACAGGGTTTGAGGTCTCCTCCGATGGAACCACCTACAGCGGCAGCTCCATCAGCGTGGGCGGCGTGGGCACGATTGCTTCCACCACGATTTACGTGCGCCTCGCGGCGACCACGGCGGCCGGCACCTACTCCGGCAATGTGGTCCTCTCCAGCACCGGAGTCACCTCCGTGAACGTGGCCACCGTTTCGAGCACCGTCAGTGCCCGGACTTTGGCGATCACCGGCATCAGCGCGGTGAGCAAGCCATACGATGGCACCAACACGGCGACCCTGACCGGCACGGCGGCTTACTCCGGCCTGGCCAATGGCGACTCCTTCACGGTTGTCACCGGCACGCCAAGCGCCACCTTTGCCACGGCAAATGTGGGCGCTGGCCAGGCGGTGACCGTCACCGGCTACACGGCTCCCTCCGCCAACTACACGGTCACGCAGCCGACGCTTTTCGCCAGCATCACGACCAAGGCTTTGACGATCACGGCCAACAGCGTGACCAAGGCCGATGGTGGCACGCTGACGGGAGCTTCGGGCTCGACCGCCTTCACCAGCAGCGGTCTGGTTTCGCCTGAAACCATTGGCACCGTGACCATCGCCTACGGAACCGGGTCCGCCGCTGGTGCCGCCCCCGGCACCTACACCGGCCAGGTGGAGCCTTCCGCCGCGACCGGCGGGACCTTCTCCGCCTCCAACTATGCCATCACTTATGTGGCCGGCGACATCACTGTCTCGCCGCTGCCAATCGGCGGTGCGATCACCCTGAGCGCCGCAACCTACACCGCGAGCGCCACCGCAACGAGCGTTGCGGTGACCCTTGCTCGCACACCCAGCACGGATCCGGCCACTGTCCAGATCAGCACCACGAACGGTACCGCCGTCGCTGGTACGGACTACACGGCGCCTGCTTCCACCGTTAGCTTCGGCGCAGGCGTCGGTTCCCAGACGGTCACCATCACACTGCCAGGCACTGCGACCAAGTCGAAGTACTTCACGGTGAGCATTGCTTCGCCGTCCCTCGGCGCAACGCTGGGCGCCACCACCTCCTCCACCGTCTCCATCAGAACAGCCGGTGACACCGGCGTTGCTCCCACGATCACCATCACGCCTCCCGCCGCCACGTCCGGCGTTGTGACGATCGTACTGCCCACTGGCCTTGCCATCGCAGGCACGCTCGACGGCTCCACGGGTGATGCCAACCCCGGCCAGGTGACGGTCACGCTCAACGGCGGCACGCCGGTTGTGGCGACCCTCGGTCCAATCGTGAACGGTAAAATCAAGTCATGGTCTGCGTTGATGACCACAGGCTGGGTTTCGGGTACGCACAACACGTTGACCGCCCACGTGGTTGACGGCAACGGAGTCTCCGACGTAACGGACCCCAGCATCAGCGTCAACGCGAAGCTTGAGCAGGCGTTTACGCCAACCGTCACCACCCACGTCTCAGGCTCGACGACGGCTGCCAATGCCACGCTCACCTACAGTCCTGCCCTCGTGGCGGGCAAGGCAGTGGTTGGCCAGGCGTACACGGTGACGGTTGCACCCTTGGTGGGCTACAATCTGCAGAGCTTCGCCCCGACGGGTCTCACTGGTTTCTCCAGCAATATCGCCGCCAGGACCGCAACGTTCACCTATGTGGTGGGCGGCACTCTGATGGTCAATGTTCCCGCGACGTCCTTCAACGCCGCCGCTGCTGGCACCTATAACGGTGTGGTCGAAGGCTCGGGTGCGGGGGATACGCAGTCCAACGCTGGCTTGTTCACCGCCAAGCTCACGCTCAACACGGGCGCTTTCACGGGCAAGCTGATCTTGGACGGCATCAGCCTTCCGCTTTCAGGCGCGTTTGGCCAGTTCACGCGGGGCTGGACCAGCCCGACCGTGGGTGAAGGTTACAACACCAGCCTCACGTTTGTCCCCGGCACCCCCAATACCATCACAGGCACCATCACGCAGAAATTTGGTGGCAGTATCATCAATACCTACACGATCGCGGCTGTTCAGGCGGTTTCCTCCACGAGCGCCTTGGCGCTGTACAACGTGGCCGTCGTAGCGCCAGCATCGCCAAACCTCCCGGTCAGTCTCAGCACCTCGGAGTATCCCCAGGGCGATGGCTACGGTACGGTCTCGATCGCGACCACAGGCGTGGCCACCTTCACGGGTGTGCTTGCCGATGGCACGGCTTACACCGGCGCGACGAACCTGAACCAGGACGGCACCCTGCCGATCTATGCCGGGTTCGCCTCGCGCTCCGGCTCGATCGTCGGCACCGCCACGGTCACATCGAGTGCTCTGACGAGCAGCCAAATCCGCTGGTTCAAGAGCCAGACCGCCTCCCACTTCTATCCGTATGGCTATAGCTATTTGTCAGACACGGGCTTGACGGTGACTCTGACGGGCGGGCTCCAAAGCTCTGCGGTGGCACCTGTCGTTACGCAGATCGACGTGACGGGTCCAGCATTCACCTCCGCTGATGTGAACGTGACTATCGGCTCAACGACGGCGGCGATCAATTACCTGTCCTCCATGGGCAAGGTCAATGTGATTAACACAACGACGAGCTACTATAAGAATGTTGGAGGCACGAACACCATTGGTGGCATCGTCGTGGGCACCACGGTCTATGGCTTCGTCCTGACGCCTTACGTCCAATCGGCGACGGTCACCACGAACTCCGACGGCACGGGCCAGAGCGGTTTGCTGCACTTGCACTAAATCTGAACTGATCGCGCCGCGCAAGCGGTCCGGTTTGCCTGGCTGCGAGTCCACACGGGCTCGCAGCTTTTTTTGGCACGCCACGAGGCGGCACAGGCGGTTTTCGGGATTAAGCTTGCCGCCGGGGCTGGAATTTGGTACCGCTCAGGACGCATGAAGGGTTTGTTCACTCAAGGTGTGGCGGTGCTGTTTTCGGAGTCGCCCAGTTTGGCACAGCTTCGGGCGCTGTTGGACGATTATGAGATCATCTCTGAGAACCCGCTGGGCACGAGCCAGTGGCAGATGGAGAGCGCCTCCTTCCGCATTGCCTGCCTGCCGGAGGTGAATGGTGTCTGCCTTATGGACATTGTGTCCCGCTCGTGGCCGGACCACCTGGGCAACAGCGAGCGCGAGCCAGCGCTGCATGCGGCATGGGCGCTGGGACACTTTGGGCCTTTTGCCGCCACTGGCAGCCTGGCCAGGGCCATCGAGCACGCCCACCGGTGGGAGCACGCGGCCCAACTCGCGCCGCAGCACAGCTCCTTTGTGCGCATGCGCATTTCCTATTCCCTGGGCTCGGCCAATGAGGGAACGCCGCTGCTGCCCCCCGACTATGATCCTCTGCCGGAGCTGGAGTGGCTAATCGCGCTGGCGCGGCATGTGACAAGGCACCCCCGTGCGGTCGCCTATTTCAACCCCAATGGCGAAGTGCTGCTGGCTCCCGACGGCCTGCAAAAAGTACTCGATGATGCCGCGCACAGCGAAGCCCCGCCACTGGATGCGATGATCAATGTGCGGCTGGCTCACCTGGAAGGCTGGCAGCTCGTGGACACCATCGGGCTGGCCCAGCTCGATTTTTTGGATCAGGAGATCGTCTGCCCTGACCAGGTTTCCTCAAGCGAGGAGCTCTCCGCCTTCCTGTACGATGCGGCCTACCACATGGTCACCACGGAGACGCCCATCGTCACGGACAACTCAAGCGTGGGGCCGGGCGGCACGGAATGGGTGGCCGAGGCGCGGGTGTCCTCGCTGCGCGAACCAGCGCGCACCATCATGCACTGGACCGAAACGGAAGGTCCCTACGAACCGGAGCATTTTGTCATGGCCGCGGTGGAACCCTACGACCAGGCTGGTGCCGATGCGGCGGCGGCCAATGAGCCGTATTCCGCCTTCGAAGACCCGGCGAACTGGGAGGCCGTTCCGACCCCCGATTTGCGTGCGGGAGCCGAAAAGCCGCCAGTATTTCAACGCTCCCTGCTGATGGATGGCGGTCGCGGTCGCCGCCGCCGCAGTGGCAATGGAATCCTCTGGCTGGGCGTCCTGGCCCTTCTCTCAACTATGGTGTTTGTCGCTTGGCGCAAGTATTCCAGCGCCCCTGCCCCAACCGCGACGGAAGACCGGCAGGCAGGTTGGGCTGAGGAAGCCGCCGCCGTCCTGAACGAATGGCAGCCCAATGCCGATCTGGATTCGAAGGCCCAGGCTCCGGCTTCGGGAGGATATCACACGCTGATAGGCGAGGGCAGGGCGGGCTCCGGGTTTATCATGCGCTATGGAGACTCCCAGATCTTCTGCGGTGTCACCACGCTGCATCAGTTTGACGGGCGGACCCCGGCCAGCATGGACGGCCCGGTGGGTCTGAAGGTGCTCCTGGACAACATGAACGTGCTCAGGCTCAAGGACGTGCAGGTGCAGCAGGTGACGGATGTGAGCCGCCCCTTCGAATGCCTCGAGTTTGACCCCAAGTTCACCCTGCGGCCCGGTGATGAGCTGCTGGTTCCCACCGGTGACGGAGACTCGGTGACGGGCAAAATGGCCAACAGCCTTCTGGTGGTTGACCAGTTTGTGTCCGTTCCCGGCCGCTCCCAGGAACTCACGCTCAAGTTCGACAAGCCCTTCGATCTGAAAGGTTTCAGCGGCAGCCCGGTCATCAAGGTTGCGACGGGAAAGGTGGTGGGAGTCCTGCGATCGGGTGATGCCACCCGCAAGCTGATCGGCTTCGAAACCCTGAGCCTTGGCCCCCTGCCTGCGCCTCCGCCGGCTCCGGCCAAGCCTTGAGCATAGGCAGTTTTCCATCTGAGCATTCCCTTGCTTGCTCATGCGCCGAACCGTGCGGAACTTTGCTGCATGACTTCAATGGATTTGCTGCACTTCGAGCCCCTTTATCAAACCCGCGTCTGGGGCGGCCGCCTGCTGGAGACGTTTCTCGGCCGATCACTGCCGGACGCCCAGCCCTATGGTGAGTCCTGGGAACTGGTGGACCGCGAGCAGGAGCAAAGCGTGGTGGCGGCCGGCCCTCTCGCCGGTGTGAGCCTCCACACGTTGTGGACGCAGCAGCGCGCGGAGATCTTTGGCGCTGCATATGCCGATCATCCGGCACCGCGCTTTCCCCTGCTGATCAAGGTGCTGGACTGCGCGGATGACCTGTCCATCCAGGTGCATCCGCCGGCGGCTCTTGCGCCATCCCTCAAAGGAGAGCCGAAGACGGAGATGTGGTATGTGGCCCAGGCGCAGGCCGGAGCCAAGATGTACGCCGGGGTGGAGCCCGGAGTCACACGCGAGTCGTTTGAGGCCGCCCTCACGAATGGGACGGTGGCGGCCTGTGTTCATGCCCTGGAGCCGGCGGTGGGTGACAGCCTGTTCGTGCCCAGCGGCCGCCTCCACGCGCTGGGGGCCGGGCTTCTGGTTTATGAGATCCAGCAGAACAGCGACACGACCTACCGGGTGTTTGACTGGAACCGCCTGGGCCTGGATGGCAAGCCGCGCGAACTGCACGTGGCGCAGTCGCTGCAATGCATTGATTTTGCTGACGTGGAACCCGAATTGCATCGGGCAGGGCAGGGGGATGAACTCGCCGCCTGCGAGTACTTTGTGGTCACCCGCTGCCAGACGGGGCAGGGGAAGCAGGCGAAGACCGGCCTGTTCCGGCTCATCATGCCCATCACACCCGTGCAATGGGGCGACGCCAGCCTGGCTCCAGGGCAGCTTACGATGCTGCCCGCCAAGGCCGCTGTGGAGGGTGCTCCCGAGCCGCAGGGGGAATGGCTGGAGATCGAGATGCCAGTATGAGAGCAGCCCGATGAGGAAGACCTGTAGAAAGATCGCATGATGGGCTGTGAGGGCTCTGCTTCTTCAGTACATCCGCCTTCTCTGAACCTCTCCCCCATCTACCCGTCCCCCAAACGTTTTATCTGGTCGCTCCGACCCGGACGAAAATCGGCGAAACGAATCGACCTCGTCAATCCTTGTCCGGTTTAGTCGTCTCCACAAATTGAGCGATGGCTCGTTGCCGGAGCCTGTCGTTACACAGATCCGCCTCGTAGGCATCAAGGGCTTCGTCAATTTCTGGTACCCCGAATGCAACGCCACGGTAAAGATCGTCGCGGTCGAACTCAGAGAAATATAACTTCCCTGGATATTCCAGGGCGTGAATCCTCACCGAATCTTCATAGGTCTGCTGCCAAATGATAGTTTCCTTTGACCCAAGGCGTCTATGCAATTGAACGATTGCATCCTGAAACGCCAGAAACCAAAAACGATCCAGGCCGCTGCATTCCCCCCCGATGAAGAGGTTGGGATTCACCCCCGACCGGAAAACAAGTTTGTCGCGATGACTTCGTTGAGACCCTCCCTCACGAATGAGGCGCCACATTTGCAGATTGTTTAGCGCAAATCCCCTCGCATTAATGATATCGCAGATACTGGTTCCGTCGAATCTGTGGTTTTGGAACGCACCAAATTCCTCTAGATCGCAAAAATAGCTTACTCCGAAACGCCTCGGGGAATTCCACTTCTCACTCCCCTGCGGCTCCGCATTGCGAAAATCCTGCCAAGTCTGGGTCATACGATATGCATCGCCAAAGAGCGTAACAGGCAGGCTTTGCGCGGCCATCGCTCTGAATAAGTTACTGACCATCAATTCGTATGGATCTGTAAGCGGGTTGCCAGAAAAGGCATTCTCTTGGAGCGTCCTGGGACGGAAGAAAAAACCGATCGACGCCATCACTTCCCCTCCGATGCGAGCGACATCCCGACGGTCGAGATTTTCATCGATCTCGAAAGTCGCTTCCAGGCCAAAGTCATCTGGATTCATGGGGGTGGGTGTTCCGCCTTTATCCTTCGGTCCCCGAATGGTTCTGTCTTCTTCCCAGCCCGCATCGTCAGTCCCGCATCAGCGCCCGTGCGATGATGGCGTCCACGGGGTTCAAATCATCGGTGAACACGACGCCGTCGGTGGGGCGGCGGCTGGGGGCGACAAAAGTGCTGGCGATGCGGTTTTCCCAACTGCTGGACACGTAGCTGTTGTCGGTGAAAAGCGGCCGCCAGTTGTCGTTGCCGGCCAGCAGCATGACGTTCTGCGGCATGTCGAGCCGGCCATTGACGGCAAAGACTTCCACCTGGGGGAACACCTCCTGCAGGGTCTTGAGCATGCCCGCAAGCAGCTCCGCGCGCGGCCCTTCCACGGCGCTGATCACGTTCATGAGGAAGATGCCGTGCGGTGTGAGGCGGTCATGCACGAGCTGGAAGAATTCCTTCGAGGCTAGATGCACCGGAATCTGGCGCACGCCGTTGTAGGCGTCGCCGAAGATGAAATCCCATTTCTTGCTGCTCTGGTCCAGGAAGCGGCGGGCATCGCTGGCATGGGCCTGCACGTGGGGGAATTCGCCGAGTTTGAAGTACTTGCGGCCGGTTTCGATCACGTTGGGATCGATCTCCGCCACATCCACCGTGGCCTGCGGGTACTGCTTTGAAACCTGCTCCGGCATGCCAAAGGCTCCCGCGCCAATGAACAGCGCGTTGTCGAGCTTGAAGCCGCTCTTCATCATCGGCAGGCGCCAGAACTGCTGATACTCCAGCACCACGTCGCCGTCGCTCACGCGCATGCCGCCTTCAGTCGTGGAGTCCAGCTCCAGGTAGCGGGTGGCGTTGTCGCCCGCGCCCTGCTCGGTCACGCGGATGCGGTGATAAAACGAGTCTTGCTGGTGGATAACGCTGGCATCGACCGGTTCCTGGGTGGTGGCACCCACCAGAAGGGCGATGAGGCCGCCGATCCAGACTGGCAGTTGCATTCTGGCGTTCTGCCTGGCGAGGTAAAAGGCGGCCACCGCGAGGAGGAACAGGATTGCGCCCGTGCAGACGAAGATGCTGGTGCGGCTGTAGTGCGACACAAGGTAGAACCCCGAAAGAAAGGTGCCCACAAAGCTGCCCAAAGAACCGAGCATGCTGATGGTGCCGGCTGCAAAGCCCACGTGCGCATCCTTGCCCAGCAGGCTGTACAGCCGCAGCGAGGCCGGGGACACGGCACCCAGGAGGATCCCCGGCAGGGCAAACAGAACCAGCGAGATGAACACAGGCCCGGCAATGAGCCCCATATTCTTGCCGCTCGCGCCCACCAGAGCGAAGATGGCAGGAACGAACATGGTGAGCACCGCCGCAGCGGCCAGCAGCCAGCCTAGCACGGAGAAATCCGCGCGCTTATCCGCCAGGTAGCCGCCAAGGTAGCCGCCGGCGCTGAAGCAGATGAGGATCACGCCGATGAGCGAGGTCCAGGTGAACACGGAGTTCCCATAGACAGGGGAGAGGAGGCGGTTCGCACAGATCTCAATCACCATCATCGCTGCTCCGGCGAGGAAGACGATCAGGGCGAGGATCAGCCTCGCCTGCCGGGGTGGCGATGTCTTGTCGGGCGAAGGCGCGTGCGAGGGCGGATGGGAAGGCTTGATGGGCTGGGACATAGGCGGCGAGCGCCTATGCTGCCGTTGAAACGGCTGACTACAAGCACGATCAATCCTGATCAAACGCCAGCGCGATGATGTGCCAGCCGCCTTCGGCCTTGATCAGCGTGAAGTAATCCGTGCCCGTGTTTACCTCTGCACCTTTCGTCAGCTTCCAGGTCACTGAGGCCTGGGTGATGAGCCTGCCCTTACGGATCGTCATTTCCAGCGGCACTTCGTTCATGCGCACGGGCGATGTCTGGTGGGCCATGCGCTGGCTGTGCAGGAAATCCGTCAGCCCCATCGAGTCTACCCTGCCCTCCTTGGTAACGAAGGTGACATGCGCCTGGTCGTCGAAGCAGGCGCCGTAGGCATCCATTTCCTGGGCGGACCAGGAGGCGAAGTAGTGCTCCAAAAAGCTGCGCACCTCCTTGTCGTCACCATTGGCCGTGCCCGCACAGCAAGGCAGCAGCAGCAGGGCGGCGGCGAGAACCAGCAGCAGCCGTGGGCTCGCACTATTCACTGAAAGCCTCCTCCTCCACTCCCATCAGTGCGAGAAGGCGGTTCAGATCCTCCACACCGTAGTAGTCCATCTCGATGCGGCCCTTCTTTTCGGCGTGGTTCACGGAGACATTGGTGGTGAAGTGCCGTGTCAGCCGTTGTTCCACGGCCAGGATGGCCTGCCGTACATCGGCTTGCAGGGCATCGACGGGCTGGGGCTTGGGCGGCGGGGAGAGGAGCTGTGCCGCCAGTTTCTCGGCGGCACGCACGGTCAGGCCCTTGCGCACAATTTCATCTGCCGCCGCCTCCTGGTCCGAGGCGGACTTCAGGCTCAGCAGCACCTTGGCGTGGCCGGTGCTGATGCGGCTTTGTGAAACCATCGTCTGCACCACGCTGGGGAGGTCCAGCAGGCGCATCGCATTGGCCACCGTGGCGCGGTTCTTGCCCACGCGCTGCGCGATGTCCTCCTGACGCATGTTGAAATCCTTCGAGAGGCGCTCATAGGCGTGCGCCTCTTCAATCGCGTTGAGGTTCTCGCGCTGGATGTTTTCGATCAGCGCCATTTCCAGCACGTCGCGGTCGGAAGCCTCGCGCACGATCACCGGCACCTGCTGCAACCCCAGTTCGCGGGAGGCACGCCAGCGCCGCTCCCCGGCGATGAGCTCCAGCTTGCCGTTCACCTGCCGAACGATCAGCGGCTGGATGATGCCGTGCTCGCGGATGGATTCCATGAGCTCGCGCAACTGCTCACCAGGGAACTCTTTGCGCGGTTGCAGGGGGCTTGGAATCACCTGGTCCAGCCCCACCCGCCGCACCATGTCGCCCGGCATGGGCTGCGACAACGCCGGCGGCTTCACGCCCCCCGCACCACCTGAGGAGGTGCCGATGAGCGCTCCGAGACCTTTACCAAGCACTTGTTTAGCCATAAGACGTTGAGGTTATCGTGTTGCGGGAAGGGTTCAAGCGGCAAGGTGGCCTCTTGTGATGCCATCGCTGGGCGGGCCGCAGACCCTACAATACCCGGATGCCGTGCCGTCATGACACATTCCAGTGTCGCGACGGCCTTTTTTCAGGTCTTCTGCCTTGTGCCTTCCGCATGAGCCTCATCCGCGCTCTTGTGCCGTGCCTCGCGTTGCGCCAGCTCCAGGTCCGCATCCACCATGATGCGCACCAGTTCTTTGAATTTTACCTGTGGCTCCCAGCCGAGCTGGCGGCCGGCCTTGGCGGGGTCGCCCACCAGCAGGTCCACCTCCGCAGGGCGCTCGTAGCGCTTGTCATATTCCACATGCTCCTCCCAGTCCAGGTCCAGAAGGCCGAAGGTTTCCTGCACAAACTCCTTCACCGAGCGGGTTTCGCCCGTGGCCACGACATAATCGTCCGGCGTGTCCTGCTGCAGCATGCGCCACATCATCTCCACGTACTCCTTCGCGTAGCCCCAGTCGCGCTTGGCGTCCAGATTGCCCAGGTAGAGCCGATCTTGCAGCCCCAGCTTGATGCGTGTGGCGGCGCGGGTGATCTTGCGGGTGACAAAGGTTTCGCCCCGGCGCGGGGACTCATGGTTGAACAGGATGCCGCTGCTCGAATGCAGGCCGTAGCTCTCGCGGTAGTTCACCGTCAGCCAGTGCGCGTACAGCTTCGCGCAGGCATAGGGCGAGCGCGGCCAGAAGGGCGTGGTTTCAGTCTGCGGCACCTCCTGCACCTTGCCGAACATTTCCGAAGATGACGCCTGGTAGAACCTCACCCTGCCCGCCAGCCCCGTCTCGCGGATCGCCTCCAGGATGCGCTGGGTTCCCAGGCCCACGATGTCGCCGGTGGATTCCGGGATGTCGAAAGACACCCGCACGTGGCTCTGCGCGGCGAGGTTGTAGATCTCGTCCGGCTTCAATTCGTACAGCAGCTTCACCAGGGCCACGGAATCCGTCAGGTCACCGTAGTGCAGGAACAGCCGCTTGCCGTTCACG
The DNA here is from genome assembly GCA_903854655.1 of uncultured Verrucomicrobiota bacterium. Taxonomy (GTDB): domain Bacteria; phylum Verrucomicrobiota; class Verrucomicrobiia; order Verrucomicrobiales; family Verrucomicrobiaceae; genus CAINXC01. The sequence goes on along the minus strand of CAINXC010000022.1, from coordinate 140 downwards.
TGCGGGTCCTGGTACAGGTGGTCGATGCGGCTGGTGTTGAAGGTGGAGGCGCGGCGGATGATGCCATGGACCTCATAGCCCTTGTCCAGCAGGAGTTCGGTGAGGTAGGAGCCGTCCTGGCCCGTGATGCCGGTGATGAG
>CAINXC010000021.1 GCA_903854655.1 uncultured Verrucomicrobiota bacterium | reverse complement strand
CGTGGTGCCCTGCTGGCCGCCCTTGCTGATGTAAAGCGAGCCGTCACCCGCCAGCTTCATGCTGTTGGGAAACTCACGTGTCTCACCCGTCTGCGAGAACAGGTTGCAGAACATTTCATGCACATCCGCCTCCCCTGTGCCTATGCTGTCAATCAGCTTCCAGATGCCGTTGCGATCATAAACGAGCAGTTCGGCTTTGCCATCGCCGGCCTTGCGAGCCACGATGTTCATCGGCTCGTGGAATCCAGAAGTGTAGCGTTTCCACGTCACCTTGTTGAGGTCGCCTTTCAGGCCGGAAATCAGCCACACATCGCCATCCATGGTGACCCCTGCGGCATGACCCTGGTCGTCGAGAAAGGCGATGTCTGCGAGGCGCAGATTGCGCTTCCAGGGGTTGGCCGTCGGAATGGCAATGTCGTCCAGGACATAGGCTTCGTTCTTGTCCTTGGACAGCGTGGCCTTGGTGGTGAGGGTTTGCGGCCAGCGGGTGGCCTTGTCCTTGGCATCGGCCTTCGATTCAGCCTCAGCGGTCTTGCTGCCCGCTGTGGCGGGGCCAATCAGGGTCGGCACGCTCCAGATTTGTTCAGTATCGGAGGCAGGGAGCTTCAGGAAATGCAGGCGGTTGTCGGCCACGCTGGTCCTCAAATAATCGGGGTTGAGCTGCCGGTCTTTGTCCAGTTCCAGCGGCGCGCCCGCCACGAATACGAGCGGGTTCTTGCTGGGGCCAACACGCAAGGTTCTCAGGACGGAACGACCGCCGGGCTCGTCCACGCCGGTGATGGTTTCGGTGATCTCCGCGCCGGCCACCTCGTATTCGAGGATCGCGGACGAACCCGTGGTGCGGATGCGTTTGAAATGCCCCACCGCCAGCGCCCCCCTGCCCACCTCGGTCTTGGTCGGACCGGGCTCGCGCGGATCGCTGAACTGGGGTTCGGTTCCCACCTGCCAGCCGGGGTAAATACCGTTCGCCAGCCATACTTTGCCGACAGGTTTCGGCAGGTCGTCCTGGCCGTCCTTGGTCTTCTGTCCTGGGTCCTTGTAAGATCTTGGGGCAAGCGCCACCAGCGTGATCGGCGGCTTGCCCTCCTCACCCTCCCAGATGCAGGAAACGCGCAGGAGATCCACGTCGAAGCAGGCCCATAGGTTGTGGCCCAGGTTCAGGACCAGACCGCGCGGCGTCAGATTGTCCTTGGGGAAAGCCTCACCCACATCCCTGGCATCGAGCGTGGAAGAGAAGAAGGGGTAGTCCTTCTCCACGAACTCGCCCACTTCATAGGGCAGGGGCGCGGCCTTCTTCTCCTCGCCTTTGGCCTTGGACTTGGACGGCTTTTTGTCCCCCGGCTTCTTTTCGGCGGCGGTCAGCGGCAGGGACAAGGCAAGGGCGGCAAAGAGAAGGCTGCGGATCATGGGTGTGGAATATGCGACAATAACGCGTCTGTCACCCCGATCCTACCTGAATACTCGCCATAGGGGGAAGCACTTCCCGCTGCCCCACCTTGCCAGGGATTCAATCCCCCGTATGATCCGGCCTTCCCATGTGGTTTTACGCAAAAGACGAGCAGCAGCACGGCCCCATGTCCGCCCAGGGACTGAAAAGCCTTCTTGGCCAGCAGGCCGTCACCCCGCAAACGCTGGTCTGGCGCGATGGCATGGCGAACTGGCTGCCCATGGACCAGACCGAGCTGGCGGCGGAACTGCTGCTTCCCCTCCCGGAGGGCGACACCTGGGAAACCTGCGCGTACAGCGGCGACTGCGTGCGGCGCTCCGAAATGGTGCAGATTGAGGGCTTCTGGATCGCCTCGACCCACAAGGACGAGGTGGTGGACTACCTCCACCAAGGCGGCCGGCTGCCGAAGGTGGAACTCGCCAGCTCGCTGACGGGCTGCATCGAACTGGGCCACCTGGTGCGCAGCAGTTGGGCGATGCTCATGGCCTGCCTGAAGCCGGCCTGCGCCTTGTACCTGCTTGTGTGGATTCCTGGCAACCTGATTTGCAGCTACGTCGCCGCGCAAAACTCCACGTCTTCCCCTGGCTTTGCGTTCCAGTTCGGCAATCTGATGCAGTTCCTCTTCGGATCGGTGTCCACGGGCGGCCTGCTGTTCCTTTTCAGCCATCATTTGCGCGGGATGCAGCCAAGCCTTGGCGAAGTCCTGTCGGCAGGCTTCTCGAACTGGGGCCGCCTGGCGGTGGTGCGCCTGTTATCGGGTTTGATGGCTCTGCTTGGATTCATCCTGCTGATCATTCCCGGCTTCATCATCCTTTTCCGCACCTTCCTGGCCGAGTCGGCGGCGGTGGACGGCCAGATGAACGGCTCCTCCGCCGTGCAGCAGAGCATGGACCTGACCAAGGGGCGCTTCTGGCTCACCCTCGCGTACGTGCTGGTGGTGACCCTCATGTGCGCCTGGCCCCTGGCCTTGTTCAACGCCGTGGAGGAGCAGGTGCCGGCGCTCAACCAGTGGGTGGTGGACGGACTGGTAAGCACCGTGCTGGAACTGCCAATGATCTACCTCCTGGCCTTCACCTTCTGCTACTACAAGGAACTGCAGGCAGGGAGCAAGCCCCGGCTGTTTTAGCCAGGCATGATCGGCGGCCGCGTGCTGCGCACATTTTCAGGCTTCCCATCCACGGTCATTTATTTAACATGGCGGTCACCTCCCGCCTATGTGGTTCTACTCAATCAACGGCCTGAAACACGGCCCAGTCTCCGTCCAGGCCCTGAAAAGCCTTCTGGCCCAGCGGGCTGTCACACCACAATCCCTTGTCTGGAGCGAGGGCATGGCCGCCTGGCTGCCGATGGACCAGACCGATCTGGCCCCCGAGCTGCAACTCCCCCTGGTCGAGGGCGATGCGTGGGAGACCTGCGCCTACAGCGGCGAAAAGACAAGGCGCTCGGAAATGGTTCAAATCGATGGCTTCTGGATTGCCACGACGTGCAAAGACGAGGTGGTGGAATACCTGCATCAGGGCGGCCGCCTGCCAAAAGCCGAGCTCGACAGCAAGCTTACTGGCTGCCTTGAACTGGGCCACCTGATGCGCAGCAGTTGGGCGCTGCTGTATGCCTGCCTAAAACCTGTCTGCGCCTTGTACCTTATGCTGTGGGGGCCCGGCCAGTTGCTGTCCAGCTACCTGGCAAGCCCGGCTATGGCCGGTCATTTTTTCGCGCAGATTGGTGGGAACATGATCGTCTCGCTGTTGGTGGGGGCGCTTTTCAACGGCGGCCTTTTCTTCCTGCTCGGCCGACACCTCCACGGAATGAAGCCCAGCCTGGGTGAGGCCTGGGCGGCGGTGTTTTCCAATGCGGGCCGCCTGATCGTCGTGGGGTTGATCTCAATGGTTTTGACTTTGATTGGCATGATCATGCTGATCATACCAGGATTGTTGATCGCCGTCCGCCTCTCCCTGGCACAAGCCGCCGCCATGGACGGCCAGTTGCCGGGTCAGGCGGCCGTCGAGAAGAGCTGGGTTCTGACCGAGGGCCACTTCTGGCGCACCACCGGCTATCTGCTGCTGCTCGGCCTCATGTGCGGCATCCCAATGGTCCTGCTCGCGCCTGCGGCTCACCTGTTGCCAGCGCTCCACCAATGGATCGGCATTGGAGTGCTCACCGCCCTCTTGAAACTGCCGGAGATCTATTCGCTGGCATTCACATTCTGCTACTTCAAGGAACTGCAGGCAAAGCGCAGTTGAACAGGTTTCCAGCCATCTTCCGCTCATGTGGTACTACTCAATCAACGACAAGGAGCACGGCCCGGTCTCCGAGCAGTACCTGGAATTCCTTTTGAAGGGAAGGGAGATGACACCCCAAACCCTTGTCCGTCGTCAAAACACGGAAGGATGGCTGCCCCTGGAGCACACCGAACTGGCCGCGCGATTTGGAATTCCCCAGCCTGCGGAAGACGTCTGGCACACCTGTGCCTACAGTGGTGAGAAAACGTGCATCTCAGAGATGGAGCTGATCCATGATTTCTGGGTTGCCAAGGCCTATCGCGACGATGCGGAAACCTTCGTCAGGCACGGTGGCCGATTACCGAAATCGGGGGACGGCTACCAACCGCCGGGCAACCTCAGGCTGACCCACCTGTTCGCAAAAGCCTGGGCTCTTTGCTGGGCGTGCGCTCTGCCCGCGATCACTGTTTACCTTCTGATCTGCCTGCCTTCAATCGGCCTGTTTCGCCTCCTTGTCACACAAATCACCGCCTCACCCCTGAATCCCGCCTGGTTGAACATGGTCATGCTTTTTGTCGTTGCTGGTGCCTTCAACGCCTTGCCCTCGGCCATCATTCTCTGCCTCTTCGCCCAGTACTCCCGTTGCAAAAAAGTCCAGTTTCTGCCTGCCATGACCAGCGGCTTCCGCCTCTGGGCAGGAATGACCCTTGTCTCCGTGCTCCTTCCTGGGTTTTCTTTCTCATTTGACCCGAGCCAGGGGACGTTCACCCCTGATGGCAGTCAGGCGGCCAAGACTCTCCCTTCGCCTGCGCCCTTGCCGTTCGATGCCATGACCTTGGTTTCGGTCATCACGACGATTCTGATCCTCATATGGTTCACCCAGCGCACGTTTGTCACCAGTGTCGCAATGGTGGAGGGCCACCGCTCCCCATGGAAAGCGCTCAAGCAGAGCTGGAAGCTTACTCGCGGGTATTCCTGGGCAACCTTTGGTCTCGCTCTTTCCCTGGGTATCCTCGTCGAGTTGTTTTCCAAGATTCTGTCTCGGTTGCTGGAATGGGCGCTCCATGCAGCCCTCGTCGATACTGCGGCAGCCAGCCTTTGGAAAACAGCCCTGCCCACCTGGGTGCAAAGATGCGGCCACAATGCGTTGGTCGATCCCCTCGGTGTGTTTACCATCTACTGCCTTGCCGTGCGTTTTTGCTACTACCAGGAGCTGTCGGCCCTCTACCGCCTCGAGGAGTGGCTCCGCCGCGAAGACGAAGATGTGCGCCGTCAACTGGCGGCTTTGGGTGAGGCAGCAAATCAGGCTCCGGATTGAACACCATGGGCCATGTCGAGATGGCACGACACCGCCGTTGCCACTCCCTTTGGCCTTGTGTCTTGGGTCTTTCGGTCTTCAGTCTCATCAACGATGCCCGCCCTTGCCCCCACAGACAAAGCCTTCCGTCTCATGCTTTGCACCCTTGGCGGCAGCTACGTGCTGCTGGTGGTGCTTTTGCTGGGGGCCGATCTCGCCTATGCCTCCGGCAGCCAGTTCCTGGGGCTGTTCGGCAAGCCGGAGATCCTTTTTGCCATCCAGTTGACGCTGTTTTCCTGCACGCTGGCGGCGCTGCTGTCGCTGCTGGTGGGCGTGCCGCTGGGCTACGTGTTGTCGCGCCATCGTTTCCCGTTGCGCTGGCTGGTGGATGCGCTGGTGGAGATCCCGGTGGTGCTGCCGCCGCTGGTGGTGGGGCTCAGCCTGCTCATTCTCTTCCACCTGCCCATATTTGGCGTGAAACTGGAGGACTGGCTGCGTGCGCACCTGGGCTGGCAGATCACCTATGCCTGGCCGGCCGTGATCCTGGCGCAGTTCTCCGTGGCCGGGGCTTTTGCCGTGCGCACCATGCGCGTGACCTTCGACCAGATCTCGCCGCGCTGCGAGCAGGTGGCGCTCACCCTGGGCTGCACCCAGGCCCAGGCCTTCTGGCACGTGACCCTGCCGCAGGCCTGGCGCGGCATGATGGCGGCCTTCACCATCTCCTGGGCGCGCTCCCTGGGGGAGTTCGGGCCGATCCTGGTCTTCGCCGGCGCCACGCGCATGCGCACGGAGGTGCTGTCCACCACCGTCTTTTTGGAGTTGAGCACGGGCAGCTTGGAGAACGCCGTGGGCGTCTCGCTGATCATGGTGGGCGTGGCCCTGGCCGTGCTGCTGGTGCTGCGCCGGCTGGGCCTGAAAGCGAACTCGTGACCGCTCAGCCTAAAAGGAGGGATGGAAAACAGAGGAATGGGGACAGAGGAATGAAACACAAGCCTCCGATCATTTTCATCCTTTCACCCAACGAGTGACGGCATCTTTCGACAACAATCCCTGCT
>CAINXC010000020.1 GCA_903854655.1 uncultured Verrucomicrobiota bacterium | reverse complement strand
GAACAGAGAGCGCGGCGACACTCCCTCACAAGCGCTGCACAGATTGTCACCATTAAGCAACGCCGTGCCTGGGGGAGCGCATCCCTCCGGCGTTCATTGCCTCCTCTCAACGTTCTTCTGCACCAACTTCCCGGATGAACCTAAAATTTGACCAAATGAAGGAATTGGCGGAGGCGCCTGTCTAGGAAACGGGTAGAAACGAGGGAGCAGATAAACCATCCCGCCACCCCTCACCGCGTCAGAGACGCAGTACAGGCCGGGGCGCTCCAGGTGGGCAGGTCGGCCAGGGAGCCGTCGATGAAGGTGTGATGCCAGAGCTGGGTGGCGACCACGGCGGCGAGGCCCATCTCCACGGAGAGCCGGGGAGGGGCGCCGGGGCGCATCTTGCGGAAGGCGGTGCGCCAGTGGCGCACCTGCGCCACATCGAAGTAGCCGGTGCGCCGCAGTGATTCCTCGCTGAGAAGCTCGGCCACGAAGGGCGGCTCCGGGTCGATGTGGAAACTGTCGAGCGGGGCGCGGAAGATGACCTTGTGCCGCCGGGCGATCTCCGGCGGCAGCCAGCGCTCCGCCACCAGCCGCAGCAGATGCTTGTCGCGGAAGCCGCGCAGCTTCCAGCGCGGGCTCAGCTTCGCGGTGAAGTCGAACACATCCTCGTCCAGGAACGGGTAGCGCACCTCCACCGAGGAATGCATGGCCACGCGGTCGCCCTTGGCCTGGAGCAGATGGCCGGCGAGGGTGACGCGGGCGCCGATCCACAGCCCGCGATTGAGCGGGTGCCAGCGCCGGGCGCGCTCCAGATTGAGGCCCAGCCCTCTCCAGGGGCGGGTGTTGGCCAGCACTTCGCGCATGGGCGCGGCGTAGAAGCGCAGCTTCGAAAGGGCGAGCACGCCGTAGGAATCGATCCAGGCGTTCGGGCCGCCAATGGATTCCTCCAGGGCGGGCCGCATCTCCGGCGGGTACAGCGGCACGTGGTTCAGCTTCAGGTAGGCGCGGCGTGCCGTCTCGCTCAGCTTCAGCCCGGGGATGCAGTCGAGCAGGTCCAGCACCTTGGCAACCTTGTACCAGGGGTAGCCGGCCAGCCACTCGTCCGCGCCTTCACCGGTGAGCACCACCTTTTGCCCGCACTCATGCACGCGACGCGCCAGCATGAGCAGGGCGGCGCACGAGGTGTCGATCACCGGCGCCTCGGCGGCGTGGATGAGCTGGGGATACATGGCGAGCGCGTCGCTGGCGCGGAAGTCCTGCACGATGGGCGGCTTGGTGCCGATGTGGCGGGCGGAAAGGTTGGCCGCGCTGAGTTCGTCCAGACCGGGGTCATCCACGCGCACGGTGTAGGTGTTGATCGCCGGGCCCTTGAGGCGGCAGGCCATGGCCACGATCATGCTCGAATCGAGACCGCCGGAGAGGTAGGCGCCCACCGGCACATCCGCCCGCAGGCGCTTTTCCACGGCCTTGAGCAGCACCGCTTCGAAGTCATCGACCAGCTTGCGCGGATCGGCTCCGGGATCTTCCTGTCCTGCATCCGGGAAGTCCATCTCCCAATAGACGCGCTCCTCGATCACAGGCGCCGCCCCGGCTTCGTTGCCCGGCGTGATCTGCAGGTAGTGGCCGGGAGACAGAAGCTGGACGCCCTCAAAACACGTCACCGGCCCGGGCATGGCGGCGAAGGTGAAGATGTGGTCGATGCCGCGCAGATCGGGTTTCGCGGGCACCATGCCGGAGGCGAGCAGGCCCTTGATTTCCGAGGCGAACAAAAGCCAGTCGCCCTGCCGCGTCCAGTACAGCGGGGCGATGCCGAAACGATCCCGGCCAAGCGTCAACTGACGGCGGGTGACATCCCACAAGGCGATGGCGAACTGGCCGCGCAGGCGGCCGAACATGCCCTCGCGGCTCTCCTCCCAGAGATGCGGGATGATTTCGGTGTCGCAATGGCTGACGAGGCGATGCCCGCGCGCCTGCAAGGCGGCGCGCTGCTCGACATAATCGAACAGCTCGCCGTTGAACACGACATAGGCGCTCTGGTCCTCGTTGGTGACCGGCTGCTGGCCGTCCGCCAGGCCGACGATGCTGAGGCGCCGGGAGGCCAGCGCCACGCCGGGGCGCTGCAAAAAGCCCTCCTCGTCCGGCCCTCGGTGCACCAGCGCCCGCGCCATGTTTTGGATGATCTCCTGCGGCACCGGCCGCCTGCCCGCCAGATCCAACACTCCTGCAATGCCACACATGTGATGAGTTTTCCGTTCCGTGATTGTTCGTCAGACAATCGCTTTAGCGATCCTGACTGACCCTACTCAAAGGAAAAATTGATTGTGGTAAAAAAGACATTTCGAAAAACAAGCGCATCCCCTGGGGCAGGCGCGAACCAAAAGTGCCGGTTCGCGACGTGGGGGTGTTGTGCGGGGTGTCAGTTTTTCAGTCGAGCGAAGGTTCACCAGCAGTCCACGCAACCACGAACACCAGCCAGGGCACCAGACCACACCGGAATCCATCTCTTCATCAGGAACCTCCCATTTTCAGGCCGATCACACATCATATGCAAGAAGGTATAGCAATCATTGGAATAGGGTGCCGTTTTCCCGGCGGAGTGAATGACGTTGAGTCCTTCTGGAAGCTGCTTGCGGAGGGGCGCGAGGCCGTGTGCGAGGTGCCGCCGGACCGCTGGAACATCGAGCGATTTTATGATGCGGAGCCCGGCATTGCCGGCAAGTCGGTCGCGAAGCGCGGCGGCTTTGTGGAGGGGATCGACCAGTTCGACCCGCAGTTCTTCGGCATTTCGCCGCGCGAGGCGCCTTACATTGACCCGCAGCAGCGCCTGCTGCTGGAGACGGCCTGGGAGGCCATGGAGGACGCCGGCCTGGTGCTGGATCTGGAAAACGGCACCGATGTCGCCGTGTTTGCCGGCGTGTCTCACAATGATTACCAGGTGATCCAGGGCACGCCCTGGGATTCCACCGGCATCAGCCCCCATTCGCCGACGGGCAGCGCGCACAGCATCGCGGCCAACCGCATCTCCTACTGCTTCAACCTGCACGGGCCGAGCATGGCGGTGGACACCGCCTGCTCCTCGGCGCTGACCGCCGTGCACATGGCGTGCGAGCACATCCGCGCCGGCCGCTGTAGCACGGCGCTGGCGGGCGGCGTCACGGTCATGATCACGCCCGGCGGGTTCATCGGCTTCTCACAGGCCACGATGCTGTCCCCGGACGGGCACTGCAAGGCGTTCGACGCCTCCGCCAACGGCTTTGTGCGCGGTGAAGGCGCGGGCATGGTGCTGCTCAAATCGCTGTCCCAGGCCATCGCCGATGGCGACACGATCCACGCGGTGATTCTCGGCACCGCCGTGAATCAGGACGGCCATACCAACGGCATTTCGCTCCCCTGCCCCGACGCCCAGGCACGCCTGGTTCGCGATGCCTGCAAGGATGCGGGGATCGACCCTGCGGAGATCGGCTATGTCGAAGCCCATGGCACCGGCACGGCGGTGGGCGATCCAATTGAAGCCCACGCGCTCGCGGAGGCCTTGTGCCCGGACCGCACCACGCCGCTGGCCATGGGGTCGGTCAAAACGAACCTCGGGCACCTGGAAACCGCCGCCGGCATCGCCGGGCTGGTGAAGGCGGTGCTGGTGCTCAAGCGCGCCCAGATCCCGGCCAGCCTGCACTTCGAAACGCCCAATCCGCACATTGATTTTGACAAGCTGAAGCTGCGCATCCCCACCTCGCTGGAGCCGTTTCCAGAGACGGACGGCGTGCGCATGGCCGGCGTGAACTCCTTCGGTTTTGGCGGCGCCAATGCGCACGTGATCCTGGCGGAGCCCCCAGCGCGGCCGCCGCTCCCGAAGCAGCCCGCCACCAAGGCGGAACGGGCATGGCCGCTGATGCTTTCGGCACGCTCGGAGGAGGCGCTGCGCGCTTCTGCGGAGCGCCTGGCCGCCTGGCTGGACGACCACGCGAAATCCAATGGCAAATCGCCGATGCTGCCTGATCTCGCCTACACCCTGGGTGCACGTCGCAACCACCACGCCCACCGTCTCACCCTGGTGGGCCGCTCGACGGCGGAAATGGTGCAGGAACTGAACGGCTTCGCCGCCGGTGAAGAAGGGCTCAAGCCGCGCATCGCCTTTGCGCCGCGTCCGGAGCACCCGGTGCGCATCGGTTTTGTGATGAGCGGCCAGGGCCCCCAGTGGTGGGGCATGGGCCGCGAGCTCATGCAGCACGAGCCGGTGTTTCGCCGGGTGATGGAAGCCTGCGATGCGGCCATGAAGCCCACGGCGCGGTTTTCGCTTCTGGAGGAGCTTGCCCGCCCGCAGGAGGCCTCGCAGATGAGCCGCACGGAGATCGCCCAGCCGGCCATCTTCGCCATGCAGGTGGCGCTCGCCGAGCTGTGGAAATCCTGGGGCGTGACGCCTTCGGCTGTTGTCGGCCACAGCGTGGGCGAAATCGCGGCGGCCTGCGTGGCCGGCGTGCTGAGCCTGGAGGAGGGCTGCCGTGTGATCGTGCTGCGCGCCCGTTTCATGGAAGCCTGTGCGCGGGGAGATGGCACCATGCTGGCGGTAGGCCTGGACGAGGAGGAGGCCCGCGCGGTCATCGCCCGCCACGACCGCACCGTTTCCATCGCCGCCTTCAACGGCCCGCGTTCGCTGACCCTCTCCGGGGTGAAAACCTCGCTGGAGGCCATCGCCGCCGAGCTGGAGCAGCGCAGCGTGTTTGCCAAGTTCGTGCGGGTGGACCACCCCTTCCACCATGCCCTGATGCAGCCCGCCGCCGATGCCCTGACAAAGGGGCTGGCGGACCTGAAGCCGCAGGCCGAGACCGTGCCGTTCTTCAGCACCGTCACCGGCGCGCGATGCGCAGGCAAGGACTGCGTTGCCGCGCATTGGGGCCGGGGCATCCGCCAGCCGGTTCAGTTCGTCCCGGCGGTCAATGCCATGGCAGATTTTGGCGTGGATGTGTGGCTGGAAATCAGCGCGCATCCCGCGCTCGTGGTGTCGATCCAGGAATGCCTGGCCGCACGCGGTGCCAAGGCTCCGGTCGTGGCTTCGGCGCGGCGGGACCGCGAGCACGAATCCCTGCTGGAGGCGGCCATGGAGCTGCATCGCTCCAGCGTGGTGCTGGAATTCGCGGCGATGACGCCCTCCCGCAACCAGCTTTCCCTGCCGGCCTATGCCTGGGACAAGGCCCGCTGGTGGAGCGAATCCAACGACTGGCGCGAAGGCCGCCTGGGCGCGGGCGGGCGCGGTTTGCTCGATGCAAGGCTGCCGCGCGCCACCCCCACCTGGACCACCCGGCTGGACAGCCGGCACATGGCCTTCCTGAAGGATCACAAGGTGGAAAACCTCATCGTGTTTCCCGCTGCGGGCTTCGTCGAGATGGTGCTCGAAGCAGGCGTGCAGTTGTTCGAAGGCAGGCCCTTCGTGGTCGAGGACTTTGAAATCCGCAAGCCGCTGATCCTTCCTGACCCGCCCTCCGGGCTGCTCATGGAGCTTTCGTATGACTCCAATGAGCGCACCTTCGCGATCCAGAGCCGGTTTGAAAACGGCGCGTCCTGGTCGGTGCATGTCGTGGGATCCATGCGCGGAGAACGCACGGACTCGGCCTTTGCCACCTCGGTGTGGGAAACCGCACAGGCGCCAGGGTTGGAGACCGTGGGGCTCGACACCTTCTACGACCACATGAGCGACATGGGCCTTCGCTACGGCGAGGAGTTCCGGCCCATCCGCGAGCTGTCGGCAGGCGCCGGCAAGTCGACGGGACGGGTGTCGCTGTCCGCCGCGATTGAGCATCGGGCCGCAGAGTATCCGCTGCATCCGGTGCTGTTCGATGGCGCGCTGCAAATCTTCTCCGCCGGAGCGGCGACCGTCGAAGGTCGCACTGCCGGGCTGCGGCTGCCGGTGCGGTTCGCCAGGATTTTGTTCCTGCGCTCGCCGGGCGCCTCCAGCTTTGTGAAGGCCGGGGTGCGGCAGGCCAACGACGAATTTGTCGAAGGCGGCATTGATCTCTATGATGAAACGGGCAGGCCCTGCGTGCGCATCGACGGCTTCCGCGCGATCAGCGTGGAGGGCGCGCGCCGCTCTGGCAGGACCGGCAAGGGCCGCGACCTGACCTACCATGTGGGCTGGCAGAAGACGCCTGCGACCCTCAAGGCGGTGCCCCAGGCACCCGTGGCCCTGGCCCGGCTGCATGAGGCCGCCCTGCAGGCGCTCAATGAAGTGCTCGACATGCGCGGGCGTGCCGGCCTGGAAGCCGCCGGAGCGGCTGGAGATGAACTGACGGCGGCCCAGTTCTGCCGCGGCCTGCGGGAAATGGGCGCGGCTGCGAAGGGCGTGTTCACGGCGGCCTCGCTCCGCGTGGCCCCGTCGATGCAGCCGGTGTTCGAGCAGTTGATGGGCAATCTGATGGAGCAGAACCTGCTGACCAAAACAAGCGCAGGGTATGCCACCACGCCCGCCTTCACGGCTGTGGCGGATTCCGCGCCAGGGCTGCTCGGCGCCTGCATTGCCAATCATCCGGGCCACCTGCCCGAGATGTTGCTCAGCTCGGCCACCTGCGGGGAGCTCGGCCCGATCATGCGCGGCGAGAAGGAGGCGGTGCAAGTCCTGTTCGCCAGCGGCGGACCGGAGGTGCTGGATCAATTTTACGGCGACGGCCCCATCACCAGCCCCTGGCTGGGAGCCCTCGCCAGCGCCGTCGAGGAAGCCGCACGCCACCTCCCCGAGGGGCGCGGCCTGCGCATCCTGGAGATTGGCGCGGGCACGGGCGGTCTTGCCTCGCAGGTGCTGCCCATGATCGAGCGCGGACTGCACTCGTATGTGTTCAGCGATATTTCGGCGGCCTTCTTCCCTGGTGCGCGGCAGAAGCTGGCGGCCTATCCGGAGGTCGAATACCAAATCTTCGATCTCGAAAAGCCCGGCTCGGAGCAGGACTTCGCGCCCGGCTCGTTCGACATCATCCTGGGCACCAACGTGGTGCATGCCGTGAGCGACATCCACGTCGCGCTGCGCAACATCAACGAGCTCCTGGCACCCGGCGGGACCTTGATGTTCGTCGATGTGGCCAGCCCGCATCTCTGGTTGAACGCGGTCTTTGGCCTGACCAGCGGCTGGTGGCGCTTCACTGATCGCGACCTGCGCCCCGACCATCCGCTGCTCCAGCGGTCGCAATGGGAGAAGGCGCTGCGCGAGTGCGGCTTCAGCGAGACCTCGTCCCTTTCGGGGCTGGTCCGTGCGCACGGCGGGGAAAGCCTGATCGGCCTCCTGGCACGCAAGGCATGGGCCGAGCCGCAGGCCGTTTCACTGCCCGTGGCGGAGGCGCCTTCGGAAACATCGTGGCTCGTGTTCGCGGATGCGGCGGGGCTTGGCGACAAGCTGGCCGCACGTCTCCGTGCCGGCGGCGCGCGTTGCCGTGTCGCCCGTCGTGGCGGCCAGTTCATTGCCGGAAAGACGGATGCATTCACGCTGCGTGCGGAGGCGCCGGAGGACTGGAAGCAGCTCCTCGAAATGTGCGCTGAAGACGCCCCGGAACGCTTTGTCTTCCTGTGGAGCCTGGACGAAACCGAACCGGGCTCCGGCATGGGTGCAACGATACCGGGCACCGACGGCCTGTTCCATCTGGCCCAGGCGCTCGAAGCCACGCGCCCGGCGGCGAAGCTGCGCATTGACGTGGTGACGCGCGGCGCGCAGGCCGTGGGCCGTCGCATGCAATCCGTGGCGGTCGCGCAGGCGCCCACCATCGGCCTGATGCGGGTGGTGGCCAACGAGCACCCCAACTACACCTGCCGCAACACCGACCTGCCGCCGGCGGCCTCGGATGCGGACGTCATCATGCTGTGGGACGAATTGCTTGAAAAGGATGCGGAGCGGGAGATCGCCATCCGTGGCGAGTCGCGCTACGTCCGGCGCATCGGGCGCGGCCTGTCGTCACGACAGCAGGTCCTGGCCCCCTCGGTGCCGCTGCGCCTGGAATCCCGCGAGCGCGGGCTTCTGGATTCGCTGCAGTTCACCCCCTTCGCCCTGCCGCCCTGCGGCGCCGGCGAGGTGGTGATCGAAGTGATGGCCGCCGGCATGAACTTCCGCGACGTGCTCAAGGCGCTGGCGCTGTATCCCGCCGAAACGGCGGACGCCAGGATCTTCGGCGACGAAGTGGCGGGCGTGGTGAAGGCCGTCGGCAGCGGTGTCACTCATGTGGCGCCGGGGGACCGGGTGTTCGGCCTCGCGGTGTTCGGCCTTGCGACGTATTCGATGGCGCGTGCCGGCGATGTGCGGGTGATCCCTGAGGGCCTCTCATTCGAAGAGGCGGCGACCCTGCCGGTGGTGTTCATGACCTCCTGGCACGCCTTGCACACCGTGGCGAATCTGCAGCCCGGCGAGCGCGTTCTGGTTCACGCAGGCGCCGGCGGTGTCGGCATGGCGGCGATCCAGATTGCCCATCACCTGGGGGCCGAAGTCATCGCCAGCGCAGGCAGCGCAGGCAAGCGGGCGCTGCTGGAGAACCTGGGCGTGAAGCACGTGATCGACTCGCGGCGCGGGGATTTCGCGGAGGCGGTGATGGAAATCACCGGCGGCAACGGCGTGGACGTGGTGCTGAACGCGCTGGCCGCCGAGGCCATCCCCATGGGTCTTTCCTGCCTGGCGCAGTTCGGCCGCTTCATCGAGATCGGCAAGCGCGACATCTACCAGAACTCGCGCATCCCCTTGTGGCCGCTGCGCAAGAACGCCTCGTTCCATGTGGTGGCGATGGACGCCATCTTCGGCGGCAATGAGGAGCGCACGCGCCGGCTCCTGGAAACGGTGGCCGCGCTCGTCGCAGAGAAGGCGCTGCATCCCCTGCCCTTCCGCTCGTTCCCCGCCTGCCGCATCGATGTCGCCTTCCGCCTCATGGCGCAGGGCAGGCACACCGGCAAGGTGGTCGTGGCGTTCCCGGAGCCCTTTGTGGCGCGGCGCGGCGAGCCCCTGGCTCCCGCCTTCGTGGTGAAGCCGGAGGCCTGCTACCTGATCACCGGCGCTTTCGGCGGTTTTGGCAGGGTGCTGGCCGAATGGCTGGCGGATTGTGGCGCCAAACATCTGGTTCTCTCCAGCCGCAGCGGACCCACCACGCCTGAAGCCGAGGCCTTCCTGGCCGGGCTGCGCGAACGCGGCGTGGAGGTGCAGGTGGTGCTGGCGGACGCAGGATCGCCGCAGGACGTGAAGCGGCTGCTCGCCGAGATCACCGCCGCCGGGCACCCTCTCAAAGGGGTGTTCCATCTTGCGATGGTGATTGACGATGCGCCGATGTCGGTGCTCACCCGCGAGCGGATGCACAAGGTGCTGGCGCCAAAGGCCCTGGGAGCCTGGCTGCTGCATCAAGGCACCCTGGGCCTGGAACTGGACAGCTTCGTGATGTTCTCCTCGGTTTCGAGCATCTTTGGCAATTCAGCGCAGGCCAACTATGCCGCCGCCAACGCCTTTCTCGATGCCCTGGCGCACCATCGCCACGCCATCGGGCTGCCCGCCCTGGCAATCAACTGGGGCGCGCTCGGCGGCGAAGGCTACGTGGCCCGCAACGAGCGTGTGGCCGAATACCTTGCCCGCCAGGGCACCACGCCGCTGTCCCCCGCCGAGGTGGTGTTCCTGCTGGAATCCTACCTCAATGCCGGAGCCGCCCAGGCGATGGCGCTGCGGGTGGACTGGTCGAAATGGCGGCAGTCGTTCCGAGGCAGCCAGGAGAGCCCCTTGCTGGAGAACATTTTTGCCGCCGGCGTCGAGGGGCCGGAGACAAGCGGCACCAAAAGCGACTGGCGGCTGCGGATCGAATCGGCCGCGCCCGCCGATCGCACCGAGGTCATCGGCCATGCGGTGCGCGATGTGGTGGGATCAGTGCTGCGCGTGAAGCCGGAGGGCCTGCGCCCCGACCAGCCGCTCACGGACCTGGGCCTCGATTCACTGATGGCAGTGGAAATCGAGAACTCCCTCGAAAGCGCCATCGGGGTCGCCCTGCCGCCGGCCAGCCTGATGCGGGCGCGCACCATCGGCCAGATCGCGACCCTGATCGCGGAACACATGGGCGGCGCCACGGCGGAACGCCCGGCTGCGGCCCCTGCTGCGCCAGCGGCGGCCCCTGCCGCAGACGAGGTGGACATCGACGCGCTTTCGGACGAGGAGATCGAGCTCCTGCTCGGCAGCGAACCCGCGCCTGAGGCCGTGGAGCTGGTCCTGGAAACCCGAGCCTGACACGCCCCGCATGCCCGAAGACAACCGAGCCCGTCTCAAGCAATGGCTGGCCAGCGGCGAGGCCAGCCTGCAGCCGCTGACCTTTCCGCAGCGGGAATTATGGGAGTCGTCGCCGGTGCCGGTGGCGGACACCTCGAACCACATCTGCACCTTCATCCAGGTGCGGGGCGCCATCACGGCCCAGGACTGCGAGGCGGCGATCCAGCGGGTGGTGGAGCGGCAGGAGGTGCTGCGCCTGTCCTCCCTCCCCGGCAAGGGCCAGCCTTTGCAGATGATCCGCGCGACGGGGACGGCGGTGATGCGCTTCCGCGAGCTCCCCGCCTCGCGGCGGCACCCGCAGGCCATTGAAGAGCTGATGCAGGAAATCTTCAGCGCGCCCTTCGACCTGATGCGCGGGCCGCTCTACCGGGTGGAGCTGCTGCAGCGGGGGCCTGATGACCTGGTGATGGTCTTCGTCATCCATCATGCGATTGCGGACGGCTGGACGCTGGGCGTCTTCGTGCAGGACCTGTGCGCCGCCTACATCCAGGGCCTGCGTGGCGGTCGCGCCAGCCTGCCGCCCGTGCCGCAGACCTACTCCGCCTGGGGTGTGGCCGAGCGCGCCTTCTGGCAGCCTGCGGAACTTGACAAGCGCGCCACCTTCTGGAAATCCCGCCTCGCCGGAGCCACCCGGCTGTGGAGCGCACCGGCGGCGGTGGGAACGCTGCAACGATTCGTCTCCAACATCCCGGCTGACTTGACGGCGGCCGTGCGCGACCTGGCACGGCGCACCAGCACCACGCTGTTCAGCACCCTGCTGGCCGCGTTCCAGGTGACGCTGCACCAGTGGACCGGCAAGGAGGACATCCTGGTGGGCACCCCGGTGGCGAACCGCAACAAGCAGGCCGTGCGCGAGACCATGGGCTACTGCTCCGGCAATGTGCCGCTGCGCGGCCATGTGGACCCCTGCCTGCCGTTCGCCGACAGCGTCCGGGCCGTGCACCTGGCGGCGGCGGATGCCTTTGCCCAGGCCATGCCCTTTGTGGAACTGGCGGCGGCGCTCGGCGATGCGCCTGCGCCACGGCACAACCCGGTGTTTGACGTGCGCTTTGCCCTGCAAAACCATCCCATTCCCGACGTGGCCCTGCCCGGGCTGTCGATCAAGCTCCGGATCCGCTGCACCGGCACGGCCCGTTTCGACCTCGGCTGCGAGGTCACCGAGGAGGCCGCGGCCCTGGAGGTGGTCTGGCTGTTCCGCCAGTCTCTTTTCAACCAGCCGGACATCGAGACCCTCGACCGCGCCTTCCTGGCCGTGCTGACCCAGGCTTGCAGCGGCCCGCAGCGCAGAACCGCCGCCCTCACGAGATGACTCCTATGACCGAAGCCTCCAGCACCGACAGCTTTGCCGAAGCGCATCCGCCGCATTGGGCCAGCCGCTCGGCCTTCCAGATCATCGTGTTCGCGCTGGCCTTCACCCAGGCGGCGCTGGCCTTCGCTGTTTACCGGGGATGGTTCTGGCTGGCGGTGCCGCTGGTGCTGGTCGCCAGCCACTTCATGCACGGGCTGCTGGTGGGATTTCATGAAGCCTCCCACGGGCTGCTGCGCAGGAACCGCACCTTCAACGAGGTGGACGGGGTGCTCATCGGCATGCTCAGCCTGACGAGCTTCAGCCTTTACCGTGCCGCGCACCAGACTCATCACATGCATCTCGCCGGTGAGCGTGACGAGGAGCTCTGGCCGTTCGTGGTGCCCGGCACGCCGCGCTGGGCCAGGGTCCTGGCCGCCTTCTTCGAGCTCAACTTCGGCCTGGTGGCCACCCCGCTGCTGTTCGCACGCACGTTCTTCCGGCGCGGTTCACCCATCCGCAGCCGCAAGGTGCGCCGCCGCATCTGGGCGGAATTCGCGCTGATGATCATGGTGTGGACCTCCATCCTCACCACCGTGGCCTGGCTGGGTGCGTGGGAATACTTCCTGTGGCTGTACCTGATCCCGGCGTGCGTGGCCGCGAACCTGCAAAGCTGGCGCAAGTACATCGAGCACGTGGGGCTGGCCGGCAACACCCCCATCAGCGCCACCCGCAGCATCGTGCCGCAGAGCTGGACGGGCCGGGTGCTGGCCTTCACACTCCTTCATGAACCGTATCACGGTGTGCATCACCTGCGCATGAGCCTGCCGCACCCCGAACTGCCCCGCCGGGCGCCGGAGCTTGTGCCCACGGCGCCCGGCGAGCTGAACCCTTACCCGAGCTACCGCCATGCGCTGCTCGACCTGCTGCGCAACCTCGCCGATCCACGTGTGGGCGGCCAGTGGCATGCCGGCACGCCTCGCAACACCAGCCCAGCCGAAGCCTAGCCTATGCCGCCTGCATCCCCCACCCCCGCCGCCGTTTACGAGGCCGCCGACCTGAAGAAGGAATATGATGACGGCAGCGTGCAGGCCCTGCGCGGCGTGAACTTCACGATCACGCCCGGCGAGTTCGTGGCGGTGACCGGCCCCAGCGGCTGCGGCAAGACCACGCTGCTCCAGCTTCTCGGCGCGCTCACCACGCCCAGTTCAGGCTCGCTGCTGTACCGCGGCCGGTCGCTGGCCGGAATGCCTGATCCCGCAGACTACCGCGCCCACGAAATCGGCTTCATCTTCCAGGCCTTCCACCTGCTGCCCACCTACACGGCGGTGGAGAACGTGCAGATGCCGATGTTTGAGACCCGCATGTCCGCCGCCCAACGCAGGGACAAGGCCATCGGTCTGCTCAAGGCCGTGGGGCTGGAAGGCCGGTTGGATCACTTTCCGGCCAAGCTCTCCGGCGGCGAGCGCCAGCGCGTGGCCATCGCCCGCAGCCTCGCCAACAGCCCCTCCGTCCTGCTCGCCGACGAGCCCACCGGCAACCTCGACAGCGAGAACGCCGTGGCCGTCATGGAACTTCTCGCCCGCATCCAGCGCGAGCAAAACGTGACGCTGGTGCTGGTGACCCACGACATGGAAGTCGCCGGAAAGGCCTCCCGCACCCTCCAGATGAAGGACGGCCACATCGTGCGGGACAGCAAACCCGCCACCTTCGAAATCGAAATCTGACATGACCTTTTTCACCGTTGTTGTACGCGGCCTCATCCGCCGCCCCGTCCGTACCGGCCTCACCCTGGTGGGCATCTCCATCGGCATCGCCGCCGTCGTCGCGCTGGTGGGCATCTCGCGCGGCTTTGAAACGAGCTGGACGGCGGGCATGAAGGCGCGCGGCACGGATGTGGTGGTGAGCAACCTGAGCAGCGCCCTGGCGCCGAAGCCCTTCAGCGACACTGCGCGCACCCGCATCGCCCATCTGCCGCACGTGGGCGCCACCTGCACCCTCCTGGTGGATCTGATGAGCATCGAGAGCTCCTCCATGACCTTTGTCTCCGCCCGCGAATGGGGCGGCTTCACCTGGGAAAATCTCAAGCTCGTGTCCGGGCGACTGCCGCGCGATGCGGCCGAACCCGTCGTGGTTCTGGGCGCAACGGCAGCGGAGGTGCTGAACAAGAAACTCGGCGACCCCATCCAGATTGAGACCCGTGAGCTGACCGTCGTCGGCATCGTGGACGGCGGCGCCCTGGTCGAGAACGGCTCCGTGATCCTTTCACTGCCGCTGCTCCAGGACATCACCGGCAACCAGGGCAAGATCAACATCATCGACGTGCGCGTGACCCCCGGCACCACGGAGGCCGAGACGAAGCAGCTCTGCGAGCAGATCAACAAGCTGGTGCCCGAAGGCCGCGCCATGCTCGCGGGCGAGAACATCAGCACCAGCCAGGCCTACCGCTTCATCCGCGCGATGAGCTGGGGCACCTCGCTGCTCGCGGTGCTGGTGGGCGTCCTCGGCGTCATGAACACCATGCTCATGACCGTGTTCGAACGCACCCAGGAGATCTGCATCCTGCTCGCCCTGGGCTGGAAGCGCGGCCGCATCATGCGCATGGTGCTGTGGGAATCCGCCCTGCTAGGCCTGTGCGGCGGCATCGTCGGCGTGGTGGTCGGCGCCCTCGGGGTCAAGGCGTTGGAGAAGGCCCCTGCCATTCGCGGCCTGCTGGAGGCGGATCTAAGCCCCGGCCTCATGCTGACCTCGGTCTTCATTTCCCTGGTCGTAGGCGTCATCAGCGGGGTGTACCCGGCTTGGCGCAGTTCCCGGCTGGTCCCGGGGCAGGCGCTGCATGGCTGATGGCGGTTGCCTCCCTGCCGCAGCCGGTGGCTCAAACCTGTTCTCACTCTCTCCGCTAGACTTCGGGGAGGGAGCACATATCGATGCACTCCCATCATGGCCCCTCAAGAACACTGTACCATCGAACACCTTGCCGAAGTTTTTCGACAGTTCCAAGAAGAGATCATCGGCGAGTGGCGGCTGGGGGCCGAGCAACTGCTCAGCGATTTGAATCTCAATAAACCCGCGATCACGGATCACCTGCCGGCCATCATTGCAGAGATCATTCGCGATCTCGCCTTGCGCCGCGAAGGCACCCTGTCTGAGGAACATATTCGCGGAAGCCCTCCGGTGCATGGAGTTCAGCGCTTCTATGATGGCCTGGATGTTGGCGAGGTCGTCGCGGAATACAACCTGCTTCGGGTCGCCTTTAACACCGTCGCGGAAAGGCACAATCTGTACGTGGTGGGCGACGCCTCGCGAATCATCAACCATCGCATTGACGAAGCAGTGAGAATGGCGGTGATGGCTTTTGCCGCTCAACAAGCACTCATCCGTAGCGAGCGTGACAGCGAACACCTCGCGTTTATCGCACATGACTTGCGCACGCCGTTGAATGCCATCTCCCTTATCGTGGCGGAGCTCAAGGACGGGATGGATTCCAGCTCTCCAGAAGGGGCGGGCGAGTTGTTCGAGATTCTCCACCGCAACCTGAGGCGGGTTGAGGAGCTGATAAAGCGGGTCATGGACACGAACATCGAGACTTCGGGCAGTTCCTTCAAACCTGAACGGCGCACCTTTGAGCTCTGGCCCCTGGTTCAACGCCTCATCCGGGACATGAGCCCGCTTTCGTCAAAAAACGCCATAGAAGTCGTCAATGAAATTTCACCCGCCCTCACCGTTTACGCGGATGCGGGCCTCATATCCCAGGTCTTTCAGAACCTGCTGGGCAACGCATTCACGTACGCCGCAAAAGGGAAGGTTGTCGTGAGCGCGAGCGCGGACGGAACCACGGCAACATGCGTCGTGCGTGATAACGGCGCGGGAATTCCGCAGGACATGCTTTCCCAGGTGTTCGACAAGCTTGTGACTGACCCTGCCACGGAAGGAACGGGTCTTGGCCTCGCCATCGTAAAGCAAATCGTGGAAGCGCATGGGGGCACAGTAAGCGTGGAGAGCATTCACGGAGCAGGGGCGGCGATCAGCTTTACCATACCGTCACGACAAAGCGCCTGAGCCTTTCACAGTCGCCCAGGGAGGGGTTTCACCCCATGGCGGGCCGTTGCGCTCCTTGTACACTCTCTGCCTGTGAGCCGCTTTCGAGGCGTCAAGCAAATGAAGAAGACAATCGTGCCACCTTTGGCGGCACCAAGGCAGCCATGCAAATAAAAGCGGATCCTTCGCACATACCCCCACCCCCGAATGAAAACACTCATTCTCTCGCTCTCGGGCATCGTCCTTGCCCTGTAGCTGCAGGTCTCGGAGAGCACGAAGTGTCCAGCGCAAATCATCGCTTCCGTGTCCTTGAAAATCGCGGCCTCCTGGAGGCGGATCTAAGCCCCGGCCTCATGCTCACCTCCGTGCTCATTTCCCTTGTCGTAGGTGTCATCAGCGGGGTGTGCCCGGCTTGGCGCAGCTCCCGGCTGGCTCCGGGGCAGGCGCTCCACGGGTGATGCTGGTTGACTATTCCCCCTCGTAACCCACTATCCCTGTGAAGGGATCCCGCCTGAAATGGCGGGTCTATCCACACGAAAACCAAGATCACCGCAGTCGATCACGAGGCTCAGGGGACGGCCGGAGTAGCTCCGGGGGGGAATTGTAAGCCGGGGGCCAGTTCTGAATTCTATGTGGCGGGGCTCGGAGCTTCCGCTGGCGGACTGGAAGCGTTGCGCAGCTTTTTCGCCGCGATGCCGGAGCAAAGCGGCGTGGCCTTCGTCGTCGTTCAGCATCTTGCGCCGGATCATCCCAGCCAGATGGTCGAGCTGCTCGCGGCGCAAACGCGGGTGCCGGTCAGCCAGATCGTGGACGGGGTGCAGATCAAGCCCGATCACGTCTATGTCATCCCGCCGGGCAAGTGCGTGAAAATCTTCCGCGGCCATCTCCTGCTCAACGAGCCCGAGAAGCGCGCGCCGCACCTGCCCATCGACCATTTCTTCCGCTCCCTGGCCGAGGACCGCAACGAACTCGGCATCGGCATCGCGCTCTCCGGCACCGGCAGCGACGGCACCCTGGGCGTGCGCGCCATCAAGGAGGCCGGCGGCATGGTGATGGTGCAGGACGATGTCTCGGCCAAATTCAGCGGCATGCCGGACAGCGCCGGCGCCACCGGCCTTGCGGACTACGTCCTGCCACCGGCGGAGATGGCGCGCGAGCTGCTCAAGTTCATCCGCCATCCGCTGGTGCGCCACGCGCCCGGCGCCGGGCTCAAGGTGGGCGAGACCACGCTGCAAAAGATGCTCGCCCTGATCCACGGCAAGACCGGCATCGACTTCAGCGACTACAAGCAAAGCACCGTGCTGCGCCGCATCGGCATCGCCCATCTCGCCAATCCCGAGGACTACCTGGAGGCCCTCCAGCGATCCCCGCAGGAGGTCGCCGCGCTGGGGCGCGACCTGCTGATCAGCGTGACCCGGTTCTTTCGCGACCCCGAAGTCTTCGCCGCCCTGCGCGACGAGGTGCTGCCGGCGATTTTGGAGCAGCAGGCCGCACGCAAAACCCTGCGCATCTGGGTGCCGGGCTGCGCCACCGGGGAGGAGGCCTACTCCATCGCCATGCTGGTCCAGGACCTTGTCGCGGCCAGCGGCGAGCCGTGGAGCGTGAAGATCTTCGCGACCGACGTGGAAAAGGATTCCATCGAGTACGCCGGGCGCGCGCTGTATCCGAAGAGCTGTGCTGCGGATGTGGATCCCGAGCTGGTCGCCCGCTACTTTGTTGAGGATGGCGGCCTCTTCCGCATCTGCCCCAAAATTCGCGAGATGGTGGTCTTTGCGCGGCACGACATCCTGCGCGACCCGCCGTTCACGAAGGTGGACCTGATCTCCTGCCGCAACCTGCTGATCTACCTGCGCACCGGCTCGCAGCAGAAGGTCATGGCGCTGTTCCACTTTGCGCTGCAACCCGGCGGCTGCCTGCTGCTGGGCACCAGCGAAACCATCGGCGACCGGGACCATGCGTTCGACACCATCAACGCCAAGCTGCGCATCTTCAAGAAGCGCGGCGATTCCACCTTCCGCATGGCCGAGGCCGTGAGCGGCGTCCCTGCCCACAACAGTTTGTCGGGCGCGCGCGACCCGTTGCCGGTCGAACTCTCGCCCTCGGACAAGAAACGCCAGGAAAAGATCTGGGAGATGATCAGCGCACGGCTCATGGCGGAGTTCGCCACCACCTGCCTAGTGCTTGATGCCA
Source organism: uncultured Verrucomicrobiota bacterium (assembly GCA_903854655.1). Lineage (GTDB taxonomy): Bacteria > Verrucomicrobiota > Verrucomicrobiia > Verrucomicrobiales > Verrucomicrobiaceae > CAINXC01. The sequence continues at coordinate 1,094 of CAINXC010000020.1, read as the reverse complement.
AGCAGGAAATCCTGCACAGCTTCGGCCGGCCGCAGCGCTTCCTTACCGTGCATCCGGGCAGGGCCAGCCTCAGCGTCCTCAAACTCGTGCCGCGCCCGCTTGCCCTGGCGCTTTCCAGGGCGCTGCGCCAGGCGGCCAAGGAGCACCGGGCCGTCCATTGCACGGGCGTGCGCTGGCCGGATGAAACCTCCACCACCGTCATCGACCTCAAAGTGGAGCCCCTGGGCGCGAAGGCCGAACAGGCCGGCCTGATGCTGGTGTTTTTTCAGGAGCCCCGCACCGTCCCCGGCCTGGTGGAGCAGGAGTTCGATCCTTCCAGCGAATCCATCGGGCGCATCGCCGACCTGGAGGACGACCTCGAAAACACCAGGGAAAAGCTCCAGGCCGAGACCGAGGACAAAAAGACCGCGCACGAAGAACTTCAGGCCGCCAATGATGAACTCCTCGCCGGCAATGAAGAACTGCAAAGCAGCAACGAAGAGCTCGAATCCGTCAATGAGGAGCTCATCACGCTCAATACCGAGTATCAGGAGAAGATTGCCGAGCTGACCGTGGCCAACAACGACCTGGAAAACTTCCTGCGCACCTCGGACGTGGCCACCATCTTCCTCGACGGCACCCTGCGCCTGTGCCGCTTCACACCTGCGGTGACCAAGGAGATCGCGCTTCAGCCGCACGACATTGGCCGGCCGCTGACGGATTTTGCGCACCCCCTCATCCGGGCCATCGCCGAGGATCTGCCACGCGTGGCCAAGGATGGCGTCGCGGTCATGAAGACCGTCGAAACCGGCAGCGGCGTCTGGCATCTCATCCGCATCACACCCTATCGCCGCGAAGGCGCCAGTGATCGCGGCCTCGTCGTGACCGTCCTTGATGTCAGCACCCTCCATCGGGCCGAGAGCGGTCAGGCGCACTAAATCGCAAGAACAGACCTAGCAGCAAGCCCCGTTCGCAGCTTACGATGAGGCATCGGCACCCGGTGCAGGCGCAACACAAATCCGGTTCATCCGGGAAGTTGGTGCATGGAATCAAACGCCGGAGAGTTTGAAGCATGACTCGTGAAGGGAGTAGAGCTTGAGGTGGAGGAACTCGAT
>CAINXC010000019.1 GCA_903854655.1 uncultured Verrucomicrobiota bacterium | reverse complement strand
AGGGGCAACGGCCAGGGTGAAAGCATTGATCGGAGCAGCGTGCTCTCCCCCGGCGTGGTCCTCATCGAGTTCGCCGCCGTCATCGGCCACTCCTACCAGATCCAGTACAGCGATGACCTCGGCATGACCTGGCTGCTCTCCCCCTCCGGCATCAAGGCGGGCGCCAACAAGGTGCAATGGATTGACCGCGGCCCGCCTTACACGAATTCACCCCCGGCCACCTCACCCGTCATCCGCCAGTACCTCATCGACGATGTGACCGCTCGCTGATCCACACACGCAGCCGCCACCTCTCCTCCCCTTTTTCCAACGCCCTATCATGAAGCTTTTCACGCTCCTCCTCCTCGCTGCCACCGGATCTCTGGCCTTCGCTGATGCTCCGGACACACCGCCGCCGGCAAAGGCCAAGCCCATGACCGACACCCCGCCGCCGTCGCTGAAAAAAGCCGCTGCGGCCGCTCCCGCCAAGACCCCTGATGACGCCCTGCCCGAGCCGCCGCCGCCCTGGCGTATCAGCGCCGGGCCACAATGGCGGCAGATCGGCTCGCTCAACTTCCATGGCAGCCCCCAGGCCGGCCTTCCCGCCGTCAACGTCAAGGGCAATCCACCACCCGTCGGCGACCCCGGAGTCGTGGGCAACCGCACTTATAGCGACGGCTATGTGAAGACCGATGTCAGCGGCAGTTCCACCACCTGGAACTGGGGCTACAGCAACCCCGCCCAGGCCGCCGGCACCACGCTCAGCTTCCACGCCTCCGGCACCATCCTCACCGAGCAGACGACCAGCCGCTCGCTCAACACCAACTGGAGCGACGACCCCTCCGGCGCCGGGGCCTTCGTGAAGCTCGAATCCCCCGAGATGTACCGCTCCGGCAGCATCGGCTTCGGCACCGAGTTCGGCTACTCCCTCACCTATGGCACCTCTGGCAACACCGGCGAGGCCTTCCTGGGAAGCCTGCTCAGCGACCTGCGCAGCGTCAGCATCACCGACCGCTACGACACCACCGGCGTGGTCGTGCCTCTGGCCCCCTACGCCGGCACCTTCAACGGCCCCGGCCCCGTCATCAGCAACCTGCCCGCCAGCCGCACCACGACCACCACGGGCGACAGCCTCATCACCTCAAACATCGCCAGCACGCTCAGCAGCCACCTCACCACCAACCTGCACACCTTCTCCTTTGGCGCAAACGCACACGAGGAGATCGGGCAGTTCCGTGTGGGTGCGAGCGCCGGTCTGGCCTTAAACATCACCAGTTGGGACGGCTCCACCAATGAGGACGTGCGCAACCCTGCGACCGGGGCGGCCGTTCAGAGCTGGTACAGCCACAACAGCGGCACCGACCTGCACCCCGGTTTCTACCTGGAGGCCAGCGCCTCCGTGCCCGTCACCGAACGCCTGTCATGGGTCACCAGCGGCCGCTACGACTGGTCCGGCTCCGTGCATGGCAACGTCGGCGGCTCGTCCTTCAATCTCGCTCTGGGCGGCTGGACCCTCGCCACCGGCTTCACGCTCAAGTTCTGATCTCGCGGTGCAACGGGGCGGGGACGCTCCAAACTCTTCCGTTTTGACCACGGGTGGCTCGGATCACGCGGATGATTCATCCGTTTTATCCGCGCCATCCGTGGTTTCGTTCATCACGCCCCGCCGCAGCAGCAAACCGGTCAACCGGGAGCCAGAAACCAGCAGCCCTCCCAGGGGCGGCGCGCAAGATCACAAGATTTGCAGTCCATCGCCCGTTGCATTCCCTCTGGAGTCTTCCAGTCTTGTGTCTTCCGTCCTGCCACCCATAGTGCCACCCTCCATGACCGCCACGCTCTCGCTCGAACACACCGAAGAAACCAACGCGCAAATCCTCGCCGTCTCCGAAGACCGGATCAAGGGCTTCCTGCGCCATCCCTTCCACGCCATCGCGGAGCAGAGCGGGGTGCCGCTGGAAGTGGTGCTGGAGCGCATCCGCGCCATGCTGGTGGGCGGCGTGATCCGCCGCGTGCGGCAGACGCTGCTGGCGAACAAGCTTGCCGAGGGCGCCCTGGTGGCCTGGAAGGTGCCGGCTGACAAGCTCGACGCAGCCTTCGACTTCATGTTCAAGGAAGACCCTTTCAGCGGCCACGTGGTGCTGCGCTCCACCGACCGCGAGATTTCCGGCTGCGAGTACCGCCTGTGGACGACGCTGAAAGTACCCTTCGGCAAGGACGTGCAGGAGCACGCCGAGGTGCTGAAGCGCCTCGTGGGCGCCGAAGAATACATCCTCATGCCTGCGCACGGCATCTTCGCCCTGGGCGTGGGCCATGTGCGCCGCAAGACCATGGAAATCGGCGAGCGCAGCGACGAGCCGGCCAAGATGATGACCACCGAGGCGATCCCGCTGACCGATGAGCAATGGAACGTGCTGCTGGCCCTGAAAAGCGAGCTGACCCCCGATGAGATTTGCGAAGAGCCCTGGGCCGGCCGCGCCAAGCAGGCGGGCGTGAGCATCGAGCGCTTCTGCGAAGTGGCGCAGAGCCTCGACAGCGCGGGCGTGCTGGGCCGCTTCTCCACCTTCCTCGAGCATGTGAAGCCCTCCTCCGCCGGCGTGCGCGTGACCCGTTTCAACGGCCTGTTCCATTGGCGCGTGCCCCAGGGCATGCAGGAAAAGGCCGGCGCTGAAGTGGGCCGCCACACCATCATGACCCACTGCTACTGGCGCGAGGGCGGGCCGAAGTTCGGCAACGTCAACATCATGGGCGTGGTGCACGGCACCGACCGTGAGCTCGTCCTGAAGCACAAGGCCGCGATCGACCAGCACCTGGCCGAGGCGGGCATCCCCTGCGATTACACCAATGTCTTCTGGGGCGGCCGCAGCGAGATCAAGCCCAGCGAAATCTCGCCCATCGTGTATGCCGAATGGCATGCGAAGCACGCCCTGCCGGCAGCCTGAGGCGGCGGCGGACAGCGCGATTTTGCAGCACCGGGTGAAAATCACCACGGCGGGGTGCGCTTGGCGTGATCCGATAAAACTTTTGCGCCACCCGGATCGTATGCGAAAAGACGGGCTCTTCGCCCGTTCTGTATCCTCCACCCCACCCCTCGTTTTTCCATCGTCCCCATGAGCATCCCCCATCTCCCCGCCCTGCGCCGAGGCAAGCCTTACGAAAGTCTCGACAAAGTCCAGGTGAAGGACCATCGCACCGGCGAAATCATGGCGGAGGTGAGCCAGGTGAACGCCGGCATCGTCCGCAAGGACCTGAGCAAGATCAACGAGGCCCGCCAGGCCTTGAAGAAGTTCACCGTGGAGGAGCTCATCGCCATCTCCCACAAGGCCGGCGACCTGTTCATGAACGGCACCCTGCCGGTGGGCGACAGGGGCCACATGCAGTCCCCGGAGGATTACATCGCCACGCTCTCGCGCACCAGCGGCCTGCCGCACATCATGGTGAAGCGCAACATGGTCAAGATCACCGCCTCGCTGCAAAACATGCGCGTGGTGCTCAACGGCCTCACCCGCGGGCTCGACCTCAGCGTGATCGACCGCGGCTTCGGCGAGCAGGCCGGCACCCCTGTCTCCTACTACCCCACCACCAAGAGCCTGGGCCTGATCATGCCGAGCAATTCGCCCGCCGTGAACTCCCTCTGGCTGCCCGCCATCGCGCTCAAGATCCCGGTCATCATCAAGCCCGGTCGTGAGGAGCCCTGGACGCCCTACCGCCTGATCCAGGCCTTCATCGCCGCCGGCGCCCCCGCCGAAGCCTTCGGCTTCTACCCCACCGACCACGAAGGCTCGGGCGAGGTGGTCAAGCTCAGCGGCCGCAACCTGGTCTTCGGCGATGTCGCCATGGCCAAGATGTACGAGAACAACCCCAGTGTGCAGGTCCACGGCCCCGGCTGGAGCAAGGTGCTCATCGGCGCGGACAAGATCGAAAACTGGCGCGAGTACATCGTCCTGATCGCCGGCTGCATTTCCGACAATGGCGGCCGCTCCT
>CAINXC010000018.1 GCA_903854655.1 uncultured Verrucomicrobiota bacterium | reverse complement strand
CTGAATATTTAACTGCACTCTTTCATTTTGAAAGTTTGTGATGCGCGCGAGTATACATGCTTTTTCGAACACCTCTTCGGGCTTCCCGGAATCAGCATCGGAGAAGCAAGCAACAGGCATTGCCGCCGTTCTTGCTTGAGCATTGCCTGTGAAACCGCTAACCCGAGACCTGCCCACGACCGTTCTCCTTTGATCCTCATGCGCCGTTTGTCCGCCGCCCTCTTTCTGGCCCTTGCCTCCGCCCTGGCGGCGACACCTGAGCCGGCCACCCCGCCCATTGTGCAGCAATGGGTGGAAGCGCAGAAGCACATGGGCGACATCGTGGTGGATTTCAAGCTGACCCGCACGCTGCCCACGCTGAAGGAGCCGATCACCGCCAACGGCCGCTTTTGGAAGCTCGCAGACGGACAGTTTCGCTGGGAGATGGGCACCCCGCCCAGCACGGTGCTGCTGTTCGACAACCAGGACCTGCACGTGTGGGAGGCCGAAAAGAACACCTGGCAGACGCTGAGCCCGAGCGACGGCCGCATGAGAATGTGGATGCAGTTCCTCAACAGCAAGGAGATGAACGCCGAGGCGATGACGAAGACCTTCCTGCCCACCGTCACGGGGGAAAAGCCCGATGTTGTCACCATCGCCCTGCAGCCCAAGGGCCTGCTGGTGAAGAGGCATTTGAAGCAGGTGGACCTGCAGATCGACCCGCGCACCAAGTATCTGCGCCAGATCCGCCTCATTCAGAGCGATGATTCCACCGTCATCATGACCTTCGGCAGCCCGCAGCCCATGGCGGCGGCGGACCGGTCCAAGCTGCAAGTTCTCACCACCACCAAGTCCTCCTCATGAACATCCAACTGACCCTTGCCGCCTTCGCGGCGATGACCGCCTCCTGTATTGCCGGCACCCCGGTCGCCGCCGTGGACACCACGCCCGCGCCGCAGCCGATCTACCGGAGCAATGCGCTCGATTTTGAAGTGGGCGGCCTGTGGGAGATCGGGTCCAACACGCCCCTCAAGTACCGGCTGGTGCCCACCCAGCTCTCCTGGCGCTCGGAGCGCATGTTCGGATTCGATCTGGGCGACGGCTCCACGATCAGCGTGCGCAACAAGCTCACGGCCATCGGCACCTGGGTCGAATCGGGACCGGAGCACCACTATTTCGGCTTTTCGGCCTCGCCTTCGGTGGAGTGGTGGAACAAGGCACAGACTTTTTCGATTTATGCCGGTGCGGGAGGCGGCTGCGGCGCCATTGATTCGCAGGGCGTCCCCGGCGGGCAGGGCCAGGATTTCACTCTCAACTGGTTTGCCCAACTGGGGGTGCAGCAGGTGCTGACGGACACGGTGTCGCTGCGCGTGGGCGCGATGTTTCAGCACATGTCCAACGGCGGTGCGACCAACCCCAACCCCGGCATCGACGCGCTCGGCTTCACCGTGGGCTGCTCGTGGCGGTTCTGATCTGCGCACAAAGACTTCTGGACACTGGCACCAGCGGTGCCGGACAATGACCCGCCCCCATGGCTGACAAACCTCCATCCTGCTGCGACGGCAAAACTTCACCCAAAGTGAAGAGCTGCTGCGCCAAACCCGAGGAGGCGCCGCCGCCCAGCAACGCGAAGTACATCTGCCCCATGTGCCCCGGGGTGGAATCCGACAAGCCAGGCCCATGCCCCATGTGCGGCATGGCGCTGGAGCGCAATCCCGCCTGGAAAGGCAACGACGCAGATTCGTGCTGCGGGGAAGGGGAGGACGAGTCCCGCGACCTGCTCAAGCGCTTTGGCGTGGGCGTGCTGCTCTGCATTCCGCTGCTGGTGCTGTCGATGGGCGAAAATCTGCCCACGGTGAAGCAGATTCCGCCCCAGTGGTCGGGCCTCCTGCAACTGCTGCTGTCCACTCCTGTGGTGTTCTGGAGCGGCCTGCCCCTGTTGCAGCGCGGATGGCGGTCCTTCGCCACGCTGCACCTGAACATGTTTAGCCTGATTTTGCCGGGCGTCCTGGCCGCGTGGGGCTACAGCTTGGCCGTGGTGCTGCTGCCTGGGCTGATCCCCCATGCGTTCAAGCACGGTGGCGGGCCCGGGGTGTACTTTGAATCCGCCGCCGTCATCACGGTGCTGGTGCTGCTGGGCCAGGTGCTGGAAGCCAGGGCGCGCAAGGCCACCGGCGCTGCCTTGGAGGAGCTGATGGCGCTGGTGCCCAAGAAGGTCTGGCGGGTCGTCGATGGCGTGGATGAGGAGGTTGAGCTGGGCCGCGTGCTGGTGGGCGACAGCCTGCGGATCAAGCCCGCCTCGCGTATTCCTGTGGACGGTGTCGTCCTGGACGGCAGCAGCTTCGTGGACGAATCCATGCTCACGGGCGAACCGATGCCGGTAAGCAAGTCCAAGGGGCTGACGGTGACCGCTGGCACGATGAACAGCGATGGCTCGTTCGTGATGCGGGCGGATCGCGTGGGCGCGGAAACGGTGCTCAGCCGCATTGTGGACACCGTTGCCAAGGCCCAGCGCAGCCGCGCCCCCGTGCAGCGGCTGGCCGACCGGGTGGCGGAGTGGTTTGTGCCCGCCGTGGTCCTGATCGCGGCCTGGACTTTCATGCTATGGTGGGAGTTCGGCCCTGAGCCCAGCCTCGCCTACGCCATCATCAATGCAGTAGCGGTGCTGATCATCGCCTGCCCCTGTGCGTTGGGACTGGCCACACCCATGGCGCTCACCGTGGGCATTGGCCGGGGTGCCCAGCTCGGCATCCTGATCAAGGACGCCGCCGCGCTGGAGCGCCTGGAGAAGGTCGATACGCTGATGCTCGACAAGACCGGCACGCTCACCCAGGGCAAGCCCACATTATCGCTGATGCACCCGCTGCCCGGGCAGAACGCAAAGGACATGCTCATGATGGCTGCGGCCCTGGAAACCTCCAGCGAACACCCGCTCGCCAAAGCCATCGTGCAGGCGGCCAAAGAGCGGCAGTTACGACTGCCAGAGGTGTCGGAGTTCGTTTCCGTGCCCGGTTCCGGCGTCGCCGGCAGAGTGCAAGGCCACGAAGTTGCGGTCGGCCAGATTGCGCTCATGGAGCTGGCCAAGGTTCCCGTGCCGGCGGAGCTCATGGACAAGGTCCAGCGCCTTCAGGTACATGGCAACACGGTGGTCTTCATTGCCGTGGACGGCCGGCTGAGCGGGCTTTTCGCCATTGCCGACAAGCTCAAGGACACGAGTGCCGAAGCCATGAAGGGCCTCCACGCCCTGGGCCTGCACCTGGTCATGACCACGGGTGACAACGCCGTGACCGCGCAACGCGTGGCCGACGAGCTGGGAGTGGACGAAGTGCATGCCGCCCTGAAGCCCGAGGAGAAGCTCGTTCATGTTTATCAAGCACGCGAGGCCGGCCGCCTCGTGGCCGTGGCCGGCGACGGCATCAATGACGCGCCCGCCCTTGCCGCCGCGCACGTGGGCATCGCCATGGGCACTGGCACGGACGTGGCCATCCAAAGCGCCGACATCACCCTTCTCAAAGGCGACTTGCGCGGCATCGAGCAGTCCATTGCTCTCAGCCGCGCCACCATGAAGATCATCCGGCAGAACCTCTGGTTCGCCTTCATCTACAACGGCCTGGGCATCCCCATCGCCGCCGGGGTTCTCTACCCCGTCTGCGGCTGGCTGCTCAATCCCATGATCGCAAGCGCAGCGATGTCACTGAGCAGCGTTTCGGTGATTCTCAACAGCCTGCGCCTGAGACGGTTCAAGGTGAAGTGAGCCGGCAGAGGCCCGCGCTGACGGGCGCTTACTTTACCGCCGCTTTGGCGGCATTGCGTTCGGCGAGCTTCTTCTTGAACTTGGCGATCTTGGGGCCCACCACGGCCTGGCAGTAGGGCTGGTTGGGGTTGTTGGCGAAGTAGTCCTGGTGGTAGGCCTCGGCGGAGTAGAACTTCTTCAGCGGCACGATCTCGGTGACGATGGGATCGCTGAACTTGGACTTGGCCTCGGCCTTGGACTGCTCGGCGAGCTTCTTCTGCTCCTCGTTGGCGTAGAGGATGATGGAGCGGTACTGGGTGCCCACATCGTGGCCCTGGCGGTTCAGCGTGGTGGGGTCGTGCAGATCCCAGAACAGGTCGATCACGTCCTTGTAGGTGATTTTGGCGGGGTCGAATTCCACCTGCACCACCTCGGCGTGGTTGGTGTCTCCCTCGCACACCTGCTTGTACGTGGGGTTTTCGGTGATGCCGCCGGCAAAGCCGCTGGTGATCTTGAGGATGCCCGGCACGATCTTGTAGGCGCCCTCGACGCACCAGAAGCAGCCGCCGCCCACAACGGCGGTCTCGGTCTTGGCTTCAACGGCGTCGGCAGGGGCGGAAAAGGGGCTCATGAGGGCGAACAGGGTGGTGAGGGTTGCGATTTTCATCAGTCAATAAGAGTCAGTTACGAGGGGTTTATTGCAATGGATCGCATCGAATCACCGCAGACTTTCAGCGAACCTCCCGCCTTCCCCCTGGCGCACGCCCTCCGCCTGCGGTCAAACGCCTTCCGTCACGCTGAGCCGTGCCTTGTCCATCTGCTCCAGGATGCTCCGCGCGTATGGCAGCAGCCGCATTCCTGCCTCGGTCAGGGCGATTCTCCGGTCGGTGCGCGAGAACAGATCGCATCCCAGATCCCCCTCCAGGGTGCGCAGCGCATGGCTCAGGGCGGACCGTGTGAGACACAAGTGCCTTGCCGCCTGGGCGATGCTGCCGCTCGCCGCCACCGCATGGAAAACATGCAGGCGGTGGGACTCGATCGGGGCAAATGCGGCAGGCAGTGAAGTGTTAGCTTGGTCAGCCATGGGTGGGAGGTAAACCTCGTCGCATGACGCGGAAGTCATGCCAACACGGGCGATCAATACATCATGCCAAAGGTGAATTCTATTCACCCTGAACCAAGCGGTGAAGTTACACACTTGGCACCTGCGATGCTTGATGAGGCCAGTGCAACCTTCGATGTCTCCCCAAATGAAAAACCGGAGGTGCCCCTCAAACCCGAAATCACGCAACAACCATCCCTGACTCCATGAACTTGAAGCAAAACGCACTCGCTCGAATCGCCCTCCTCACGCTCGCAGCCGGCTCGCTGGGCTCCACCGCGCTGATGGCAGGCACCCTGGACAAGACCCCGTCTCCGGTAACAGAGGCGCCGGAAGAGCCCTTCGTGACCGGCGACCTCACCGCTCTGGTTCAGACCCACTTCATCTCCTATGGTGGAGACGTCTGGGGCATCGGCAACAGTTGGAAGGACGCCCTCTTCCATCCTTCGATGGAACTCGACTTCAATCTCGGCGGCGGCTTTCAAGCCTATATCAACACGTGGTGGGATGTGAACAGCCTTGGTGTCACCAACATCGGTTCGGAAATTCAGGAAATCGACGTCAACGCCGGCTTCCTCTATAAGTCCGGCGACTGGAACTGGAAGCTTGGCTATGGTGCCTGGAACTATGCTTCACAAACCCAGAGCGTGGTCGATTTCAAGGTGTCCCATGCCGACACGCTCAATCCGTTCTTTGCGATTCACGGTCGTGTTGATGACGGTTTTGCGGCGGCCAAAATCCCGTTCGCAAGAGGCGCGGTAGGACAGATCGGCATCGCCCCTGGGTGCCCCCTCGGCCCGATCACCCTGTCGATGCCAGTGACCCTGTCCGTCGAAACGAAGGGCTACCACGGCGGGGACGGCGGCTTCGCCTATGCATCCGCCGGCCTCACCGCAACCATCCCTCTCACAAAGCATGTCTCGGCGATCATCGGTGCCACCTACTACCATACTGACGCCGCCGTAATCCCCTACAATCCCACCGAGAATTTTGTGATGGGCACCGCCGGACTTACAGTTGTCTTCTAATTTCAACCGCCCAACCTCCCTCCCATGAACTGCAAATTTGCTGCTAAATTCCTGCTCCCGCTGGCCGTCGCGCTTGGCCTGTCCGCGCATGCGGAAGACACCGTCAAGGTCGGCGTGCTGCACTCTCTGAGCGGCACGATGGCCATCAGCGAAACCTCGCTGCGCGACGTGCTGCTGTTCACCTTCGACGAGATCAACGCCAAGGGCGGCGTGCTCGGCAAGAAAATCGAGCCCGTCGTCGTTGACGGCGCCTCCGACTGGCCGCTGTTTGCCGAGAAGGCCGAGCAGTTGCTGACCAAGGACAAGGTGGCCGTCACTTTCGGCTGCTGGACCTCCGTGAGCCGCAAGTCCGTGCTCCCGGTGTTCGAAAAGGACAAGGGACTGCTCTTCTATCCCGTGCAATACGAGGGTGAGGAAATGTCTCCTAACATCTTCTACACCGCCGAAGCGGTGAACCAGCAGGCAACCCCCGCCGTGGATTATCTGCTCAAGGAAGGTTACACCAAGTTCTACCTGCTGGGCACAGACTATGTGTATCCACAGACCACGAATTTGGTGCTGCTCGAGTATCTCCTGTCCAAAGGCATCCCCATTGAGAACATTGGTGGCGGCTTCCGCAAGGATGACAAGGGCGAAATCATCTCAGCAGGCAAGTACACCCCCTTTGGTCACACCGATTTCCAGCAGATCGTTGCCGAGATCAAGGAGTTCTCCGCCGGGGGCAAGGCTTGCGTGATCAACACCACCAATGGCGACGCCAACGTGCCCTTCTTCAAGGAGTTTGCCGCTTCCGGCCTCACTTCTGAGAAGTGCCCGGTGGTCTCGTTCAGCCTTTCCGAAGACGAATTCCGCTCCCTGCCCACCAAGGATCTTGTCGGCCATCTGGGCTGCTGGACCTACTTCATGTCCTTGGACACGCCGGCCAACAAGAAGTTCGTGAAGAATTTCAAGGCCTGGCTCAAAACCACCACCGCCTCCGGCGTGGTCAAAGAAAACCGCGTCACCTGCAGCCCGATGGTGCTGTCCTATGATGGTGTGTATCTGTGGAAGGCCGCCGTCGAGAAGGCAAAGAGCTTTGAGGTGGAAAAGGTGATGAAAGCGCTCGAGGGCGGCATCTCCTTCGCCGGCCCTGGAGGCACGGTCACCAGCCAAAAAAATCATCACCTGACCAAGAACGTGTACATCGGCGAAACGCTGCCGACCGGTCAGTTCCAGGTGGTAAAGAGCTTCAAGAACGTGTTCGGCGAGCCATTCCTCAAAGGCACGTTCAAGAAGAAGTAAACGAGAGTGTTCATGATGTTGTAAATGAGACGGGCACCGCCCTGGGTGGGGCGGTGCCTTTTCGTTGATGCGATGAGCATCCGAAAGAACCGGTTGGGCCGGCCAACCGGGACAAGTCCGAGCGACTTTCCATTGTTGGAACGCATCTAGCTAGAGGTGATTCAACGGTTCCATCCCATCCCAATTCCCATGCGCTTCAATCCCTTCGCCTGCCTGGTCGTCCGTGTCATGGCCTGTGTCACGGGCATCGTGCCCCCGGTCGTGTACGCTGCGCACCAGCCCACCAAAGGTTCAGCCCTTCTCTCCCAGGCCATTCTTGCCGAGGGGGATGACCGCGAGAAACTGCTGGAACAATTCGGGGCCGAGGGTGTGCAGGCCGATGCGGCTTTGATTGAGTTGTGGCGGCGGGGTGAACTCTGGGTCACACAACCTGCGACTGGCCCTGGCGAGGTGGTTATTTACAATGGTGCTCCCGGCGAGGGCAATGCCACCGGTGAACGCCTCAGCACCGGTGGATCCGTGACCTTTGACCTCGGCGCCGCCTCGCCTTCAAACCCAGACCGGGCTGTCCGCAAACAACTGGGCAAGCTGCTGGATGTCCTGGCGCTGAAACACCCGGGCGACCGCGAACGGGCCGAGGCTGCGAGGCAGCTCGGCCTTCGCCAGGAGGAGGACAGCCTGAAGATTCTTGAGAACCTCCTGCCCCAGCAAACCACTGCCGCCGCGCGGGCTGGTTTCGAGGAGGGTATCGCGCTGGCCAAGCTCAAGCTCGCATCGGGCGCCGAGCGGCTGGGGGCGGTCAAGAAGCTGGGTGAGCTCGCCTCTCTTCCCGCCCGGGACCAGTTGCGGACGCTCGTCCAGGAGGAAACCGCCAAAAGCGATGCCGCTCGCGACGCCAATTTGATCAAGACGGCCCAGAATTCCCTGGCTGCGATCCAGACCAAGCAGGACTGGATCGAGCGCGGCGGCACGCTGTTCCGCGGGCTGAGCACCGGCTCCGTGCTGATCGTCGCCGCCTTGGGGCTGGCCATCACCTTCGGCCTTATGGGCGTGATCAACATGGCCCACGGTGAATTCATCACCATTGGAGGATATACTTGTTACATGACCCAGGTTTGGTTTGCCTCCATGTATGGCGGCTCCGGCGCGGGCTTTGACAATTACTTTCTCGTCTCGCTTCCCCTATGCTTCCTCGCCTCCGGATTCGTCGGCTGGATTGTGGAGTGGTCCATCGTGCGCCACTTGTACAACCGACCGCTGGAATCTCTGCTCGCCACGTGGGGCCTGTCGATGATTCTCCAGCAGGCGTTCCGTTTGAAATTCGGGGCGGCCAACGTTCAGGTCCAGTCCCCGCAGTGGCTTGCAGGAAACTATGAGTGGATGGGTGTCACACTGGATTGGAACCGCCTGTTTGTGATTGCCTTCGCCGTGATGATCCTGCTGGGCACCATGCTCATGATGACCAGGACGCCGGTCGGAATGCAGCTCCGGGCCGTGATGCAGAACCGGCGCATGGCCGCCGCCCTGGGGATCCGCACCGCCCGCATGAACGGCTTCACCTTTGCCTTTGGCTCCGGGCTGGCCGGGCTCGCCGGGGCCTTCCTGTCGCAGATTGGCAACGTGGGGCCGAGCATGGGCGAGAGTTACATCGTGGACAGTTTCATGATCGTGACGGTGGGGGGGGTGGGCAACATCGTGGGGGCCTCCCTGTCTGCGCTGGGGATCGGTTCGGTTGACCAGATGCTGCAGCCCATCCTGGGGCCTGTGATGGGCAAGATCACCACCTTGATGGCCATCATCCTGATCCTGCAGTGGCGGCCCGGAGGCATCTTTCCGTCCCGCAGTCGCAGCCTTGAAGGCTGAACAAATCAATCAAGGGCCTGCTCATGCTGGCATGGCTCCTGCGAACGCGGTGTCAACCCTCCACGAAACAACGCTCCCATGAAATCCGGCCTTTCCGTGCGTATTCATTGCGTCCTTGTCGCGCTCTTAGCTGCTCCGGTGTCCCTTTGGGCGCACCCCGGCCACGAGCACCCGGTCACCCCTCCCGGGCATCCGTTGCACTGGCTCATCGAGCCTGAGCATGTCCTGCAGGGGCTGGGACTGGCCTGCATCACCTTTGTTTCTTACAAGTCCGGGCGTTATTTGCGGGCTGCCTTCGAACACATCACCCCCCTTCGCGGGAAAGCCAGGCGCTGACATGAAGGAAGCACTTACGTCCTGGCTGGCCCGGACCGCGCCTAAAATTCGCCCTGCCGTCGTGAACCATTGGCCGGGTCTGGCGGGGCTGCTGTTTTTCGCCTTGTGCATCCCGCTGCTCAGCTCGCTGAGCACCTCTTTTCAGCTCAACATCTGGGGCAAGTACCTCTGCTATGCCGCGCTCGCCGTGAGTCTCAACTGGCTGTGGGGCTACACCGGCCTTCTTTGCCTGTGCCAGAGCCTGTTTTTCGCACTTGGCGGTTACATGGCGGGCATGCACCTGATGCTGCTGATAGGCAGGCTGGGCGCCTACAAGAGTGATCTGCCGGACTTCATGGTCTTCCTCGGCTACAAGCAGCTGCCGCTGTTCTGGAAGCCCTTCCACAGCTTCCTGTTCGCCGGTGGCGCCGTGCTTTGGCTGCCAGGGATCGTGGCCTTCATCTTCGGCTGGCTGGCCTTCCGCTCGCGCATCAAGGGCGTGTACTTCTCCATTCTTAGCCAGGCGCTGACCTACGCGGCCTGCCTGCTGTTCTTCCGCAACGACCTGGGCATGGGCGGCAACAACGGCTTTACGGACTTCCGCTTCATCCTTGGCCTGGACATTCGTGCGAGGTCCACCCAGGTGCTCCTGTATGAGGGGACCGTCGCTTTCCTGGCTCTGTGCATTGTCTTCGTGAACTGGGTTACCCACACCAAGTTCGGCATGATTCAGCAGGCCGTTCGTGACTCGGAAAACCGGGTGCTCTTCTCCGGCTATGCCACCACCGCCTACAAGCTCTTTGTTTTTACCGTCAGCGCCATCATCGCCGGCATCGCGGGCGCCTTCTACGTGCCGCAGGTGGGCATCATCAACCCCAGCGAGATGGCGACCTCCAAGTCCCTGGATGTGGTGGTGTGGGTTGCCGTCGGCGGGCGCGGCACCCTGTATGGCCCCGTGCTCGGAGCGGTTCTGGTGAACCTCATGAAGAGCTTCACCACCCGTTATTACCCCGACTACTGGCTGATCATTTCGGGCGCCATATTCATCTTTGTCGTGCTGTTCATGCCCAATGGCGTGGTCGGGCTGCCACAGCAGCTATCAAGCATCTACCGCAAATGGAGCACCGGCCACAAGCGCGATGCCGCCGCAGCCCCGGTCATCTAATTCCATCCCGACTCAAACGCCATGCCCAATCCACCCGGTCTTGTCCTAGCGCTGGAATCCGTGACCAAAAGTTTCGACGGCTTCAAGGCCATCAATGATCTTAACTTCTACCTGGATCACGGCGAAATGCGGGCCGTCATTGGCCCCAATGGTGCAGGCAAAAGCACCTTCATGGACATCGTCACCGGCCGCACCCGGCCCGATGTCGGCACCGTGACTTACTACCCCGACCACGCGCGGGAGATTGATCTCACCACCATGCGCGAGTACGAGATCAACAAGCTCGGCATAGGCCGGAAATTCCAAACCCCTGCCGTGTATGAGAAACTGTCGATCTGGCACAACCTCCTCATCTCGCTCAACCGCCCGCGCGATCTCTGGAGCACCCTGACCTACCGGGTCACTGAAGAGGACAAGGACCGCATCGAAGAAATCCTGAAAACCGTGTCCCTCGCGACCGTGCGCCATGACCAGGCGGGGGCTCTTTCCCATGGCAAGAAACAGTGGCTGGAAATTGGCATGCTGCTGGCGCAGGAGCCGAAGCTGCTGCTCGTCGATGAACCTGCCGCCGGAATGAGCGATGCCGAGACGGAGCGCACCGCCGAACTGCTGCTCAGCCTCAAGGGCAAGCACAGCATCGTGGTCATTGAACACGACATGGAATTCATCCGCCGGCTCGGTCAGAAGGTCACGGTGCTTGTACAAGGCCACGTGATGAAGGAGGGCACCATCGACGAGGTGTCGGAAGATGAAGAAGTGCGCTCCGTGTATCTCGGCCGCAAACGAGAAAAGAAAGTCGCCGCATGACCGCCGTCGTCTCCAACGCGAAAATGGACCCTCTTCCCGGTCCGGGCAGCCCGGCAATGATGCTCCGAATCCAAAGCCTGGAGGCGCGGTACGGGGAATCAATTGTCCTACGCGACGTGAACTTGGAGGTGCCTGACGGCAAGCTTGTCAGCCTCATGGGCCGAAACGGCGTGGGCAAGACCACCACGCTCAAGAGCATCATGGGCATTCTTCCTCAGAGCGCTGGTGAGATCACTTTCGCCGGGAAATCGTGGCGCAGGGAGCCCCCCGAAGCGCGCGCCCGTGCGGGCATGGGCTACGTGCCCCAGGGGCGCGACATCTTTCCCAACATGACCGTGGGGGAAAATCTGCAGCTTTGTGTCACCATTTATGGCGCCAAGGCTCGTGAGCGCATGCCCTTCGTCCTTGATCTCTTCCCGGTGCTCAAGGAGATGCTCAGGCGCAAGGGCGGGGTGCTTTCTGGCGGCCAGCAGCAGCAGCTCGCCATTGGTCGCGCCCTTCTCACCTGTCCCAAGCTGCTGATTCTGGACGAGCCCACCGAAGGCATTCAGCCAAGCATCATCGACCTCATTGAGGATGCTCTGCTGCGTTTGAAGCGCGAGATGGGCATCAGCATTCTGCTGGTTGAGCAGTACCTTGATTTCGTCGCCGCCGTCAGCGACTACGTGTACATCATGGATCGCGGAACCATCATTGCTGAAGGCAAGGCAAGCATTCTGGCCGATCCGGCCATCACGAAACATTTGTCTGTTTGATTCGCCAATGCATCTAAGTCCCCGGGAACAAGAAAAACTCATGATTGTGGTCGCCGCCGATCTGGCGCGTCGCCGCCAGGCCCGTGGTGTGAGACTCAACTATCCCGAGTCAGTGGCCATCATCACCTATGAAATCATGGAGGGCGCGCGTGACGGCAGAACGGTGGCCGAACTCATGAGCCTGGGCACCCAGGTGCTCAAGCGCGGCGACGTCATGGAAGGCGTGCCCGAGATGATCCACGAGGTGCAGGTCGAGGCCACCTTTCCAGACGGCACCAAACTGGTGACCGTGCATCAGCCGATTGTTTGAGGGCGCTTCAATTGGGCTGACGACGGGATTGCACGAAACCACGCCAGCCCCCGAAGCGGGTAATATCCTGGGCTCCTTCCAATGCCAGCGCTTCGCACAGGAAGCACTTCACCTGGCTGTTATCCTCCAGGGTCACCGTTCCAATGCCAAGCGGGGCCGGAATCTTGGAGACGAAATCCCCAAACGCGGCGGCGGACATGGCATAGACCTCCAGTTCAATCGAGCCGCCATCCTCCTTGACCCGGACCATCCCCGGCTTGGGGGGCACGGTTCCGGGAAGGGCGATCAGTTTGTAACAGGCCGCCGTCCTGGCGGTGCGAACGAACCGGGCGTTGAGTTCAGCGAGTTGATGATGCAGTGGGAGACCTCGCAGATGCGCGCCCACCACCGCAAGCTCCACCTCCCCCTCACGGGGGGCGAAGGGCAGGGGGGCCTCGCCCAGATATTCTGCCGCGAGCGACAGCAACGCATCGTCGTGAAAAGCCGGCGCTATCAGAGTGACCCCAAAGCCCGGGCCGACAGCAAAACGGCCGGTGGAAATCGTCACTGCTGACAGGTCGAGCAGGTTGACGAAATTATTGAAGATGCCGTAGTGGGAATTGAGTTTCACAGGCTCCGCCATCACCTCGGCGATGGAGTACAGAGCAGGGATGGTGGGGACGAGAAGCATTTGCATTTTGGCCCACTCCTTCGCCGAGCTTCGCTCCAGCTCCTGAAGCTTGTAGAGAGATTTAAAGGCGTCCACCGCTTTCAAGTCCCGCGCACCGCGAATGATCGCGGTCACCGTGGGATCAAGCCCCTCGTGCTCGCCTGCGACAAATTCACCCACCCCCGCGTAGCGTTCCGCCACCCAGGGGCCCTCGTAAAGCAATCGCGCCACGCTGGCGAATGGGGCGAAGTCAATTTCCACCGCCTTCGCGCCTAACGCTTGAATGCGCTCCACAGATTCGCCATACAGGGAGGTGACCTCGGCGGAACACGTCTCTTGCAGATAGGCAGAGGGCACGATTCCGACCACGGTATCGGCCCAGGCTCGCGTCTGCGGGGCGTCCGCAGGCATGGTCCTGGAGAAGGGGTCAAGCTCATCATAGCCACGCACAATCTGGGCGACCTCCGTCGCTTCGTGGACCGTGCGGGCAAAAACCGACACGCAATCCAGCGACCGGCAGGCCGGCACCACCCCCCGCGTGCTGATGAGGCCCTTCGTGGGCTTGTAGCCGACCAGACCATTCAGCGCCGCAGGCACCCGGCCCGAGCCCGCCGTATCGGTTCCCAGGGCGAAGGCGACATGCCCGCGCGCCACGGCCACGGCCGAGCCGGAGCTGGAACCACCCGAGAGATACTCAGGCGCAAACACATTGTGGCAGGCACCATAGGGCGAGCGAGTGCCCACGAGCCCTGTGGCAAACTGATCGAGGTTGGTCTTCCCCAGCGCCACGCCACCCGCGTCCACAAGCCGTTGCACGGCGGGGGCCGATTCGGCGGGCTGGTACGCAAAACTGGGGCAGGCTGCCGTCGTGGGCATGCCCGCCACGTCAATATTGTCTTTGACGCCAAACAGCACGCCGCTCAAGGGTTTGCCTGCCACGGCATTCTCGGGCGTGGCCACATGAATCCAGGCGGGGTTGCCGGCGTCGGCAGCAATGCGCGCCCGTGCTTGTTCGAGAGTCGGTGATTCCATGGTTCAGTCGTTCAGTGAGCCAGCACATTCTGCACCATTCCGGCAACAGGACTTCCCGGTGATGTCTCCATTTTTAGGGTGCCGATGGCCGCCACCAACGAGAACTGACCCTCGTCAATGCAACATCTTTTCCCAAGGGCTTTGCACAATTCGTGCTCTGCCAACGAACCGCATGGCCCCCGGCGAAATCATTCCAGATCCCACCAGTGAAAGGATCGAAGCCAACCTCGGGCTTGAAATCCGGGCGCTCCTCGTCGCCAACACCGGGGATCGTCCGATCCAGGTGGGCAGCCACTATCACTTCTTTGAGACCAACACAGCACTGAGGTTTGACCGGGCGGCCGCACGAGGGTTCCGTCTCAACATCCCGGCCGGCAACGCCGTGCGATTTGAGCCAGGCGACGAGCGCGAGGTGGAGCTGGTCGCCCTGGCCGGTCAGCGTGTGGTCTTCGGATTCAATGATCTGGTCAACGGTGCGCTGGACTGATCCTGGACAACTTGACTGCCCCTGTCACAGCTTCTCGGCGTCATGGCACTCTGGCTGCTAAAGCTAGGGCAACACCCGCACATTCCCACCCATGGCCCTGACATTTTCCCGAAGGCAATACGCCGAGCTTTTTGGCCCCACCACCGGCGACCGTGTGCGGCTTGCAGACACGGAGCTGTTTGTGCAGGTCGAGCGCGATCTTATCGCCGAGGGCGGGGGCTATGGCAATGAAGTGAAGTTTGGCGGCGGCAAGGTCATCCGCGACGGCATGGGCCAGTCTCCCGTGGCGCTGGATGCGGAGGTGCTCGATCTGATCATCACCAACGCCTTGCTCATGGATGCCGAGGTTGGCATTATCAAGTGCGACCTCGGCATCAAACATGGTCGCGTGGTGGGTATCGGGCATGCGGGCAATCCCTGCATTCAGACGGGCATTGGCTCGGCATTCCCGGACGCGACAGGGAAGTACAACCCCATGATCATCGGCGCGGGCACGGAGGTGATCGCAGGTGAGGGCTGCATCGTCACGGCGGGCGGCATCGACACGCACATCCACTTCATCTGCCCCCAGCAGATTGATCACGCCCTTGCAAGCGGCCTGACGACGATGATTGGCGGCGGCACCGGGCCGGCCACAGGCACCTTTGCCACCACCTGCACCCCGGGCATCTGGAACATGGCGCGCATGCTGGAGGCTGCGGATGCCTTCCCGATGAATCTCGGTTTCCTGGGCAAGGGCAACTGCGCCACCCCGGGGCCTTTGCGGGAGCAGGTCAACGCTGGCGCCATCGGCCTGAAACTGCACGAGGACTGGGGCACCACCCCTTCCGCGATCAACACCTGCCTGGGGGTGGCTGATGAGCTGGACGTGCAGGTGGCCATCCACACGGACACCCTGAACGAATCGGGTTTTGTCGAGGACACGATTGCCGCCTTCAAGGACCGCACCATCCACACCTACCATTCTGAAGGTGCGGGCGGGGGACATGCGCCGGACATCATCAAGGTGTGCGGCTTCGCCAATGTTCTACCGTCCTCGACCAATCCCACGCGGCCCTTCACGATGAACACCATCGACGAGCATCTGGACATGCTCATGGTGTGCCATCACCTTGACTCCCGCATTCCTGAGGACGTGGCGTTTGCCGAAAGCCGAATCCGCCCGCAAACCATCGCCGCCGAGGACCGCCTGCATGACCTGGGTGTCATTTCCATGATTTCCAGCGACAGCCAGGCCATGGGCCGGGTGGGCGAAGTCATCACCCGCTGCTGGCAGACGGCCCACAAGATGAAGACGCAGTTTGGCGTGCTCAAAGGTTCCAGTCACGGTGCGGCCGATAATTTCCGTGCCCTCCGTTACCTGGCCAAGTACACGATCAACCCTGCGCTTGCCCATGGCATCGCCCATGAGGTGGGCTCACTGGCCATCGGCAAATTCGCCGACCTCGTGCTCTGGAAGCCGGCGTTCTTCGGTGTGAAGCCAGAGCTGGTGATGAAGGGCGGCTTCATCGCGTGCGCCAACATGGGAGATCCCAACGCCTCCATCCCCACTCCCCAGCCCACCATGTACCGCCCTCAGTTCGGTGCCTTCGCCAAAGCCCGGCATCAGACCTGCCTGACCTTCGTCAGCCAGGCATCAGTGGACAACGGCACCATCGCAAAGCTGGGTCTGGGCAAGGGCGTGAGCGCGGTGCGAGGCTGTCGCACCGTGGGCAAGAAGGACATGGTTTTCAACGATTCCATGGGCAGCATCAAGGTCGATCCGGAGACCTATGTCGTGCGCTACGAAGGTGAGGAACTGACGTGCGAACCCGCCAACGTTCTGCCCATGGCCCAGCGCTATTTTCTCTTTTAAAAGGCCATGCCACTGATCGAACAAACCCTGCCCGGCTCCCAGGAGGCGCTGCAGGAACTCACCATCGCCGCGGACCGCGACACTCTCACGCGTCGCCGCTGGCGGGGGGCTGCGTTGGACGGGACAGATTTCGCCTTCGCCCTCACCGATCCCGTGCGCCACGGCTCGGTCATCTGGGAAGGCATGGGCAAGCGCTACCGCGTGCGCCAGCTTCCCGAGCCGGTGCTGGTGGTGCCGCTGCCGGACGAGCCCTTGCTGGCGGCGCGCACTGCGTGGTTTTTCGGCAACATGCATCTTCCCATTGAGCTGCGCCCCGGCGAGCTGCTGGTGGCGGAGGAGCCCACCCTGCGCGAGCGCATCACGGCTGCCGGGATGGCCTGGAAAGCGCGCGAAGATGTCTTCCAGCCATCCAAGCACTGCGACACCCCCGCCCACTCCCACGCGCCAAAGGAGGCAAAGAAGGAGAGCGGCTGGCATCACCACGGCGACGGCCAGTGGCACAAGCATTGAAGCCCCATGCGCATCGCCCACCATTCTGAGCATGACCCCAGCCTCGCCTGGCTGGGTGCCCTGCTGCACTCCACGGATTCGGCCTATCCGATCGGCGGCTTCGCGCACTCTGGAGGTCTGGAAGGCCTCACCGGGCTGGGGCGGATCACTTCAGCGGAACACCTCAGCGAATTCCTTCGCCACGAGATCACCGACACTCTGCAGTTTGTGGATCTGCCGTTGCTCTACCACTCGTGGCTTGCCGCCACGGCTCAAGACGAGCAATCCCTGGTCGAGCTTGACCAGCTTGGTGAAGCCGCCCGGTTCGGTGCCGAACCCCGCCAGGCGAGTCGCAGGCTTGGCGCCCAGCGCTGGTCCCTGTTCAACAAGCTTCACGGTGCCTCTCTCCCTCCGGCGGACTCCGAGTGGATCAGCGCTCTCGATGCTGTCATACCCCACAGGCACCTGTGCACCGTGGCAGGTATCGAAGCCGCCGTGCTGGGCGTTCCTGCCGCCGCCGCCATGATGGCGATGGCTCACCAAGCGGTGATGATGGTTGCCCAGGCCTCGCTCAAGCTGATCCGCGTGGGGCAGACCAGCGTGCAGACGCTCGTGGCGGAAATGGCGATGCGCTTCCCAGAGATGGTCCTTGGTGCGATGCAGATCGATCTGGCGGACATTGGCACCTGCCTGCCCCGCTACGACATCGGCACGGCCTGGCACGAAACGGCCCCGGCCAGAATGTTCCTCTCATGACCAAACAACTCATCCGAATCGGCATTGGCGGCCCCGTGGGCTCCGGCAAGAGCACCCTGTGCATCCATCTCTGCAAGCACCTGCGAGACCGCTACGACATGGCCGTGGTGACCAATGACATCTACACCCGCGAGGATGCCGAAATGCTCATCCGCCACAACGCCCTGCCGGCCGAGCGCATCCTGGGCGTGGAAACCGGTGGCTGCCCGCACACCGCCATCCGCGATGACATCGCCATGAACCTGCAGGCCATCGACGAGATGAAGATGCGTTTCCCGAACCTGGAGGTCATTCTTGTGGAAAGCGGCGGAGACAATCTCACCGCCACCTTTTCGCCAGAGTTGGTGGACGTGTTCATCTATGTCATTGACGTGGGAGAAGGTGATGACATTCCGCGCAAAGGCGGCCCCGCCATTGCCCGCAGCGACCTGCTCCTGATCAACAAGATCGACCTCGCGCCCTATGTTGAGGCTGACCTGGACATGATGCGCCGTGACGCCGCAAAGGCGCGCGGGGAGCGCCCCTTTGTTTTCAGCGACCTCAAATCAGGCAAGGGCCTGGATGAACTGCACGCATGGCTGGATCACAGCGTCTTCTTCACCGACATGGTGCCGGCGTGACGCCTGCACCGGTCAGCGCGCGCGCGGTTCGTGGTCGTCTGGCCCTGAAGGCGGAGGCGGATGAGCGCGGACAGACCGTGCTTACCGAGCGCATTCACCAAGGGGCCTTCCACCTGAGCAAACCCTACTGGGATGGCAACGTTCTGATGGTGCAGTGGATCAATCCGACGGCGGGCATCTTTGCGGGGGATGTGCTTGAAAGCCGCGTCCGTGTGGGCTCCGGAGCCTCCTTGCTCGTCACGACACCCAGCGCCACACGCATCCATACGCGCACCTCACCGGACCAGCCTGCGGGCCAGCAGCACCAGCATTTCCAAGTCGCTGCAGGTGGTTGGCTGGAGGTGCAGCCGGAATGGCTGATCCCTCAGCGCGGTTCCGCCTTTTCGCAAAGCACCCACATCGAGGTGGAACAAGGGGGCGCGCTT
This sequence comes from uncultured Verrucomicrobiota bacterium, assembly GCA_903854655.1. Lineage (GTDB taxonomy): Bacteria > Verrucomicrobiota > Verrucomicrobiia > Verrucomicrobiales > Verrucomicrobiaceae > CAINXC01. Next base: position 3,633 of record CAINXC010000018.1, on the reverse strand, counting down.
TTCTATGCGGAACTGCTGGCCCCTGGCCGCTTTGCCCACGGTGAGTCGCTTGTTTTCGACAGGCTCGACCTGCGCACCCGGTTGAGCGTGGGCGGGCAGGTCATCGCCCAGGAGCGATTGCTTGCCGGCGCGCCTGATCGGCTTTGGATGCTGGCCTCACGAGAAGGCACGCCCATGTTCAGCGCCACTCTGTGGCTGGTGCTGCCTGAAGTGGGGCGGCAAGCCGCCGGCATCGTACGGGAGTGCCTGACCGCAGCGGCAGAGTGCGAGTCTGGAGTCGCAGTGCTGCCAAACGGCGTGCTCGGCATTCGCTTGCTGGCCGCCCGTGGGATGGCCATTCGCAGTGTCATGGCATCGCTTCGCGCGAGGCTGGCGAAATCTTGCAAGGCCTTGCGCACGAGCATGCGGAAATTGTAACCTCGCGCGCCCGATTGGCATGATCGGTGCTGCCATTGGTGGATCGTACACCACATGTCTCAAGACTCTCACTTCGGCGCCTCGGCCAGAACGCCCGCCGTTTGCGTGCTCGTGGCGGGATTGGTTGTAAGCGCAGTGGTGACCTCGCTGCTGCTGAAGGACAGGGAGCGCAGCCTGGAGAATGAAGTGCGGCGGCGCGGCCAGGATCGCGCCGAACTGATTCGCGGGCAGCTGCTTCGATCCATGGAGGTGCTTCATGGACTGGCAGCCTTCTTCGAAGCCCAGGGCGACGTGAGCCGCGACCAGTTCCGCCGCTTCGTGAGCGCGGCGCTGGAGCGCCAGCCGGAAGTGCAGGCGTTGACGTGGGATCCGCGTGTGCCCAATGACCAGCGCGAAGCCTTGGAAGCGCGCGCCCAGGCCGAGGGCTTCACCAATTTCCATTTCACTGAAGAACAGACCGAAGGCTTGAGGGTGCCGGCGCAGCAGCGCAAGGAATACTTCCCGGTGTTCCTGCTGGAGAGCCTGACCAAAAACGCCCCCGCGCTCGGCTTCGATGTGGGCTCGGAACCACAGCGGCTCGCGGCGCTTGAGAAGGCGCGGGACCAGGGAGTGCCCATTGCCACGCCACCCGTCCGCCTGGCTCAGGAGCCCGGGTCGCAGCGCGGCTTCGTCGTGTTCGAGCCGGTGTATGAAGGATCGCCTTCGACCATGGAGGAGCGGCGCGCTTCCCTGCGCGGCTTTGCCGCAGCGGTGTTTCGCATGGGTGATCTGGTGGAGATGACGCTGCGCCTTGCCGGGGACAACGGCGTCGGCTTGTCGCTCTATGACAAAGCGGGTGGCAGCCTGCTCTACCAGCAACCGGGGACAAGGCTTGAAAACATGCCTTCGTGGCAAACTGAAGTCGAACTGGCAGGAAGACACTGGACTCTCCTCTTCCAGCCCACCGGAGCGTTTCGCGGTCTGCATCTGGACGCCTCGCCATGGTCGGCGGCCATCGCCGGCCTTGCGATCACCCTCCTCCTCAGCGCCTATTTGTGGGGCAGCGCAAAGCGCGTCGGGGAGATGGCTCAGTCCCGGCAGATGCTGCTCGCCGAGATCGCAGTGCGAAAGGAGGCAGAAGCCTCTGCGGAGGCCGCCAATCAGGCGAAATCAGAGTTTCTCGCCAGCATGAGTCATGAGATTCGCACACCTATGAATGCGATTCTGGGCTATGCGCAGATTCTTTCCCGCGACGGCGCCCTGCCTCCATTTCATCGCGATGCCGTGGCCACCATTCTAAGCAGCGGCGACCACCTCCTGCACCTTATTAATGAGATTCTCGACCTTTCCAAAATCGATGCGGGGCGCATGGAGGTGGAACTCACCGACTTTGACCTCACCGCGCTGCTGCGCGAGTTGATCGCCATGTTTCAGCACCGCTGCGAAGAGAAGCAGCTCGGCCTGCGCCTGGAGGCCCCCGGCAGTCCGGTCCTGGTTCATGGCGATGAAGGCAAGCTGCGCCAGGTGCTCATCAATTTGTTAGGTAACGGGGTGAAATTCACCGAGCGCGGACGCGTCGTCCTTCGCGTGATCGAGGGAGACGACGAGACTTGGCGGTTTGAAGTGGAGGACACGGGCATCGGCATCCCGCCGTCCCTGCTGGAACGCATCTTCGAGCCCTTCCAGCAGGGACGCGAGGCCAGGCGTGCCGGTGGCACTGGTCTGGGGCTGGCCATTGCGAAACGCCAGGCCGAAATCGCCGGCGGGCAGCTCGCCGTGCGGTCCGCAGAAGGCGTGGGATCGTGTTTTTGTCTCACCCTCAGGCTGCCTGCGGCGGCGGTGATGAACAAGGCCACCCCCGCCCCGCTGCGCGAGATCAGCAGCATCGCCGCCGGGCATCGGGTGCGGGCGCTGGTGGTCGATGACATCCCCGAAAACCGCGAGGTGCTGGCCACGATGCTCACCCTGATCGGCTGCGAAGTTGTGCTTGCCGAGCACGGGCGGCAGGCTGTGGAAGTGGTGCGCGTATCACGACCCCAGATTGTGTTCATGGACATCCGCATGCCGGAGATCGACGGCATCGAAGCCACGCGCCGGATAGCGGCAGAATTTGAGGATGTGAAGATCGTCGCCACTTCGGCATCGGCCCTGACGCATGAGCGCGAATTGTGCCTCAAGGCCGGGTGCGATGATTTTGTCTCCAAGCCCTTCCGCGCCGAGCGAATCTACGGCTGCCTGCAGCGACTGTTGGGCGTGACCTTCGATTACAAGGAAAGACCGGGCGTCGCCGTCAGCGAGAACACCATCGACCTGCGTCAGATCACCCTGCCTCAGGAACTCGCAACACGCCTGACCATGGCGGCGGAACTGCACAGCGCCACCGTGCTGAAAGCCTGCCTCGCCGAGCTTGATCAGCTCGGCAGCGCCGGGCCGAGGCTTGCGCAGCATCTGCGCGGCTTCCTCTCCAGCTATGACATGAAGACCATCCAACGCATCATTGCGCAAATCCCCGTCACATGAGCCAGGGCCGCATCCTTATCGCCGACGACACGTCCGCAAGTCTCAGCCTGCTCAGTAGTGTGTTGGAGCCGCAGGGCTATGAGATCCTTGCGGTCGGCAGCGGCAAAGATGCGATTCAAATCGCCGCGCGCGCCCGGCCCGATCTGATTCTGCTCGATGTGATGATGCCAGGACACGATGGCTTTCACGTCTGCCGCGTGTTGAAGGCGGAGCCCGAGACGCAGGACACGCCGGTCATTTTCATCACCAGCAGGAATGAGACGGAGAATGTGCTGAAGGGCTTCCGCGTGGGTGCCGTGGACTACATTGTGAAACCCTTCCAGGCCCAGGAAGTCATCACACGCGTGGCCACGCACTTGAAAATCAGTCGGCTGACCCGGGCGTTGCAGCAGCGAACCGCCGAGCTGGAGGCGGAGATGACGAAGCGCCGGGAGGCCGAGGCCGCGAGGGAGAAGGCGGATCAGCGGCTTTCGACTCTTGCTTCGCGCGAGGCCCAGCACTGGGGCCTCGCGGGCTTCGTTGGCGAAAGCCCGCACCTTGCAGTGGGAAAAATTGCCGGAGGTGAAGTTATAGAAATCTCGACTAGGCGAACTGGCCTCAAAACTCCCAGAAATTACAACGCCCGTATTGTCCAAGGTATAGCCAGTATCCTCGGGGGAATTTGATTGGCTATTGGAGGCTTCCTGGGCTTCTGCAAATGAACTTGCTCCGCCGTCG
>CAINXC010000017.1 GCA_903854655.1 uncultured Verrucomicrobiota bacterium | reverse complement strand
CCCTCGCAGGCGTTGCACGGCTTGTCACCATGGAGCAGCGCTGTGCCTGGAGAGCGCGGCCCTCCGGCGTTCATTGCCTCCTCTCAACGTTCTTCTGCACCAACTTCCCGGATGAACCACTTATAGACTGTCAATAAAGTTTTCAATTAAGTCCCACGTCCAAGGCTTCGTTGACAAACCTGGAATTGCTGTCTTGTCGTCAGAATAAGACCATATGGCCAAAATCTTCTTCCCCTCTTCTTTGGCGCATTCAATTTCCCATTTTTGACCAGTGGAACTCAGGGAGTTTTTGCTCACCATGGCAATGACGCCATCGGAACGCCGTATGCGAGTGCGAACTTTTTCCTTCCAACCAGAGTCATATGCCTCTTTGACGGACATATCGACATATTCGTATGGGCAGTTCGGGTGGAGGGATTGCCCTTTCAGAAAGTCCCTTGAGCGTTCATCTTCGATTGGAAACGCCACAAAAATGATTTTTTTATCAGCCATATTCGGGGGATAGTAGCAGACAATGGCGCAGTAGAAAATAAAAAAAATCTGCATTTGGTTTATTAGGATCACTGTGCGGACAAGTCAATATTTGGTATGGTTCCAACAGCGCTACCAACTTCGGAAGAGGGAACCTGCAGTGCCGGTCGCCTGCCGCCGGTCATCCCATCGGCAGCCGACAGGGTTCCCACGGTTCACGGGCCGCGACTCGTAACGCCTACCGTAGCGCATCGGTGACGCCCCGGTCGCTACCAAAGCCGAAAAGCGTCAGGCAAACCATCGTCGCCACGCCTGCTCCGGGAAGGGCGGCATTTTCCCTTCGTCTGCACCGGTCCTTGGGGAATCAGCCCTTCGCGGACAATGGAGCAGGTGTGCATGAGCCACGGTCGACCCGCAAAAATGGGGTCGCCGCGAAAATGGGGCCGTGTGTTTTCTGTTGCATAGGGCTTCAGGCTTGCACACCACCGCCGACGGCATCGAAGTTTTTAGCCGGGCAAACGAAGTGGGGGCAGGCGAATGGATGAACGGATCGGACCCGCCACCCCCCACTTCATCTGCCCCCAATTCGCCTGCCCGGATCAGAGTGTTTGCCGGACACGACACGCACGACACCCCGGTCATGGCGTGACCGGCCTGCTCCTGTCACACGTCCACGAAGCGCTCGTTCAGGTGCCGCAGGCGCTGGGACAGGCAGGCGCAGATGCGGCTGACGAGGCGGTAGGCCACCTTGGGGCGGGTCTCGTTGAGCTGTTCCAGGCTGGCCGAGGTGATGCGCCAGACTTCCACGTCGCCAATGGCGCGCACGGTGGCGCTGGCGGGGCCGGGATCAAACACGCTCATCTCGCCAATCGAGCCGCTGGTGCCGATTTCCGCGATGCGGGTGTCGCCGAGTTCGCTGGTCTTCACCACCTCGATCTTGCCCTTGAGCACGAGGTAGAGGTGCTGGTTTTCTGCACCTTCTTCGATGATGGTGTCGCCCGGTGCATAGCTGCGGGATTCACCGAAGCTGGAGAGCTGGATGACGTCTTCGGCGGAGAAATTGTGGAGAAGCGGGGAGAGGGAAGCCATTGGGGAAGGGAAAAGGGGTAAGAGAAAAGAGAAAAGGGGGAGGGAAAAGGGGGGCTATTTCCACCAGTCGGGAATCTTGCCTGCGCCATCCATGGGCGGGATGCGCAGCTTGATCTTCTGTTTGGAGGGATGGACGATCCAGGCGGTGGCATCGGGCATCTTCATGAGCTCGCCGGGCTGCACTTCGTAGTCCCATTCTTTGTTCACGGTGGTGCTGGAGTTGGTGCCGAGGAAGCCGGAGGACTTGCTCTTCTTTTTCTTCTCCACCTTTGCGATGAACTCGGCCACGGCCAGCGCGCCCTCGGGATCGGGCTGGCGGAAGGCGATGCGGCTGCGGCAGTTGAGCGTGAGCACCTGGGCCTTCTCCTTGGTGAGCACGGGGAAGAGGGAGGCGTCGGACTGCATGCCGAGGATGAGGCAGCAGTTGGCGGCGCGCAGACGGTCGATCACGTTGTGGTCGGAGATGCCGTCCTCGCTGGCGGTGGCGAGGGCCTGGAACTCATCCATGAGGGCGATGAGCAGGTTCTCGTTCTTGCGCTGGGCCTTGGGCTTGTCGAAGCGCATCATCGAGTGTGTGTAGAACAGCAGCTTGATGTAGGTGTTGATGTAGCGGCGCTCGGTCTGGAAGGTCTGCGGCAGGGCGGTGCAGAAGATGCGGCCCTTGTCCACATCGGTCATGTCGATGGTGTTGGGCTCGTCGGAGCAGAACACCTCGGCGATGTCCGCGTCCATGAAGAAGCCCAGATACACCTTGAGCGTGCCGATGATGCCCTCCTTCTGCTCGGCGGCGACGGCGGAGAGGAAGGTCTGGTCAAAGTACTTGGCCAGGCGGATGCGGTCCGGGGTGCTTTCGGCGTCGAGCAGCTCCTCGAAGTGCGCCTCCATGGTGGACTTGTCGCACAGAATTTCATAGACGCGCTTGAGGTTCACCGGCTTGCCCAGGGTCTCCAGCAGCTCGCAGGCGCTGGTGATGGCCTGCTGCGCGGCGGGCTTGAAGAAGGAGCTCTGCTCGCCGCCGGTGACGGAGGCGCCGGTGTCCACGAGGTTCTTCGCGTGCGTGTTGTAGGGCAGGCGCTTGTCGGAGATCAGGTTGTAGCGCTGCTTCGGCTTCCAGTCCTTCAGCGTGCGGTCCGGGCGCACTTCCAGGACGCAGATGGCCTCGGGCCTGCCGTGGCCGGTGGCGTGCTCGATGGCGAAGAAATGCTCGTCGCCCTTGGCTCCCAGCACCAGGCCGCCCCAGTTGGGCCGGGAGACGCTGATCTGGTGGAGCAGGGGATTGAAGCCGGAGGTGGTCTTGCCCACCCCGGTGTCCCCCGTGATCAGCCAGTGGCGGGTGAACTCGCCGGGCTTCCATTTCAGGTGCTTGTAGCGCACGATGTAGTCCTGCTTCGGCCCCAGGAACGCCGGGTTCCACTTCAGCACGACCAGGGCGAGGATGAAGCACCCCACGGCCACGCCGATGGTGACCTCGGAAAACGAGTCGAACTGAAGCATGTACCACAGGCCGTAGATGGCGATGCCAGCGGCGACGAGGAGGCGGAGAAGGGCGGTCATCGTGTATGTATTCCGAAACGGCGGGGGAAGGTTATGCCCGGGGCTTCATTTCACCCGCGGGGCCGGGTGCGACTGCTCCTGGCCCTGCGCCCTGGCCGTGCCGATGCCGCGCAGGGCGTCGCGCACGCTCATCTTGGCCGGGGCCTGCTCCGGGCCGGCCTCCTTGTTTTGGGCTGCACCGACGGCGGGGACCTTTACGCCGAGGCCGGTGAGCTCCGCCGCGAGAACCTGGTGCCGCTGCGCCATGCCCTCCATGGAGATGCCGATGTTGGTCTTGGTTTCTTCCGCACGCTTGAGGTCGTCGCGGGCTTCCTCCAAACGGCTTTTGGCGTGTTCCAGGTGCGCTTCGAGATCGCCCGGATCCTTGCCTTCGCGACGTCGTTCGTCGATGCCCTGCCGCAGCTCGTCGATGATGAATTCCTGGCGCTGGATTTCGCCCTGGGCGAGAGTCATCTTCTGCTCTTCGGCCGCACGCAGGCGCTGGCTGATGTCCAGGCTGTCCTTGGCCTGGCGGAAATCGCCAATGAGCGCCTCCTGGGCGCGTTTGGCGACCTTTTCCAGCAAATTGGCGGTGTCTGGCGGCTTGTCTTCAGCCGCCATTCCGGGTGGTGGTGGATCGTTGCTCACTCCGCTGCGATTGAATTGCCCTCAACTGCCATGGAACCTGTCTTCGGCGGGCGCTCGTGCCGTGCCCGGGCACTGGCGAAAGGGAAGGTTTGTCGGACTCTGGTCTGAAGGGAAACGATGGTGGACATGACCCGCACCCGCTACATGCCAAGCTTCATGCCCTGGCTCTGCTGATTCTTCGGTCCGCCCAACTGGTAGCCTTCTTTCGCCAGCGAATCGCGCACCGTCATTTTGCCTCCGCCGTCACCCCCGCCGAGCATGCTGCCGACGCCGGGGATGGATTGTGCCATGGCGCCAATATCGGGCATGCCGCCCGCGCCACCACCCCCACCGCCAAGCATGCTGCCGACGCCGGGAATGGATTTGGCCATGCCGCCGATATCTGGCATCCCGCCACCACCACCACCCCCACCACCGAGCATGCTGCCGACGCCGGGAATGGATTTGGCCATGCCGCCAATATCGGGCATTCCGCCGCCGCCACCCCCACCACCACCGAGCATGCTGCCGACGCCGGGAATGGATTGCGCCATGCCGCCAATATCGGGCATCCCGCCACCACCACCACCTCCACCGCCAAGCATGCTGCCGACGCCGGGGATGGATTGTGCCATGCCGCCAATATCGGGCATTCCGCCGCCGCCACCACCGCCGAGCATGCCACCGACGCCGGGGATGGAACCCATGGCCTGCCCGGCCATGCCTTGCACGCCTCCCATCATGGTGCTGCTCATGCCGCTGGCGGTGCCGATGGCTTCGCCAGCCATGCCTTGCACGCCTTCGACAGCGCCCATCGCGGTGCCGGCCACGCCACCCAGGGTGTCTGTTGCCGTGCCCATGATGCCCTGGAAGCTTTGCATGGCCTGGGCGGCAGTGTCGGACATGCCTTCAGGCCCTTCCACTTTGCCACCCCCAGCCGCGCCAGCCGCCGCACCCAGGGCACCGGTGGCGAGACCGCCTGCGGTGTCTGCCACGCCGGTGGCCACGCCTTCCGCCGTGTCCATGGCCTGACCGGCGATGTTGGCGGCGCCCTCAACAGCCTGGGCCGCCATCTGGTTCCTGGTGTCCACGGCCTGGGTGGCCATGCCGGCCGCCGTTCCAAGGGGGGTGTCTTTGGGGTCCATAGTCTCAGAGGAAAAGAAGGCGTTGGGTTTGTTCGGCGGCTGCTCCGCAATGGGGAATCGGGGAATCGGGGCCGGGGTTATGCGTGGATGTGGCCGAACTGCCGCAGGCGGAGCGACTTCTCAGTCATAGTGCCGGCGCTGCCAGATGATGGCGGGCCCTTCGGGAAAAGGGGTGGCGACGATGCGGAAGTCGCGCCAGTGATTTCCCAGGCGCTGCTGGGCGGCGCTCATGGCCCATTGCTCCGCCTCGCGGATGGACATGGGCCGCGACAGCGCCGGGATGCAGCCCACCGGCTGCCAGGAGCAGTCATACACCTGGCCGAAGAACTGGACCTTCGATCCGGCCGGCAGGTAGTCGCGCGGCACCACCACGGGCGGAGGCGGCGGGCTGGCGCAGGAGGCGAGGAACATCAGGCCGCACAGGGTGGAAAGCAGGGTCTTCATGATGCAGGTGGATGCTTGTGTGGATTGTCCCGGGAGCGGCCCTTCAAGACCTGTTCGCCGCGCTTCGCCCAGGGCCTGCCCCAGCGCTCGTGGGCGTACATGATGACCATGGCGGCGAAGAAGCAGGTGGAGAGCTGCCAGTGCCCGGCGAGCAGGCCGATGACAATGCCAAACAGACAGGTGCCGTAGCGCCTGATCTCCGGCTTGTACAGGTAGTACAGCTCACGAATGGATGACCAGTCTGCCATTTTGGGAAATGAGTTCGCCGGAGGTGGGGCGGCCGTTGAGCATGGCGTCGCGCACGGCATGGCGGCAGTGCGATTCGACGGTGGTGCGCATGCGCCGGGCGCCGAGCCTGGGCTCGACCCCTTCGGCGACGATCAGCTCGACCACGCCTGCGCCGAGAGTAAGGTCGTGGCCTTTCTTGCGCAGCAGCTTCAGCTCCTTGTTGAGCATGATGCCGGCGATCTGCTTCTGCGCCTTGAAGCCCAGGCGCTGAAACACGCAGCGCACGTTGAAGCGGGCCAGGACTTCCGGCCGCAGCTCCGCCGCAGCGAGATCGACGATGAAGCGCTCGATGGTGGCCATGGAGCTGTTCTTGAGATCCATCAACGCCTCCGAGCCGATGTTGGAGGTGGCGACGATGTAGAACTGGGAAAGGTTGAGCGTCTCGCCGTTGGCCACGGTGATGCGCGCGGCGTCCAGCACCTGCAGGAAAATGTCGAGCACGCGAGGATGAGCCTTTTCGATTTCGTCGAACAGGATGAAGCCCCGGCCCTCGGAACGGTCGTAGAAGCGGCCCATGTTGCCGCGGCTGGTCTCGTTCTGGCCCAGCAGCAACTGCAGGGATTCCTGGTTCTGGTATTCGGACATGTCCAGGCGGATGCAGTGCTTCTCGGCATCGCCAAACAAGTAGCCGCACATGAGCAGGGTGAGCTCGGTCTTGCCCACGCCGGTGGGGCCGAGGAACAGGAAGGTGCCCTTGGGCCGGCCCGGATCGGCAAGGCCCAGCTCGCCATTTTGCAGGGTGGGCACAACCTTGGGAATGACGTGCTCCTGGCCGATGATGAGCCCGCTCAGATAGTCCGGCAGATCCTTGAGCCGCTGGAGATGCTCTGTGGGCGGGCTGGTCATGGTTTCGAACCTGCGCTGGCAGGTTTCTTGGTGGGCGTGGCGGAATCTTCCAGGCGGCGCAGGCGCTCGTACTCCGCGATCTGCGCCTGGGCCTTCTGATAGGCCTCCCTGGTCTGCGCAAGGTCGGCTTCAAGGGCGGCCTTCTGGACCTGGATGTCGGCAATCTGGCGGCGCACGTCGGGAGCTTCGGCGAGCATCTTGGAGGCGCGTTTTTGCAGTTCCGCAAGCTGCACCTCCTGCTGGCTCATGCGCTCGGAGATGATGAGCTGGCGGGCGCGCTCGTTGGCCACGACCTGGTCCGCCGGCACTGGGGAATGGGAGGGTTCGTGGATGCCCAGGACCACGCCGTTGGAGGTCATCGGAGTGGCCGGCAGGCGCTGATCCCAGCGGGCGGTCTGCTCCACGCGGTAAACCGTGTGCGCCTCGTCCATTTCACGGCGGTCCGGCGATGGCAGGCGGCCCACATAGTAGGCGTGGATTTCGTCCGGGAAGCGCACGCGCGAGGCGTCGTTGGGGGCAAGCTTGCGTCCCTCGGGCCAGCCTTCCAGCAGGTTGCGCGAGTAGCTGGGAATGGCCTTGGGCACCTCCATGCCGTCATCCAGGTAGAAGCTGTCCGGCTTCTTCTTTTTGCTGCTGGAGCACTGGCAGAGCATGGCGATCGCGCACAGGCTCGTGAGGAGGCCCCGTGCGGCGCGGTGATGGAAAAGCTGGAGGGAAGGGGTGGTCATGGTGTTTTCTCCAAAACAGGCTGGGGGGTGGCGTTGTCCATGGGCTCGCGCGACTGGGTTTGCAGCGGGGCGATCAGCGCCCGGGTGCGCTCCATCTGCGCCTGGCGCAGGGCCTCGTGCTCGCGCAGGTCGGCTTCGGATTTGATTTCCTCCCCGTGGACTTTGTCGGCCTTGGCGAGGCTCTCAGCCTCGGCGACCTGGGCTTTGTGGGCCTCCAGCGCAAGCTGGGTGCTGGCCTTCGGCGCGTTGCCCTGCTTGAGGCCGGCGATGCTGCGCAGCTCGGGCTCAAACACATCCGTGGTGAAGATGTAGAACTGCGTGCCTGCGGGCACCTGCACGTATTCGGAGTCCTTCTCCAGCTTCTTGGTCAGCAGGTTCGCATAGGCGTTGCTGGCGCCCGCGCCGCCGGCGAGCCCGGCGTTCGCCGCCGTGTTCTGCGGCACGATGCCGTAGATGGACTGGAAGGAGCTCTGCTGGCTCTGCAGCACGGAGGTCAGCGCCTGCGAGATGAGGATCTTGAGCTCGGCGTAGTCGTCGGTCTTCAGCACCCGCCCGCGAATGCCGGCGCTGCCATCCGTGAGGGAGTAGGTGCCGTCCGGGAGCGGTGTGTGATCCAGGGCGATGCCGCCGGTCACGTACTCCTTGCCGTCGTCCCAGATGAAGGTGTAGGCGCCGCGCACGTCGATGCGGTCGCGCGTCTTGCCTGCGCTGGCCTGGGCCTGCACCTGGGTGCCCACGGGCACGATCAGATTGCCCTGGAACCAGACGTCCTCGCTCACCAGGCCCACCAGCGGTGTTTCCAGCGCGTTTGATTCCACGGTCATGACCAGCGTGCATTTGATCAAGGTGCCGCGCGGCGCGAAGATTTTCGGCGCCTGCGCGACGAAGGGCTTGATGGGCATGGGGTGGTTGACCTGCACGAGGGAGGGGAACACCGGCGGCTTGGGCTTCTCCTGCTTCTGCGGCTTGCTCTGAACCAGGCGCGGCGGCTCGGCCTTCGGGGGCGGCACCACAAACTTGTCAATGTGAGAGCTCTGCCCCACGGAGCTGAGCTGATCCTTGCCGCCCCTGGTCTTGAGCTGGTCCACGCCGCTCTGGCCCATCTTGGCGGAAGCCGCCGGCCCGGGGGCGGTGGCGGCTCCGGTGGCGGCGGTCATGGTGGTGGACGGCTGCTGCTTTTGCAGGACAAAGAACGCGCCCGCACCAATCACGACCACCAGGAAGATGATCAGTTGAACCGCAGGCTTGTTGAGTTGGGCGAGCATGGTGGTGGTGGTTTGTTGCGGGGCTACTTGCCGCTGCTGGCGTCCAGCACGGTTCCCGGCGGCAGGACGGGCAGCAGGGGATTGGAGCGGGTGTCGATGAGGTTTTCGGTGGGCGGCGAGTTGTCCACCGCCAGTTCCAGGCGGAAATCGTTTTCGATGGAGAGGTGCTCCTTGCCGCCGTTGGGGTTGCCTTGCAGCACCAGGTCGAGCGAGGTCTTGCCTTTCGGCGCCACGGTGCCGCTGCTGTCGGCAAGCTGCACCGGGTAGGAGCGGTCGCCTGCGCGGATCTTCACGTCGGAAGGCTTGAAGTGCTGCACCTTGTCGGACTTGTTTTCCACCCAGCAGCGCAGGATCAGCGCGTCCTTGTCCGGCCACTGCTGGATTTCATCGATGATGCTGGCGAGCGACCCGTGGTCGGCGCGCAGGTCGATGTTGCGACGCTCGTTCCAGCCGTGATACAGGGCCGGATGCGCGCCCTGCAGGAAATCGCGCTGGCGGGCCTTGCTGAGGATGCCCACCAGCTCGGCGGAGCTGAACTTGGTGCGTTCCTTGACCGCCTCCTGAGGTGCGACTTCGCGCACGGTGGTCACGGTGGGATCCGGGATGACGACGGCCAGATTGGCCTGCTCGCCCGCCACGGCCTTGAACAGGAACATGCGGCCCTGGCAGCGCACGGTCATGTAGCAGGGGCTGCCGGCGCGCACGGCGCGCAGCACCAGCACATCCGGCGAGGCCTGCTCATACTGGATGATGGTGATGGGCGTGATGCGGGTGGTGCCGGAATCCTGCGCGGCCTTGCGTTCCGCCGCCATCAGCGTCTCCGCCTTCTCGGCGTCCGAAACCATGCCGTAGCCGGTGACCAGGGTGATGTCGCCAGGGAAGGTGACGGTCGTGGCCACCTGCGAGCTGAGCAGCAGCTCGTGGACGGCCTCGCCGGGGTTGACGACGACCATCTCCTGGCCTTGCACGAGCTGGGCGCTGAGGGAGGCAGGCCAGGCGGCGATGCCGGCTGCAACCAGGACCCATCGCCAGAGATGGAAAGATGTCGTGCTCATGTGGAGGAAGTCTTGGCCTGCTTGATGACCTTGAAGGAGTACACCTTGGTGGGGAAGCCGCCGCTGGGGTACATGGTGCTGTTGACCACCCAGCCAAAGTTGACCTCCACGTCCCAGGTTGAATCCTCGGGATTGCCGTCGAACACGCCGGTGCGGATCAACTGCCCCTTGACGCTGGTGACCGCGACCAGATTGCCCACCGTGCGGGTGAGAACGATGCTCTGGATTTCCACCTTCTGGTGGTACTGCCGTTCGACAAACAGCTTCTGCTCCTGCGGGAAGAAGGCCTCAAGGACGGATTTCGCGCTCTCAGGGGTGAACAGCTCGCTGACCCGGCTCAGGTTGTCCAGCTCCTTGGGCCCGCGGTTGAACAGCGTTTCCATCGCCAGGCGGGTCTGGGCGGTGTGCAGGGCCTTGGCATCCTGGAACTCCAGGCTGGGCGTGATGTAGTACACCCCGGCGTCATCCATGATGACGACGCGCGACTGCTTGTGCGAGTCGGCCATGATGGCCTTCACATAAATCGCGCAGCAGGCAATGGTGATGCAGGACACAATGAACCAGAAGACCGCCATGCGGTCCTTGGCCAGAAACAGATCAGTGACTCCTTTCATGGGGCGGGCTAGGTGTGCTCCTTCTGGAGCGGGCGGTCGGAGGAGGACAGCCGGCGCTTCATCTGAAGGTCGCGGCAGGTCCAGGGGTAGGCGCCGTTGGCATTGAGGCGGCCGTTGGGTTCGAATTCGAGGAGGAGCTGGAAATCCCACACCTCGTGGAACAGCTTGGTGATGTTCGTGCCCTTCTTGGTGATGGCGCCGATGCGGATGAACTGCCCGGTCGTGGTGACCCGCTGGTTCGGAGGCCCTGCCGTCTGGGGCTTGCCTGCGGCGGGATTTTCCGGCGGGATCTCTTCGACAGAGACACCGCCGATTTCCGCCTTCTGGTGGATGCGGTTGTCGCTGAACACGGAGGTTTCCTCCTCAATGCCGGCCGAAACGGCGGCCCAGGCTTCAGGGGTGAAGAACTGGCGCGCGGATTCCTGGCGGTCCAGCCCCGCAGGGCTGCGGTTGAACACGGAATCCACAATCGTGCGCACCTCCTCCTGCATGTGCCCGAGCATGACGGCCTCAGTCATCACATCGGGAGAACGCCGCTGGTCAGGGCGGCTCATGATCACATACTTGTATCCCGGGTGAATGGCGGAGGAGACGCCCTTCACATACCAGGCGGTGAAGAGAAGCGTGCCCACCGTGAGGTAAAACCAGGCCATGATGATCCCGTCTTTCGAGACGTAGATCGGCTCAGGGCTTTTGGTTTTCTTTTTGGCGTCGGGCATGGTGAGGGAGGAGGGGGCCGAAGATTACATTCCGGTGTCCATGGCGGAGGCGGCCTGGCTGGCGGAAGATCCCAGACTGCTGGAGGCGGAGCCGACGGCTCCGGCGGCCGAGCTGCCCATGGAGCCCGCCGGCCCGGGGATCATGGACATGGCGCTGCCAGCGGCGCCTGCGGCCATGCCCACCGCGCCTGTGGCCGTGCCGATGGCCGTGCCCATCGCCGAGGAGACCAGGCCCGTGGCCACCTGCGAGCCGGAGACGACCGCCGCCTGCATGAGCTTGGGCATCTTGAAGATCACCTGGTACATGACGAGCACCTCGATGATGTTGATGGTGGCGGTGATGATGCCGCCCAGCAGCGCATCCAGCAT
>CAINXC010000016.1 GCA_903854655.1 uncultured Verrucomicrobiota bacterium | reverse complement strand
TGGTGCTGAAGATGCGGGTCTTCTTCGGGCCGAATTCATTGGTCCAGGCGACGACGGTTTCGGCTTCCTTGGAGACGCCGGTCTTCTTGTCCACCTGGGTCTGGTGGCCCTTGGCCAGGGCGTGGGCGCCGAGGAAGCTGATGTTGTTGTAGAGCTCCTCGTTGACGGTGGTCCAGCCGGTGAAGCCCTTCACGATGGGGCTTTCGGCATCCACGTAGGAGATGGTGATGGGGGATTGCGGGCCGTGGGCGATGGATTGCAGGCCGAGCATTTCGTACCAGTGCGAGTTGTCGGCGCCAGGGGTGATGGGCTCGCGGAAGTTGCCCCAGCGATAGCTGTGCATGGCACAGTGGAGGTTCACGGCGGGGGTGCCGTTGCGGTGGGCGTCGAGGATGTTGTTGAGGTACGTGAGGTCGCTGGGCTCCTTGGGATTGATCGCGTCTGAGGAGCATTCGTCATGAATGACGACGTCGAAATCCTTGGCCCAATCCTTGTTCTTGTAGAGGTCGAAGGTGCACTTCGTGGTCTTGTCCGGGTTGTGGGCGAAGGTGACTTCGATGTTGGCGCGGGCGCTCAGGCCTTCGCCGAGAATGAGGTGCTGCTTTTCATAGTCATGGCAGCAGCCGCCGGTGACGAGCAGGACGCGCAGGGGTTTCACCGCATCGGCGGCGGAGACGAAAGAGGAACAGGCGGCAAGGCCGGCGATGGTGGCAAGAAGAAGGCGTCGATTCATGAGGGTGGCAGAGTGAGACAAGGCAAACGAAGAGTCGAGCGCAAAGCTTTCCAGGCGTATTTTCGACCGCAGAGGACAAATGTCTGGCTTTTCAGGGCCCGAAAGAGAGGCGGAGGGCCGCCGCTGGCGGTACTAAAAATCCTATGACAAGGGGCTGGAGGTCATTCGAGAGTGCAGCCTGCGCGGCCTTATCCTGAGCTGATTCAGCGCCCGCCTAAGTATCAAATCCATGGTTTAGTGCTAGGTTGTGACAAAAAAGACAGGGTGGATGGCTAAATGAAAATTCAGAGAACCTGAAAAATAAATGAGACTAAAGTTTGACCGATAGCTAGATATGAAGATAAATTTGCATGTACTATAAAATTCATAGCCTCTCATGAAACCAACGACACTCCTCCCTTGCATCCTTGCCGGATGCGTACTCTCACTGGCTTCTGTGCAGGCCGGCAGCCTTGCTGACGCTGTCAGTTCTAAGTCGCCTGCTGATGCGGCGGTGGCGGCTGCCAGCTGGAAAGACAAGACCATTTCGCCGGTGGCGGACATGATCTTCTTTGAAGACCCGATCGTGCACACGGAGATCACGCCGGTTTTCATGTACCAGAACATCGACAATGCATTTCCGCTCACTGCTGGCGGCCACTCCGATATTTACGGGGCGCGGGTGCAATACGCCATCACGCCTGACTTGGGCTTCTTCCTGAGCAAGGGCGGCTACATGGACATCCATCCGAAGGTGGGGACAGAGTTCGGCGGCTGGGCGGACACCGGCTTCGGCATGAAGTACATGGTCATTGATGACGAGGCCGATCAGTTTGTGCTCACCCCGGGCATTGGTTTTGCGCCGCCTTGGGGGGCGAAAAAAATCCTGTTTGGCGAAGGCAACGGGGAATGGAATTTCTTCGTTTCCGCCGAAAAGGGCTGGGGCAACTTCCACCTGACGGCCAAGCTGGGCCTGCGTCTTCCTGATGACACGCAGGCGAATTCCACGATTGTGGACTACGGCTTGCAGGCGGACTACTATTGCTGCCGTTACTTCATTCCGTTCATCGAAACCTCGGCCTACTCGGTGGTGAACGCGGGCAACCGCATTCCGATCAATTCGGAAGGGCTGGATTCGCAGAACTTTGGCGCCTCCCTTTCGCAGGGTGTGACGCAGGTGCTGGCCGCCGTGGGCTTCCGTTCCAAGATCACTGACACGATTGACATCGGCATCGCCTACCAGAAGGGCGTTGCCCGGCCGGTGGGTGCCTTTGCCGACCGCGTGACGATTGCGGTGCAGTTCAAGTTCTAGTGGGTTTGTGGCGTTGTGACCGGGCGGGCGTGGAGCATGGGATTTGGTGGATCCTGTGCTGCCTCGCCCGCCTTTTTTGTTTTCGTGAGCGGCCGGCGCGCTTCGCTTCGGATTGAGGGTTGACACAGGGGAGCGCAGACTGGTTGCTGGCGTGCATCCGAACCTCCCGCCCCGCCATGCGCTTGTCCTGTCTGCTCAACCGATGGTCCTGCCTCCTGCCCGCGGCGCTGCTGGCTTCGTGCGCCGCGATGCCGCATGATCCCCTGGGCGCAGTGAAGGCCCGGGCGCGGGAGCGGCTGGGCGCCGAGGTTGCCGCACCGGCGACGGCACAGGACGCTGCGGCGATGGCGGGCCGGGTGCAGGCTGTGCTGGCAGGCCCGCTCACGGCGGATGGCGCGGTGCAGGTGGCGCTGCTCAACAACCGGCGGCTGCGCGCCACGCTGGAGGAGGTGGGCATTTCGCAGGCGGAGCTGGTGGAGGCGGGCACGCCGCACAATCCGAGCCTTTCGTCGAGCGTGCGTTTTCCAGGAGGGGGCGGAACACCGAACTGGGAGTTCAATCTGGCGGGCGATGTTCTGGATGCGCTGCTCATTCCGATGAAGCGCCGCATGGCCGCGCAGGAGCTGGCGCAGACGGAGCGCCGGGTGAGCCACGAGATCCTCCAGCTCGCGGCGGAAACCAGGGGCGCCTGGTTCATGCTGCTGGCGGGCGAGCAGCAGTTGCGCAAGCTGCAGGACATCGCCGGGGTGAACGAGTCCGTCTCCGACTTTGCAAAGCGCGTGCATGACGCCGGCAACATCAACGACCTGGAGCTGATGGAGCTGCAGGTGGGCTGGCAGCAGGCTCAGGCCGACCTGAAGCGCGGGCGGGCGGAGGTGGCGGTGCTGCGCTCAAAACTCAACCGATTGTTAGGTGTGAACGGAACACAGGCGCGCTGGAAGCTGGCGTTGCAGGAGCTGCCGCAGCCGCCCGCCAGCGATCCGTCGCTGGCCGCAGCGGAAGCCGCCGCCCTCTCCCATCGCCAGGATCTGGCGGCGGCGCGGGCGCATGTGGCGGCGATGGAGGCGGCGCTGGCGCTCAAGCACAGGACGAGGCTGGTTCCGGGGCTGAAGCTGGGGGCCGACACGGAGCGCGACCCAACCTCGGGCTACGTGACGGGGCCCAATCTTGAATTCGAGGTGCCGGTCTTCAACTGGGGTCGCGCCTCGGTGAAGAAGATGGAGGCGGAACTGCGCCGGGCACGGGCGGAGGCGGAGGCGCTGGAGGCGGAGGTGCGCAACGAGGTGGAGGCGGCCCACACCGCGCTGCTGCTGGCGCGGGAGTCGGCGGCCTTCCAAAAGACCACGCTGCTGCCGCAGCGCCAGCACATCCTCGCGGAAACCCTGCTGCACTACAACGCCATGCAGAAAAGCAACATCGCCCTGCTCATGGCCAAGGACCAGGAGCAGCGCAGCGAGAAGGACGCCATCGAAAGCCTGCGCGACTACTGGCTGGCGCGCGGTGAACTGGAAAGAGCGGCCGGCGGCAAATCATTCCCGACTCATGAACACTGACCCTCCCGCCCCCCTGACCACCCGCCGCGGCCTGCTGACCAGCGCCGCCGCCTTGATGGGCACCGGCGCGCTGCTTCCGGCCAAGGCTCCTGCGGACGACAAGGCCATGTCCATGGGCCACGACATGCATGGCGCCGGCGCCGTGAAGATGAGCGCCCATCCCAAGGCCGCGACCAGCACCGGCAGGACGGAGACGCTGCACCCCGAGGGCGTCCGCTACCGGCCCGTGACCACCCCGAACGGCATGACCATGCCCTGGAAGATGGTGGACGGGGCAAAAGTGTATCATCTTGTCGCCGAGCCGGTGACGCATGAGTTCGCGCCGGGCCTGGTCGCCGAGTGCTGGGGCTACAACGGCCGCGTGCACGGGCCCACGTTCGAGGCGGTGGAAGGCGACAAGGTGCGCATCTACGTGACCAACAGGCTGGAGGGGCCCACGACCGCCCACTGGCACGGCCTGCTGGTGCCCAGCGGCATGGACGGGGTGGGCGGGGTGAGCCAGAAGCCCATCGAGCCGGGCGAAACTTACAAGTACGAGTTCACGCTGCGGCAGCACGGCACCTTCATGTACCACTCGCATCATGATGAGATGACGCAGATGCAGCTCGGCATGATGGGCATGTTCATCATCCATCCCCGCGAGCCGGAGCCCAATCCGCCGGACCGCGACTACGCCCTGCTGCTGAGCGAATGGAAGATCGAGGTGGGCGCCCGCCGGCCTGATCCGAGTGAAATGACGGACCTCAACGTGTTCACCTTCAACGGGCGCTGCTTTCCGGGCACGGAGGCGCTGCTCGCCAGGAAGGGCGACCGGGTGCGCATCCGGGTGGGCAACCTCAGCACGATGAGCCACCACGCGATCCACATGCACGGGCATGTGTTCAAGGTGGTGGCCACCGACGGCGGGCCCATTCCTGAAGCCGGGCAGTGGCCGGAGATCACCGTCCATATGCCCACCGGCAGCACCCGCACCATCGAGTTCACCGCCAGCAACACGGGCGACTGGGTGATGCACTGCCACATGCTGCATCACGTGATGACACAGATGGGGCACCAGTTTGGCAACGTCATCGGCGTGAACACGGACGGGCTCGACAAGCGGATCACCAGGCTCCTTCCCGGCTACATGAGCATGGGGACCACCGGCATGGCGGACATGGGGGAGATGGGCATGGAGGTGCCGCGCAACTCCCTGCCCATGGTCGGCGGCCCCGGCAAGCACGGCTACATCACCATGGGCGGCATGTTCACCCTGATCAAGGTGCGCGACACCCTGCCGGCCGATGGCGGCGACCCAGGCTGGTACGACTGCCCGCCCGGCACCCAGGCCACCCCGGCCGCCGAAGCCGATCTGAAGCACGACGGCATCGTGCTCTGACGGGCGTGATCAAAGATCAATGCTGCGCACCCTGGGGTGGGTCTGGCGCAGCAGCAGGGCGGCGAGCAGGGGCACGACGAGCGCCGCCATCCACACGTAGTAGCCGGAGCTGAGCGAGATGACACGCACCTCGTTGAACTCCTCCGGCCCCAGCGGGATCACCCTGCCCGGAAGCCAGAGCGCGTGCAGGCCCAGGATGATCGAGGCGATCGTGAGCACGATGGTGGCCAGCGTCCTGCCGGTCATGACGCAGCGCAGGGCGATCAGGGCCGTCAGGTTGGCGAACCAGCCAAGCTGGCCGAAGCGCAGGCCCCAGGGGCCCATCACCATCACCTCCACTCCTGCCCACGCTTCGCGGCGGCCCGCCAGATGAACGGCCGGCAGCCAGCATGCCACGCCATAGAGAAGCACAAAGGTGATCAGAATCAACGCCCTGCCACGCGCCGAGGGCGGCCTGGGAAGATCAGGAATGGGGGCTGAGTCGGCGGCGGTGTTCATGCGCTGCCCTCCGATTCCCCAGGGTCGCACGCTGTGCAACCCCGGAGAACAGGGGGGGGCCCGGAGAGCGCCTATTTTGGCGCGAGCACCAGCGCCTGGTCGTCCGCCGTAAGGGTGAGGCTGGCCAGACCGGCGACGTATCTCAACGCTTCGGCCAGAGGCACGTTTTTCAACGAGAGAGTGATCGCGGCCTTGGGGTCGTTGGCTCCTGGCTTGAGGATGATGTTGACGCCCTTGTGACCGGGATCAAGGGCGGCGCTCTTCACCCGGAAGTACTCGATGCATTCCTGCACGCTCGCCTCACTGAATTCGACCTGGGGCAGGATGAGGGTTTTGGCCCTGGCCATCGCCGCTGAATCACCAGCATTTTCGAAGAGCAGTGCGCCCGCTTTTTGAATCACGGCGGCATCCGGACGGAAGCTCAGCGTCATGCCCGCCAGCTCGGCCGTGTAGCGCAGCGCTTCGTTCAGCGGCACGTCCTTCAAATCGAGGCCGATGCGCGCATCCGGGGCTTTGCCCACGAGGACGATGTTGACGCCTGTTTTGTCGGGATCGAGATCGCGCGCCTTGATTCTGAAGTAATCGACCGCCTCCTCCAGGGTAGCTCCGGCGAAAACCACGCTGGGCAGGATGAGGCTGGCGGCCTTGGCCTTCGCGGGCGGCGGCTCTGTGGCCCGAGTGGTTCTTTGCGGGGTGATGATGCAGAAGACCTCACGCTCCCGCTTGTTAGAGGCAAGCCCGGCGATGAGCAGGCTCTTGCCCTCGTCGAGGTCGGCCTCCGCCACTGCTTTGGACTCAATGAACAAGGGCCTGCCGTCCTTGGTGGTGGACGGCTCGCTCACGCTCACCTTCGCTTCCAGGTGCAGTTTTTTGCCTGCGAACTGGGGAAGAAGGGTGATCGAGATGCCCTGGAAGTGGGTCTCTGTGTCGTTCGGGCCCACGCGGACGTCGTTGCCCACCTGGATGGTGGCGCGCTGCCCAGGGCGGGTGCTGGTGGTCACGCTGGGGCTGGAAAGCACATCCACTCCTGGAGACTGGCTCAACTTGTTCCACATGGCGGCCCAGTCCTCGTTGCTGATCACGGCGTGGCCGGAGGCGGCGGCCAGGGTCTTCAGCGTGCCCTTGGGCGCCTCGATCATCTTGGTGGCAAAGACGAAGGTGTCGTCCGGTTCGGCGGGCTCGGCGGCGCGCAACTGCGTCAGTGCGCAGAAGCTTCCGATCACCAGGGCCGCCGCTCCTGAAAGCAGCCAGCCGAGGCCGCTCATGGGCCGGCGGTTGCGCTGCCCGTCCATCACCGCCCGCAGCCGCGTCTCCAGTGTGGAAGGGCGCGCCATGGCCATTGCCGCCGAGGACTCTGGCGACAAGGTCCGGGCGGCCTGCAAGAGCTGCATGGCATATCCTTCCGCAGGGGCTCCAGCCCGCAGCACCAGGTCGTCGCAGGCTTTTTCCTGCTCCAGCCTCCAGCGCTTCGCCGCCAGCCAGACCCAGGGAAGGGGCCACCACAGCGCGCATACGAGCGTTGCCAGCCAGCGCGTGCAGGCGTCATGGTGGAGCACATGGCCGAGCTCATGGCGCAAGGCGGCGTCGAGCCGTTCATCGTCCCACGTGGCGGCATCGGCTGGCAGCAGCACCACAGGTTTGAGCCACCCCCATGTCAAAGGCACGCCCGCGAGGAACGACTGCCGGATCTCCACCGCCCGGGTGATGCCGAACTCCTCCACGATCCAGCCCAGGTGAGCTGACAGGCGTGTGTCTTGTGCTGGAACGCTGGTTCGCAGCAGCCTGCGCAACTGCCAGCCTCCCAAAAGCCGGAAGCCCAGCAGCCCCAGGCCGCCTGCCGCCCAGATCGCGCCGCACCACTGCCGGACCGTGATCGCCGCCCACCAGGAAACAGCGGGCATCGACACGGCTTGGGGTGTGGCAACGGCAAGCCCTGGCGGCAACTCCGCTGCGGGGGCGGGTGGGGCAGTGGTGGCAGAGGCGACCAGGGGCACCGTCCATAGCGGCTTCAACATCGAGGTGGCTGGCAGCAGGGCAAGCACCAGAAAAACAGCCAGCCAGATCAAGGAACGGTGGGCCGCAGAGGCACTCCGCCACATTTGCTGAACCGCGAAAGCAAGAAGGACAATGGCGGAGCCTTTGCCCAGCAGGTCCATGAGCGGAAGAAGGGATGGGTCGAGTTTCATGGGATTTCAGGATTTCCGGGCCTGGTTGATGATGGTTTCGAGGCGCTTGAGTTCGTCGTTGGAAAGCTGGCCGTCCTTGGTGTCCACCAGGGCGGCGACGGCGTCGGCGAGCGAGCCGTTGAAGAAGGTGTGCAGCACGTTTGTGAGCGCGGAGCGGCTCGCCTTCTCATGCGGCTCGACGGGCATGAAGACGTAGCGCGGTCCGTCCTCGCGATGTTTGAGCGCGCCCTTCTCCTCAAGGATGCGCAGCAGCGCGCGGACGGCGGAGTAGCTGGGGGCGTCTGGAATGGCTTCGGCGATCTCGGCGGCAGTGGCTTCGCCACGGGCGTAGATGACATCCATGATCTGCCGTTCTCGCCGGCTGAATTTCGATGGCTGTGAGTTCATGCTAAAATATTAGCATGATTGGAGGCGGGGTGGCAATGCAAATATGCTAAAAATTTAGCATAGCTGGTGGGAGCCAAACAAACCGAGGCCCGGCCTTGACGGCGACTCTCTGCGGGAGCAAAGTCCCGGCCCCTTTCCCCCTGACTTTTTATATGGCCGACGAAACCTCACTTCTTCTTCTCAAGCCCGACTGCATCGCCAAGAACCTCTCCGGCGAAGTCCTGCAACGCCTGCTGTCCCACGGCTTCCGCATTCGCGGCATCAAGATGCTGCAGCTCACCGATGAACTGCTGAAGGAGCACTACGCCCACATTGCCGACCGCCCGTTTTTCCCTGAGGTGGCCGGCTTCATGAAGAGCCAGCCGGTGATCGCCGTCGCCCTCGCTGGTGACGATGTGATTTCCAAGGTGCGCGACCTGCTTGGTCCCACCGATTCCAAGGCCGCCGCCAAAGGCACCATTCGTGGCGATTTTGGCGACGACAAAATGACCAACGTGGTTCACGCCTCGGATTCCCCGGAAGCAGCCGCTGTCGAGCTGAAGCGCTTCTTCAAGGACGGCGAGCTGTTCAATTTGTAACCCTAGGGGCCGATGCGCCCCTTAGAGCGTGTCCGGCAAATGCCTGGAAACTGGTTCATCCGGGAAGTTGGTGCAGAAGAACGTTGAGAGGAGGCAATGAACGCCGGAGGGCCGCGCTCTCCAGGCACAGCGCTGCTCCATGGTGACAAGCCGTGCAACGCCTGCGAGGG
>CAINXC010000015.1 GCA_903854655.1 uncultured Verrucomicrobiota bacterium | reverse complement strand
CTGACCGCACAGAGGACTGTGCGGACCACCTTGAAGCCAGCTCAGGGCACCGGGAAGCGCTTGTTGATCTCCTGCACTTCGAGGCGGATGGCTTCGAGCACGGCGGGGTCTTCGCGGCCTTCGAGGGCGCGGTTGATCCAGGCGGCGATCTGCTTCATCTCGGGCTCCTTCATGCCACGGGTGGTGACGGCGGGGGTGCCGACGCGGATGCCGCCGCCGAGGGTGATCTTCTCGGTGTCGAACGGGATGCCGTTCTTGTTCACGGTGATGCCGGCGTGATCGAGGGTCTCGCTGGCGATCTTGCCGTTGAGGCCCTTGGGCCGCAGATCGACAAGCATCAAATGATTGTCCGTGCCGCCGCTGACGATGCGGAAGCCCAGGGAGGCCAGTTCTGCGGCAAGCGCTTGGGCGTTCTTGACGACCTGTTTCTGGTACTCGGCGAAGCCGGGCTGGAGCGCCTCATGGAAGCACACCGCCTTGGCGGCGATCACGTGCATGAGCGGGCCGCCCTGGATGCCGGGGAAGACCTGGCTCTGGATCTTTTTGAACAGCTCCTCGTTGTTCGTCAGGATCATGCCGCCACGGGGGCCGCGCAGGCTCTTGTGGGTGGTGGTGGTGACGAAGTCGGCGTGCTCCATCGGCGATGGATGAACGCCACCGGCGACGAGACCGGCGATGTGCGCCATGTCCACGAATAGATAAGCGCCGACGCTCTTGGCGATCTCGCTCATGCGCTTGAAATCAATGACGCGCGGGTAGGCGCTGGCGCCGGCGGTGATCATCTTCGGCTGCTCGCGCACGGCGACTTCGGCAAGCTCATCGTAGTCGATGCGCTCGTCGCTCTGGCTGACGCCGTACTGGCAGAACTTGTAGAAGCGGCCGGAGAAGTTGGCGGGATTGCCGTGGGTGAGGTGGCCGCCGTGGGCGAGGTTCATGCCCAGCACCTTGTCGCCGACCTGGAGCACGCTGAAGTAAACGGCGGCGTTTGCCTGGGAGCCGGAGTGCGGCTGCACGTTGGCGAACTTCGCACCAAAGAGCTGGCAGGCGCGGTCGATGGCCAGTTGCTCGGCCTTGTCCACCTCTTCACAGCCACCGTACCAGCGCTTGCCGGGATAGCCTTCCGCATACTTGTTGGTGAGGCAGGAACCCTGCGCGGCCATCACGGCGCGCGAAGTGAAATTTTCGCTGGCGATGAGCTCGATGTTGT
The DNA here is from genome assembly GCA_903854655.1 of uncultured Verrucomicrobiota bacterium. Taxonomy (GTDB): domain Bacteria; phylum Verrucomicrobiota; class Verrucomicrobiia; order Verrucomicrobiales; family Verrucomicrobiaceae; genus CAINXC01. The sequence continues at coordinate 4,908 of CAINXC010000015.1, read as the reverse complement.
TCTGCTGGCGCTGACCTTCGCCTTGGATCACAGCGGCGATTTCAGGGTCAGTGGCTTCGAGGATGTCGGCGGGGGTCTTGTTCATGTTCATTTTGTCAACCCGGCGACCATGGCGGCCGCCGGCGAAAGGGGTTTTGAGCCAGGCATCGACGATGCGCCCGGCGAGTTCGGGGGAGGTGGTCTTGCCTGCGAGCACCAGCACGTTGCTGTTGTTGTGCTCGCGGGTGATGGCGGCGGTTTCGGGATCGCCCACCAGGGAGGCCTGGATGCCCGCGTGGCGGTTCGCGGCGATGCTCATGCCGATGCCGGTGGTGCAGACGAGGATGCCGTCATCGGCGCTGCCGTCGAGCACGCGCGCGGTCACCAGATCGGCGTAGTCGGGATAGTCCACGGAAGCGTGCCCGTGGGTACCCAGGTCGTCCACAGCATGGCCTTCGGCCCGCAGGTAGCCCACGACGGCATCCTTGAGGTCCACTCCGCCGTGATCAGCGCCGATGGCGATTCGAAGACTCATGCTTTGTCTTGGGCTTTCCAGGTTTGTTCGATGTAGGCTTGCACGGTGGGCAGGAGCTTCTCCAGCATCCACCGCGTGTCGTCATAGTAACGACGCGGCGAGCCAAAGGGATCGCTCACGTCCTGATTGCGCAGCATGTCCTCGATCGCGAACTCGCTCACCAGGTAGGCCTTGCCGCTCGCAGTCGGGAATTCTTCCTCCACCGCATCCAGGTGATGCCTGGCCATGGTGAAAATGTGCGTGGCCTCATCCACCAGCTCCTGGGTGAGCGGGCGCGATTTGAAGCCCTTCATGTCGATGCCCTTTTCCGCGAGGATGTCCAGCGTGTGCTGGGCCGCGCTCTGGCCCTCCATGGCTCCGAGGCCCGCCGAGCCGACCTCGTAGTCTTTGTGGTCCTTGACCAGTTCACGGAACAGCCCTTCTGCCATGGGGCTGCGGCAGGTGTTTCCGGTGCAAACAAAAAGGACGCGTTTCAAGAGGGCGCTGGGGTGGGATTGGGGCTCTCAGAGTGCGCTTTGTGAGGCGTTTGTCAAAAGGGGAGTCATTTTTGCCCTTTCAGATAAAAAAAGCGCGCGGCCTTTCGACCGCGCGCTTCGTGCGATGCTCTGGAGCGTTCCGTTACGCCACCACGGGCAGTTCGAAGCCCGGGGCGTATTCCTCTTCCATCAGCTTGTTGGCCTCGGCGGCGAACTCACCGGTGAATTTCTCGGTGTGCGGATCAAAGGTGAGCCAGGGGCCCGCCGTGATCTTGTCCACGTTGGTATCGATGGTGTTCTTGGTGAGGTTGTCCACGAAATCAGCGAAGGTCTCGAGACCCTCCTTGTTGCCGCTGAGGCGCTCCTTGACCTCATCGTTGCTCACCTGCTTGCCGACGCGATAGGAGTAATTGGCCAGATGGGCGAGGCAGGCGGCATGGTAGCCATGCACCACGTCCAGGTTCTCATTCACCCGCTTGCCGGCGTGAATGCTGGCGATGAAGTTTTTCATGTGATCCGGGCCGTCCAGGATCTCGAACTTCTGCATCAGCTTGCCGGCGGAATCGTAGGCCTTGGTCTCGGCAACATAGCCGCCTTCGCACTCGATGACGTTGCCAATGCGGATGCCGGTGGACTTGTAAACAGGCTCATAGCCCTTGGTCCATTTCAGGCTGTCGCGCGGCATGCCACGATTGTCCATGAGCAGAGGCGCGGGCTCATAGTTGTAGAACGCGAGCTGGTTGTTGACGGTCTCGCCATCGTCCTTGTAGCCCCAGCGCCCGCCGAAGCTCATCACGCGCTTGGGCAGCAGGGAGGGGTTGCCGAGCGCCCAGCGGCCCACGTCGAGCTGATGCGGCCCCTGGTTGCCGATGTCGCCGTTGCCGTAACGCCACTGCCAGTGCCAGTCATAGTGGAACTGCTCGCGCTGCACGGGCTGAGGTGAGCGCGGAGCGGACCAGAGCTTGTAGTCAACATCGACGAGCTGCGGCTTGCCGCCGGTGTCGCGGAATTCGCCTTTGATGCGGCCGTTGGCATCAGGCTGCACGGGGCTGGCCACCTTGCCGATGGTGGGGCGCATCTTGTAGTTCAGCGCGCGGGAGAGCGTGGTCTTGCCGATCTGCCCGCTCTTCACAAACTCCATGGCGGCGGCCCACCCCAGATCCGAGCGGCGTTGCATGCCGTGCTGAAGGATCTGGTTCGGCCGCGCAAGGCCGGCTTCGATCAGCTTGCGGCCTTCGATGGGATTGTGGCACACGGGCTTCTCCACATACACATGCTTGCCATTGGCCATGCCGGTCAGGGCGATGAGGGTATGGCTGAAGTTCGGCGTGGCAATCGTGATGGCGTCGATGTCTTTGTCCGCGCAGCATTCGCGGAAATCCTTGTACTGCTTGACCTCGATGTTCTTCTTTTTGAGGGAGGCCACATGCTTGTCCATAACGTTCTGGTCCACATCGCACAGAGCGACGATGCGCACGCCCTTGAGTTTCAAGAGGTTGTCGATGTGGCCCGCCCCGCGGCCGTTAAAACCGATGACGGCGATGCGAACGTCTTCATTGGCGCCAATGGCGTTGGACCACGAAGGAAGAGCGGCCAGGCCGGCGGCACCAATGGCACTGCCGAGGAACTGCCGACGGTTGGAATGTGGAATGTTTTGCATGAGGATGGAAGCGGCTGATTTTTAGAATGGCCGGAATGGTATCAAGAACGGGGGTGCTCTGGCAAACTTTCCTTTATTGCTTCATGCCGCGCAGTAAGGCCCGTGACAGCCTAAAACTGGTCCCAGAGCAGTTTGGCGGTGAGCGCGAAGGCGACGATGAGGAACACCACCCGCACAAACGGCGCGCCGTGCTTCATCACCATCCCGGATCCCAGGCGGGCTCCCAAAAGCTGGCCGAGGATCATGACCAGCCCGAAGCGATAATGCACGGTTCCCGCAGCCAGGAAAACCAGCAGGGCCGCCAGATTGCTGGCGAGATTGACCACCTTGGTGAAGGCCGTGGCACGGGTGAGCTCCAGGCCGCGCAGGGTGAGGAGGGCGATGGTCCAGAAGGAGCCGGTGCCAGGACCGAAAAAACCATCATAGAAGCCCAGCAGGGCGCCGCCCGCCCAGGCGAAGGCGGTGGCCGACATGCGAGCCCGGGCACGCTCCAAGCCGAGGCGGGGACTGAGGAGGGCGTAAACGGCCACGGCAAGCAGCAGCCAGGGCACCATCAGCTTCAGCGCCTGCTGGCTGATCATCGTGACCGCCCAGGTGCCCAGCGCGGCGAACCCAAAGGCGACGAACGCCGCCACCCGCACCTCGCTCCACGCCACGAGCCCCGCCCTGGAATAGCGAACCACGGCGAGCATGGTGCCACAAACAGACTGCATCTTGTTGGTGCCCAGGGCCACCGGCACCGGCAGCCCTGCCCACAGCAGTGCGGGCACGGTGATCAGCCCGCCACCGCCGGCAACGGCATCCACAAAGCCGGCTGAAAGTCCGGCGATGAAGAGGAGGGGCAGGAGCATGGGCTTCCAGTTAGCGTGAACGGCCGGATGAATCAAGCCTTGAGCCATCGGCCCGCTGTGCCACACTCGCGGCTCATGCCTGCCGCGTCTTCGTCCAGCCTCCGCGCCTTTTTGCGCACCGCGCTGTGGGTGATCCTTTTGATGGCAATGACCTGCGGGCTGATCTTTGCGGCCTTCGCGCAGATTCACTACCGGTGGAACTGGGCGGGCTTCTGGCCCAACCGCCTGCTGTTCCTGCAGGGCTGGCTCACCACGCTGGGCATCTGCGCCGGTGCCATGGTGATCTGCCTGGCGGGCGGCTTTGCCCTCATGCTGGGCAGCCGGGCGCCGTGGGAGCCGGTACGGCTGGCCTGCCGGGGATACATCGGCATCGTCCGCGCCATGCCGCTGCTGGTGCAACTGCTGATCGGCTACTACGTGGTGGCGAACGCCCTGCGGGTGCATGACTCCATTTTGGTGGGCATGATTTTGCTTGGCTCGTTCGAAGCAGCCTACCTGGCGGAAATCTTTCGCGGGGCGCTGGAGAGCATCGGGCACAGCCAGCGGGAGGCGGCGCGGGCGGTGGGGTTCAACACCGTGCAGATGTACCGCCACGTGCTGGTGCCACAGGCCGTGCGACGTGCCTTGCCAGGCACCACGGGGGAGCTGGTGTCGCTGGTGAAGAACTCCTCGCTGCTGTCGGTGCTGGGCATCGAGGAGGTGACGCAGATCACGCGGCTGATCAACTCGCGCAGTTACACCGCCCTGGAGGGGTTCATTCCCCTCGCCCTGGCGTATCTGGCGGTGACGCTGCCTCTGAGCTGGGCGGCGGGGCGGCTGGAGAGGAGGTTTGCGTATGAGACTTGAGGCTTGCGACGTGGTGAAGACCTTCGGCGTTCACAGGGCGCTGGACGGGGTGGCGTTCCAAACGGAGAGCGAGGCACGAGTGGTGGCCCTGCTGGGACCCTCCGGAGGGGGCAAATCGACCCTGCTGCGAGTCCTGGGCTGCCTGCTGGTGCCGGAGGCGGGCAAGGTGCTGCTGGATGGGATGGAGCTTCCGCACAGCGAAGCCGGGGCGCTCCAGGAGCGGCGCAAAAACGGCTTCGTGTTCCAGGGCTACAATTTGTTCCCGCACCTCACCGCGCTGGAGAACGTGGCGCTGCCGCTGCGCGTGGTGCATGGTGTGGCGGCGCAGGAGGCCGAAGCACGGGCGCGGGAAATGCTCGGGCGCCTGGGGTTGATCGGCCATGAAATGAAGCGCCCGGCGGAGCTTTCCGGAGGCCAGCAGCAGCGCGCTGCCATCGCCCGTGCCCTGGCTCCCAAACCACGCCTGCTGCTGCTGGACGAGCCCACCTCCGCCCTTGATCCGGTAATGACTGGCGAGGTGCTGGACGTGATTCGGGAACTGGCCGAGAACGGCCAGCAAAT
>CAINXC010000014.1 GCA_903854655.1 uncultured Verrucomicrobiota bacterium | reverse complement strand
TAGTGAAATAGGCTGGCCCTACGAGGTGTATGAGGGCCTAGGGCGGTAGGGAGGCGGTGTGAATTTGAGACACTGAGTAAACACTTTTCGCTTCGCCTGTTTTATGGTAGTTGAGGAGGGCTTGTTTTTTTCAGAACAACGCACTTCGGCTAGCGAAATTTCAAATGGCTGCAGCTTTGTTGAGAGCGCAGCAAGAGTTCACGAAATGCGTTTTGGCTGTTCCGTTTTTCGATGGAAACGAAACGGGGCCGAGCTCCCTTGCTGAGTTTTTAGACAAAGCAGAGAATACGTGGCTCGGTTGCGGACTGGGCCTGGAGGAGCCCGTGGGCTGCCGTACGTTGAGCGTGCGGTTGCAAGGACCAGCCAACCCATGGTGGCTGCAGCGCACCGTGGCCAACGATCGGCCTGCCACCTTTGCCCAGTTTCGTGATGGGCTGCGCGCGGCGTTCTTGGCGCCGGACCACGCGAACGTCAAGTACATGGCGCTATGCTCGTTAGCTCCGCCACTGTCAGCGTCGCCGGAGCACGTGGCGGAGTACTGTTCGCAGTGGCAACAACGTCGGGCAGCGCTTTCGGGCTTCGTCACTTCAGACACGGTGGAGTTGCTTTTGCTGTCGATGTTTACTCTCGCGATGCCAGCGGGGGTACTTCAGCAGGAACTGCGCGCCCACCCACCAGCGACGGTCGCTATTGCCATACCCATTGTGAAAGCATTGGCGGCGTCTGCTGCTGCAGCAGCGCACGGCAAGGCTCAAGCGGGTCAGGGCAAAGCGGCAGGACTGCACGCAACTGCGGCTTCAGCGGGGAAGGGGAGGTCTGAGCGCGGGTCGGCTGTCAACAAGGCAACATTGAAGTGTTACAACTGCGACAAGCTCGGCCATTTTGCACGCGAGTGCCCGTTGAAGTCCGCCATTAAACCCGAGGAGGATTATTCTGGTGCAAGGCCCGTCTCGCCTCGGGTATTACTTAGTGCAATGGGGATGGTGGGAGGGACTCGAGCACGCATTCTTTTTGACAACGGTGGAACTGACATCTTTATTTCAGCTGCGTTTGCTGGGCGGGCGCATTTGGACACTTCTGCCATTAAGTCGACAAGCGTCTTCATTGAAAGAGCCGGTGGGGAGGACACACTGGACACCAACGCGAAAGTTATTCCACTCGCAACAGTTCGGGTCGGCGGGTTCTCGTGCAACGTCACCAACTGCATCATATTGGCAGATATTGGGGACAAGTACGATGTCATCCTTGGAAAACCTTGGTGGCGCCAGATGGGCCCACGCCTCAAGGTTGACTACGACACCAACCGTATGAGCGTGGGGAATGCAAGCTGGATTGCGGCAGGCTGGGGAAAGCCTACGGTGGTGGCTGGGCAGGCGTCGGGGCAGGCGTCCGTCACGGCCACGATTGGGACGGTCGATGGTGCAGGGCTGGGCAAGGCACACTCGGGGCAGGGCCGCGCGGCGGGCGAGCCGGCGAGCCCGGCTCAACAGACAGTCGGCGGTGCTGGTGCGGGGCAAAGCCAGACGTCAACAGCGAATGCGGACTCGGCGGGCGGGGCGCAAAACGCGGAAGGCGAGGAAGATGTATATTCCTTGCAGCAGTGCGAAATCTTTTTGATCACTGCACGACAAGGAGCGCGGGCTGTCCGCAAGCCGGGCATGGCGGAGGCTGGGTATGTGTTCCCGCGGTTGGTGGACGACACACCCGCAGCGAGCTTCGACATTGGCTCAGGCTACGCGAGTGTGGGCAAGCCTGGGGTCGCTCAGGGCAAGGCTGGAGTGATGAACAGGGGACTGCGCTTCGGTAACGATGGCAAGGAGGAACCGTCAGCAGCCTTACAGGAGCTGCTGGAGCGGTATGAGCAGGTGATGCCAGTGGAGCTTCCCTTGAAGCTGCCACCGACGCGTGGCGAACCAATGCACATCGAGACTCCAGTTGGGGTGGTGCCGCCTTCCAGACCACCAATCCGGCTCTCCGAGCCCGAGTATGCAGAGCTGCGAAAGCAACTGCGCAGTCTCATCAAGCACGGCTTCATTAGGCCATCAACGTCGCCGTACGCCGCGCCAGTGTTCTTTGTGCGCAAGCCCGGAGACACGAAGCTGCGGCTAGTCGCGGATTGGAGGGGGCTCAATTCGATAACGGTCAAGAACAAGCTGGCGCTTCCCAACTTGGAGGAGCTCTTTGACCAGCTGCGCACGGCACGCCGCTTCACGAAGCTCGACCTGCACAGCGGTTTCAATCAAGTGAGAATTGCAGACGAGGATGTGCACAAAACGGGCATCACCACGCGATACGGGCACTTCGAGTTCACGGTCACGCACTTTGGGTTGACGAATGGGCCAGCGACATTTCAGTCGCTGATGAACCGCGTCTTGCAGCCATTCTTGGGTCGCTTTGTGGTGGTGTTCATCGATGATGTGCTCATTTTCAGTACCACAGAGGAAGAGCACCTGGCGCATGTGGCGCAGGTGCTGCAAGCGTTGCAGCACGCGGAGCTGTACTGCAAGCCAACCAAGTGCGTTTTTGGAGCTTCCATCATCACCTTCCTCGGCCACGTGTTCACTGAGGGAACAATGGCGGTCGACCCGACGAAGACATCAACGGTGGCATCGTGGCCAACACCGCTCAATCAGGCTGACGTTCGCCGCTTCGTGGGCCTGACCAACTTCTTCCGCAAGTTTGTGCCGAGGTTTTCCGGGCTGGCAGCACCGCTCAACAATCTGCTAGGCAGCTCCAAGAGGTGGCAATGGGGCGAGGTAGAGCAGCGTAGCTTCGAAGCCATCAAGAGCGCCTTGGTCAGCCCGCCCACACTGCAGTTGCCTGACTGGTCCAAGCCCTTTGTGGTGGAGGCGGATGCGTCTCAGAAGGAGGGTACTCCGGGCACGATTGCCGCGGTGCTGCTGCAGTCGGGAAGGCCGGTTGCGTACCTCTCGTCCAAGCTCACAGCGGCGGAAATGGGCTACACAATCGACGAGCTGGAGACGCTGGCAGCGGTGAGGGCGGTGTGCAGTTGGCGCCACTATCTCTTTGCAAAGTTTGTTCTGCACACCGACTCGCAGGTGGTGGCGAACCTGTTCACGAAGCGCGGGCAGCTGACCCGCCGCCAGCAGCGCTGGGTGGAGATCCTGAACGATTTCAACTTCGATGTCCAGCGCATTAAGGGCAAGAGCAACGTGGGGACCCACTGACGCACCGGCCTGATGGAGAGGAGGACGCGGTGGCTTCAAGGCCGCACGGCGCCGGGGGCGTAGGCGTTATCGGTGAGGAGCTGGAGCCGTTGGATGTGGTGCTGGAGAACCCGCTGCCTCGGCATGGGGCAGTAGGGAAGAAGAGCACCACCACTACCGTGACTGTGGACAACAACACGGTGGTGCTGCCAGTATTGGGGAAGCAGGATGGTGAGGTGCTAGCGAGTGCCTTGCATGTCAATGAGGTCCAAGCTGCGGTGGAAGGGGATGCGCAGGCAGTGGCTATTGCGACAACGTGGGAACCGCAGTTGTTGATGGCAATCAAGGCGGGCTACGCAGAGGACCCCGCCTGCATGAGCATTATCAACAGGCTGCGAGACAAGGGGGCGAGTGAGTTGCGGAAGAGCAAGTTGGAGGTGGGAGCTCCTACGTACACATTCGAGGGCGACCTGTTGCGCGTGATCCAAGGGGATGGGGCACCACTACGCATCTACATACCTCAAGCTGGCTCGCTGCGGGTGCGGGTGCTGAGCGCGCTACACGATGCTCCAATGGCGGGGCACCCGGGTCGGGACAGGATGCTTGCCATTGCGCAGGCTGCAGTTTACTGGCCCCGACTGGCGAAGCAGATCCGCGATTTTGTCAAAAGTTGCGATCTTTGCCAGCGTAGCAAGTCGATGAATCCCCAAACTGCTGCGGCAGTTCAGCCGTTAGCCATTCCCTTGCAGCGCTGGGCCCACCAAACAATGGACTTTCTGACAGGACTGCCTGACAGTGACGGATCGGACGCCATTTGCACTGTGGTGGACAGGGCGACCCGGCGTGTTCACTTCCTGCCCACCACCAAGACGGTCACGGCAGAGGGGGCAGCGCAGCTGTACACAGATGGCATCGTGCGCTTGCATGGCTTGCCGTTGTCTATCGTCTCAGATCGGGATAAGCTGTTCACCTCGCTCTTTTGGAAAGAATTGGCGAGCATTTTGCATGTCGAGCTGCACCCGTCAACTGCGAACCACCCTGAATCTGATGGGCTTTCAGAGCGCATGCATCGTACGCTGGTGGAAATGCTGCGCACGATGGTAGCACACCATCAGGGTGATTGGAAGAGGCACCTGGCTATGGCGGAGTTTGCTGTGAACAATCTCGCCAACGCATCGACCGGAGTTTCTGCCTTCTTCGCCGATTTGGGTATTCACCCGATTGCGCATGGGCTGGCAGCGGCCCAAGTCATGGCTGCGGAGCAGGGCCGGGGACAGGTGGCCATTGGGGAGAGAGCCGCGCGGGAGTTTGCTGTGCAGCAACGCAACACCTACCAGCTTGTGATGGATTCTATGCTGGAAGCTCAGGAGCGCTTGCATCGGCAGGATGACAAGGCAGGCACACGAAAGGCGGGAGCCATCGGTAAGGGGGACATGGTGATGGTTTCCTCTGCGGCTCTGCTGTCCCCTGCGCAGCGAGATCGTCCGGCACAGAAGCTCAGCTTCAAGTGGCAAGGACCTTTTCTGGTGTTGGAGAAGCTATCGCCTGCTGCTTTTCGACTGCAGCTTGGGGACATCAGAGCACACCCGGTCATCAACGTGAAGTTCTTGAAGCCCTATTTTGACCCGGCGGGCATGCCGGACAGAGTAGCGGCGCCTCCGGACTTGGTCATAGGTGTGGGAGGGCGGCCGGAGGGGGTGGTGGAGGAGGTGTTGAGTCACCAAAGGTCGCGCCACAGGGTGCCACGCTGGACTTTCACGGTGAAGTGGGAGGGGTTGGGTGTTGGGGGCAACAGTGTGGAGGCTCTCGACGCATTTGTTGACGTGGATGAAGACACAGGCGACACCACCATCAACGAGGCGTTCTTACTGTATGCGCGCAACCATGAGGATGTGTGGGCGGAGTTGCTGCGGCGGGGCTGGGCAGGAGACTGATGGGGGGGGGTGGGGGTAAGTGTGCAATAGTGAAATAGGCTGGCCCTACGAGGTGTATGAGGGCCTAGGGCGGTAGGGAGGCGGTGTGAATTTGAGACACTGAGTAAACACTTTTCGCTTCGCCTGTTTTATGGTAGTTGAGGAGGGCTTGTTTTTTTCAGAACAACG
>CAINXC010000013.1 GCA_903854655.1 uncultured Verrucomicrobiota bacterium | reverse complement strand
TCATTGAATAGAACGAATGGCTGACAGGGGGGGGGCAGGGAGCCGGGAGGTTACGGCCAAAAGCCGGAGGCACAAGCGGTATGTCAGGACGCGATGTCGGCTCTGTGTCGGGAAATTCGTTTGGCTCCCTGTCAAGCAGCCGCTATGATTATTTCCCTTCATGAGCGCCAAAGCCATAGCCACCGAACCCCGAATCGAGCCAGCCACGCTGGAGGACCTGCCCCAGCTTGTGGAACTGCTGGTGGCGTTGTTCAGCCTGGAAGAGGAGTTTGCCCCCGACCGCCAGAAGCAGGAGCACGGCCTGCGCCTGATCCTTGAGCAGCCCAGCAAGGGCCGCATCTTTGTGCTGCGCACGGACCAGATGATCCTCGGCATGGTGAATCTTCTGTTCACCATCAGCACCGCCGAGGGCGGCATCGCCATTTTGATGGAGGATTTGATCATCCATCCCCAGCATCGCCGCCAGGGCTTTGGCGGCCGCCTGCTCAGGCACGCCGTGGCCTATGCCAAGCGCAAGGGCTTCAAGCGCATCACCCTGCTCACGGACAAGATCAGCGCCGAAAGCCAGGCCTTCTTCCAGGAGCACGGCTTCAAGTTCTCCAGCATGATCCCCATGCGCTGCGTGTTTGCCGACATGTGAGGGTCGCGCCCATGAAACTCGCTGCCGACATCGTGCTGCCCGGGCATCATTTCGGCCAGGTGACGGAACCGGTGGCGGGTTCGGACGCATTCGTGCTGACGACGCTGGGCTTCCTCGGCTTTCTGTTCGGCGCCTTCACCGTGGCGGCCATCGTGCTGTGGCGTCGGCAGGCGCATCCTGAGCCCCATCGGCGACTGCTCATGGAGCTGGAGGAAGAGCAGCAGCAGGACCCGGAAACCACCCCCCAGGCCACCAACGCCCCTGACGAGCCACAAGCCCAGCCTTGGGACCGCAGGGCGGACTGGTGGAAAAACCACCCCGGCTGATCAGATCATATCTGATCCACCCGAACTTCCACGGTCATCTCCTTCGTGCCTTTGCCCCGGAAGCTGCCGCTGATAGGCCGGATGTCCGCATAGTCGCGACCCACCGCCAGCTTGACATAGCGAGGATCAGACTCCCGGTCATGGGTGGGGTCGAAGCCTTTCCAGCCGAAGTGGGGCAGGAAAATCTCCACCCAGGCGTGAGAGGCCTCCACCTCGTCGGCCATGCGCTGCTCATTGAAGAAGTAGCCGCTCACGTAGCGGGCGGGAATGCCCTGGGTCCGGCAGATGGCGATCATCACATGCGCAAAATCCTGGCACACGCCCCGGCGCTCGCGCAAGGACTCGATCATGCGCGTGTGCACGTGCGTGGACTTCGATTCATAGGTGAAGGTGCGGAAAATGTGCCGGCCGATGCTCACGCTGTCCTTCCAGATGTCCTGCACGCCGTCGGGCAGGAGGTCGATGCCCTCGCGCCAAACCTCTGCATCCAGCGAAACGAAGTGCGATTCGGTGAGGAAATCGAAGTAATTCTCCTCAATGCCCGGGTCATCCAGCGAACTCATCGGAAACGCCTTCACCACCGGGCCGCGCGAATCCTCCCGGGTCTCCACCATGGCGATGGATTCAACCTCCATCGAGGCGTGGTTGCCGTGGATCTCGAAATGATCCACGCGGTTGTGATAGAAGTCATGGTAGGTGTTGACCAGCACCTGCGGCTCAATCCGCAATTGGAAGGACTCGCAGCGTTGCAGAGGGTCGCTGATCGGGCACAGCCGGGCATCGTTATAACTGTCCGTGGCGGGCCCGTCGTAAACGAAACGGGTCAGATGGCGAACACGCAGCCTCATGCCGGATAATAGGGCGTTTTGATTCTGGACTGCGGGAAAGGTGTCGACGGCCATCTACTGGGATAATTGTTGTTGCTGCTGCTCCTGCTGATGGAGTCGGATTTCCGACGCCATGTCAACTGGCGGATGATACATGAATGCGTCAAACATGTGGTCGGCGATGGCAAGCAATTCTTTCTGCACACGCTCCAGAAATTGATGCAGCCCTTCGCGCAGCACTTCGTCACTGGTGGTGAAACGGAGCTGCTGGAGAAACTTGCCGTAGCGCCGCTCGCCCTCGGTGCGGTACTGCCCCGGCGGCGTGTCCGTGATGCGGTGCACGTACTCCCCCACCTGTTCCACACAGTAGACAATGCTGCGGGGGAAGCTGCTGGAGAAAACCAGAAACACCGCCACTTTCCATGGCACAATCTCAGCCACATAGTAGCGCCGGTAGGCCTCCAAGGCGCTGGTGGAACGGAGGACCGCCTGCCACTGCGCAGTATCCACCGCGCCGCCCACGTCCGTCACCTTCGGCAGCAGCATGTGGTACTTGATGTCGAGGATGCGCGAGGTCTTGTCCGCCCGCTCCAGGAACCTGCCGAACTGGATGAACTCATAGCCCTCGTTGCGGGAGAAGGTGGAGTCTGTGAGACCCTGGAACAAGTGCGAGAAGCCCTTCACCCGGTCAAAAAAGGCGTTGGCGCCGGTTTCCCAGACCGCACCAGAATCCGCGTCCTTGAGGAAGAGGTAGGCGTCATTCAGCACCTCCCACATCTCCAAAGAAATCTGGTCCCGCACCTGCCTGGCGTTTTCGCGCGCCGCATTGATGCATGATACAATGGAATTCGTGTTCTCCGTGCGGAAGGTGAGGAACTCCACCACGCTGTGGCTGTCGGCCGTCTCGTACAACTGGAAGAACAGCTCCTCCTCGCCTGCCGCCCGCAGAACGGGCACCCAGTGCTCCTTGAGGGCCTCGCTGCTCACCTTGCCGAAATCCAGCAGCAGCTGCAGATTCACATCCAGCAGGCGGGCGATGTTTTCCGAGCGCTCCAGATAGCGGCTCATCCAGTACAAGGATGCCGCCACGCGGGAGAGCATGACATTGGTCTGCTTGCCTTCCGCGATTTGCTCACGCGGGTAGCCGTTCTTGGGGGATAGCGAAGTGGAAGTCATGGTTCGGAAGATCAGGCTGTGGCTTTGTTTTTCAGCACCCAGGTGTCCTTGGACCCGCCGCCCTGCGAGCTGTTGACCACGAGTGAGCCCTTGCGCAGCGCCACGCGCGTAAGGCCGCCGGGGGTCACTGTGATCTTGTCACCGTAAAGGATGTAGGGGCGCAGGTCGATGTGGCGGCCCTCGAAGCAGTCCCCTTCCCAGGTGGGATGGCGGCTCAGCGAGATGGGCGGCTGGGCGATGAAGTTGCGGGGGTTGGACAGGATGTTCTTGCGGAACTCCTCGATCTCCTCGCTGGAGGCCCAGGGCCCCATCAGCATGCCGTAGCCCCCCGCTTCGTTGGCGGATTTCACCACCAGCTTGCTGAGGTTTTCCAGGATGTAGGCGCGGTCCTGCGCCTCGGAGGCCATGTACGTGTCCACCTGCGACAGGATCGGCTCCTCTCCCAGGTAATATTTGATGATTTTGGGCACGTAGTAGTACACCACCTTGTCGTCCGCCACGCCGGTGCCGATGCTGTTGGCCAGGCTCACGTTGCCGGCGCGCGCGGCGTTCACCAGGCCGGGGACGCCCAGCACGGAATCGGGGCGGAACACGCTGGGATCCAGAAAGTCGTCGTCAATGCGGCGGTAGATCACATCCACCGGCACCAGTCCGGCGGTGCTGCGCATGTACACCTTGAAATCCCGCGCCACCAGATCGCGGCCTTCCACGATCGGAATCCCCATCTGCCGGGCC
>CAINXC010000012.1 GCA_903854655.1 uncultured Verrucomicrobiota bacterium | reverse complement strand
CCGACTACGGCATCGGCGTCGGCCTGCGTGTGCCGCACTACCAGCACATCCTGAGCGAGAAGCCGGTCGTGGACTGGTTCGAGATCATCTCCGAAAATTTCATGGTCGATGGCGGGCGGCCGCTGAAGGTGCTGGATCAGATTCTCGAACAGTACCGCGTGGTGCAGCACGGCGTGGCCATTTACTTCGGCAGCGCCGACCCGTTGAACCGCGACCACCTCAGGAAGCTCAAACGCCTGGTCAAGCGCACCAACACTCCCTGGCTTTCCGATCATCTCTGCTGGGGCAGCGTGGATGGCCGCTACACGCATGACTTGCTGCCCATGCCCTACACCATGGCTGTCGCCAGGCACACGGCGGAAAAAATCAAACAGGCGCAGGACTTCCTGGAGGTGCCTATCTGCGTGGAAAACGTCAGCAGCTACGCCGAATTCCACCAGAGCAACATGACCGAGTGGGAATTCCTCAGTGAGGTCGTGGAACGTGCCGGCTGCGGCATGCTGCTCGACGTGAACAACATCTACGTCTCCTCGCAAAATCACAGTTTCGATCCGTTCGAATACCTGCGCGGGGTGCCTCACCACCGCATCGGCCAGATCCATATCGCCGGCCACACCCGCTATCCCACCCACCTCCTCGACACCCACGACCATCCTGTGCCCGACCCGGTCTGGGATCTCTATGCCGAAGCCATCCGGGTGGGCGGTCGCGCCGCCACCTTGCTGGAGTGGGATGACCGCATCCCTTCCTTTGACGAGGTGCATAATGAGGCCCTGAAAGCCAACCAATTCCTCCATGAACACACTCCGGTGTCCGCCTAGCATCGACAGCGTCGAGGACCTGCGGCAGTTGCAGCAGGTGATGGGCGCCACCCTGTTCCGGCCTCTCGCCAACGACGACGAGACCATGCAGGCGACATGGACCGATGGCCGCGCCATGGCGGACATCGCCAGCGATTTCATCAAGCCCAACGACCGCCTGACTTCCTTCCAGCGGCTGGAAATCTACAACCGCACCTACTGGTACCGCGTCCTGGACTGTCTGTACGACGATTTTCCCGGCCTCCGCTCCCTGCTGGGGGAAGAGAAATTTCACGCCTTCACCCGCGCCTACCTGGCCAAGCACCCCAGCATTTCGTGGACCCTTCGCGACCTCGGCAGCCGTCTGGTGCAGTTCATCGAGGAAGAACCCCAGTGGACCGCTCCGCGCACCAAGCCCGCCATCGACATCGCCCGCTTCGAATGGGCGCAAGTGCTCGCCTTTGACGAAGCCCGCCACGAACCGCTCAAGGGCGATGACTTGCTCGGAAGCAATCCTGACACACTCGCGCTCGGCCTGCAGCCCTACCTCGTGCTTCTCGAACTGAATTACGCGGTGGATGACTACTTCATGGCCGTGCGAGAACAGGACGCCGGGATGAGGAGCGGGGCCAGCAACACCCTCGATCACGCCCCCAGGCGTGCAGCGGTCAAGCGCGTGCCCCTGCCGAAGAAGCAAAAGCTCTGGCTCGCCGTGCATCGCAGCGACAGCGATCTCTATTTCAAGCGCCTCAAACGCGAAGCCTTCCTGCTTCTCACCTCCCTGCAATCCGGCCACACCATCAGCGCCTCCTTGGAAGCCGCCCTGCGCGACGCTGATCCAGGTGAGGACTGGGCCGCGCAGGTGCGGGGGTGGTTCGAGAACTTCGCCACCCTCGGGTGGTTCTGCGCGCCCTCCGTTTAACCGTCTCCCCCCACCGCAGGTGCCACGCACCCGCCAAAGGGAAATCCATGCTCACGCCCCGCCATCCCCTGCCCTCCTATGATAACGAAACTCTGGATTCTCATCAACACCCTCCTCGACAAAATCGCCTCCTTCCTGCCCGATCCCCTGCTCCTCGCCATGCGGCTGTACTGGGGCTGGCAGTTCTTTGAAACCGGCAAAGGCAAGCTGATGAACCTCGACAAAACCACCGAGTTCTTTACCTCGCTTAATCTGCCCTTTCCCAGGTTCAACGTCATCATGGCCGGCAGCACCGAGTGCTTCGGTGGTCTGCTCCTGCTCATCGGTCTGTTCTCGCGCGTCATCAGCGTGCCGCTCGTCTTCACCATGGTCGTGGCCTACCTCACGGCGGACATCGACAAGGTGAAAGGCATCTTCCAGGAACCTGACAAATTCGTCTCGGCCGATCCCTTCCTGTTCATGCTCACCGCTATCCTCGTCTTCGCCTTCGGCCCTGGAAAACTCTCTGCGGACTACCTGCTGGCCAGGCGCACCAGGCGGTAGTCACTCATCCGAAATGGATTTGCCCGTCAGCTTCTCCATGCGCTTGAGAAAGCGCTGCATCTCACCCGGCGGCTGCATGTTGCGGTCCAGTTCCAGCAGCTTCTCGTCCCTGGCGTTGTAGAGGCAGTAGATCACGATCGGCGCCATGGTGTCCATGCGCTCGAACTTCTCCCGGCGCGACAGGCCGAATTCCTCCACCTCGCGCAACTTTTGCCGCACGTCCCTGCGGGTGGCTTTCCGCACCTCATGCAGCGGAATGGTCAGCGAGCCAAAAGGCTGCGAAACGACGATGGACTTGTCATCGCAGCGCACGAACCGGCCACGGTTCTGGATGGCCGAGCGGCCCATGAAAACCATCCATGCCAGGCCCGCCAGCATCGACCCATATTTCTTCCAGCCCGGCGTGTCCGCATCCGCAAACAAGGGCGGCAACAGCAGCAGCAAACCGAAGAGCAGCCCCCAGAACACATTTGCCTTCCACGACTCCGAAGGCTCGCGCATCGCTATCACACGTCCGTCGTCTTCCAACAGTCCATCCTTGTTCATAGCTGCTTCTCGTTCGCCGGGATCATCGCCATCATCCCCCACGCCGGAGCTTCTGCCAAGCGTCAAGTCAGCGCGCTCTGGATGAACCTGTGAATCTCCTTCAGGCCGTTCTTGGACTTGGACGAGGTCACGAACATCTCCGGCAGGTTCTCGCAGAACTCCGACAGGCTTTGCTTGAACATCTCGATGTTCTCCAGCATACGCGCTGATCCCAGCTTGTCCGCCTTGGTGAAGACCACCACAAACGGCACCGCGTTCTCCACCATCCAGTCCACAAACTCCAGGTCAATCGCCTGCGGCGGAAGCCGCGAGTCGATCAAGACCAGCACGCAGGTCAGGTTCTCGCGGTTCGCCAGGTAGTCCGCCACCGCTTCGTTAAAGCGGGTCATGGCCTCCTTCGCCACTTTCGCGTACCCGTAGCCCGGCAGGTCCACCAGCCGCCACTTCTTGTTGATGGTGAAGAGGTTGATCATCTGCGTCTTCCCCGGCGTCTCGGACACCCGCGCCAGATCGGTCCGGCCCGTAATCATGTTGAGCAGCGAGGACTTGCCCACGTTCGACCGCCCGATCAGGGCGAACTCAGGCAGCGTGGCTTCGGGACAGCCTGGCAGATCCAGGGAACTGGTATAGTATTCGGCGGAGACAATTTTCATCAGAACAGACGGGAACGGGACGGTGGCACAAACCACCGGTCACCCATAGCGCTATCCAGGAACTTGTCGCTGTCGATGGTCGTTTGATCTCCGGCTGCTACCGCAAGGAAACAGGGCGATAGAAACGCAGCCAGCCCTGGGCAAGTTTGTCCAGGCGCACCGCGCCCTCCGTGACCATGTGAGTGCCAGCAATATGCTGCTCGTAGAGCTTGAGCGATTTCTCGTCGATCTCCCGCACGACGGCGGTGTGGTGGGCGAAGTGCGCCGTCACGAACTTGGTGTCACGGAACTGCACGATGTCGCCTGGATGCACATCGCTGATCTTCCCCGTGAATTTCGAGCCCTCCGGCGTGCCCTGCACCAGCAGCACCTGCCGGCCCCAGACATAGTCCTTCTCCTGCGGGAAGTCCGGTCCCGCCCGCGTCTTCGCGCCGGCGGCCTTCAAGGCCTGGAACGCCAGCGCGGCGCACTCCCCGTTGCCCACCTGCTCGCCCATCTTCCGTTTGCAGAACGCGAGCACCCTGTTTTCCAGCCGATCCGCTTCATTGGCCGAGGCAGCCGCCAGCAACAGAATCAGAACGGTGGCAGCCACCATACGAATGCCCAATCCGGAGTGCATAGGTTCGAGGATGGCAAAATAAAAAACCGAACACAAAGGGAAAGCAAACCCATTGTTAACTCCAGGCCCGCCACCCCTCACCGCCGACAGAACGCTCGTTTCCAGACGTTACGTCAATCCAACACCATGACCAAGCCATCGCTCCTGCCAGTTCTCCTCAGCCTCACTCTCTTCACCGCCGCGCACGCGGAGACCAAGAAGGCACCACAACCGGAGGTGCCCCAGGTGCTGAAAGAGATCAAAGGAACGATCACCGACAAGAAACCCGAAGGCCCGACGCTGAGCGTTGATTCCAAAACAGCGCTGAGCGCGGAGCAATGGCAGGCCATCGCGGCATTGCACTTGCGATCCTTTGTCTTTGTCGGCGCTGCTCTGGACGATGCAGGCATGGAACGCCTCGCAGAGATGAATCCGGTGGCCGTGACCATCAATGGCTCCTCAGTCACGGGTGTGGGCGCGGCGAAGTTTGGCGAGATGAAGGCCCTGAAAATCCTCAACACCCTGCATGTCACCCGCCCCACGCCGGAGGCCAAGGCGGCGCTTTCCACACATCCCACGCTGGAGGTGTATTCCACCGATGGCGCATTCTGCATGGAAGCCGTCACCGCCCCGCATCTGCAACACGTGGACATGAAGCACAGCGGCGCCAGCGATGTTTTTGTCGCGCTCCTGAAGAGCCACCCTTCTTTGGAATCCGTGCGCCTGTGGAACAAAGGCTACGCAACGCTCAGCGATGCCAGCATCGCCACGCTGGCCACCCTGCCCAAGCTCAGCAAGCTCTCGCTTGAATTCGCCGTCTTCACCTATGCCGGCGGCCTGAACCGGCTCAAGGAGATCCCCAGCCTCACCACCCTCGATCTCAAGGACGTGGCCCTCTCCGATGAAGACCTCGCCAAGCTCAAGGCCGACCTCCCCAAGGTGAAGATCACCTTCACCCCCATGACCCCCGAGTACCGCGCCCAGTGGGACGGCTGGGCGGCGAAGAAGAAGTAGGCTGCGCCCATGATGCATGGCATCGCCGACATCAAAGCCCTAAAAGGCGTGATTCCCAATCACGAGCGCAAAGGCACCAGATTGACCTCGGTTGCTCCATGATGGATAAAACGCATCATGACACGAACCCAAATCCGATTTCCTGACCCGCTGTACCATCGGCTCAAAAAAATTGCCGAACAACAGGACTGGTCGCTCTCGGAAGTCATGCGCAAGGCGGCGGAGCACTTCGTCAACCGCTTCCCGGAAGAGCCGTAACCTCGTGATGTTTGGAGGTTTCCCACGCTTGACTGCGGCGGTGATTTCCTCACCGATCCGGCCAGCCAGAGGCCTGAAGCCGACGCCATCCTCAAGCATTCAGGCTCATGATCCTTTCGGCCGATACGAAGGCCAGCGGGCAAATGAAGGTGGATAATGCTTTGCTGACAGGATTCTGTCATCTTGATAGTATCATGTTCGGCGCCGCCCGCTTTGTACCGTTAACCAAAGAAACTTTGGGAAGGTCAACCTGCTATCTTAGACACGGTCACCCATGAGCACCCAGCTTTCTGTTCACGCTATTGAAGCCATGGAACGGTTGAACGATTCTTGGTTCATCAATTGGATGGTTCGCGGGTCCATTCACGATCCGTCAATGGGCGGCTCATCACACCACCCAAACTGGCGTTTCTTCGACGCGATGGAGCGATATTTGAGCGTGCAGCAGGTTTGTCACGCGGCGGACATTCTGAACTCTTATTGCGACCTAATACTCGCGGACATTCTCCAGGCATGT
>CAINXC010000011.1 GCA_903854655.1 uncultured Verrucomicrobiota bacterium | reverse complement strand
GTGCTCTGCGCCTGATCGGTGGCCACGGCGGTGCTGAGATCGGCATGGGTGATAACCGCTTGCGGCACGGCAAAGTAGGCGTTCTTGGCGGTCTCGACCGCGAGCTTGATGGGCAGGGCGCGGTACTTGTAGGCCTGGAACACGCCGGGCTTTTGCAGCGGCCCGTGCAGCTCGCGCGCGTCGATCTCCTCCAGGCCCTCGGGCTTGGCGTTGCGCAGCTCCAGGCTGTTGTCCTTGAGCACGGCGACCTGCCCGATTTCCTGGAAGGCATCCGGCACATGCACCTGCAGAAGCTCCACCTTGCCGGTCTTGCCGGCCTCCAGCGCCCCCTGCTTTTCATGGCTCAGCGTGAGCTGGAAGGCGCCGGACTTTTCGTTGCGCAGCACCACCTCCCAGAACTGGTAGCTGCCTGCATCCGGGAAAGGCTTCGAGGCTTCCACCTTGATGTCCTTGTGCGTTTCCTTGACGGCGGGATCGACAAGGCGCACCTCGTTCGCAATGGCCTTGGGCACGGCAATGATGACCTTGTCGATGGCGGCGTAGCTGACATCGAAGACAAGGGTCCAGAGGTGGCGGGTGGACTGCTCCTTGGCCTCCACCAGGGTGAGCACCTCCACGCTGACCTGCGCATCGCGGCTCTTGAAGCTCAGGATCGCAGGCTTGGCGGTGTCACGGTAGCGGAAGGCCAGGGAAGGCTCCGCATGGCCGCCGCTGGTCTGGGGAAGCGAGTTCACGTCCTCCTGCTGAAGGTCGCCCAGCGACTTGGTGCTGGCTTCGAGGCTGCTGTGAACGCTCACACCCACCTTGCCTTCGTAACGAGCGGTGCCCTGCGGGGTGAACACCGGGACCACGGCGTCCTCCGTGGGCTGGGAACGGAGCTGGCGGCCTTCCAGCTTGATCGTGAAGGCGCCGGTCTTCTGCTGCGGCAGCTTGACCACCAGCGAGGGCGTGGTGCCGGTGGCATCCACCTTCCATTCGCTGACCTGGTCACCGGTCACGGCACTGACATTGAGGCCAGCGGGCAGGCCGATGCGGGTCTCGAAGATCCCCACCCGGCGCACGTTGTAGCTGAACTCCGCCCCCAGGCTCGTGACATCGCGCTGAATGTCGAGACGGGTGAGGCTGGTGACCTCGACCTGTGGCTTCGCCTCCTCGACATTCAGCGAGAACTTGTAGGGCTGCTTGAGAAGGCGGAAGCTGCCCACCGCCATGAGGTTGCTGCGCGCCTCAGTGGTGGCGCTGGCGCGCACCACGGCGTCCTGGACCTTGGGCGTGACATCGAACTGCGGCTCGGTGTAGATCGTGGCGTTGCCGCGCGCATAGCTTGCACCTTCGATCTGGATGTCCGGCACATTGACCTCGGCAGGCAGGGCGGTGACCGGCCCCTCAAGCTGGAGCTTGATGGCGTAGCTGTCCTTCACCGGCTTGTCCGGCGCCACCACCAGCATCTGCCGGCCATTCGCGGCGGCGGAGACATTCCAGGTTTTGACGTTGTCGCCGGTCACGCCGAGCACTTCCTGCCCGGCAGGGAGGCTGAGCTTAAATTCCGCCATCGGCGCGCGCAGGATGCGGAAGTCGAGGTTCGCGGTGGTGGCGATGGAGCCGGCGCCCAGAGTGCTTTCCAGCTTCGTTTCGGCCAGCAGCAGCGGCGTCATCTGCGTCACACCCTGCGGCACACCCCAGGACAGCTCCGGCTTGGTTGTGCTGCCGCCAAAGAAGAAGGACAGCTCCGTCTGCGCGCCGGAGGGGCGGGTGGTGAAGGCGGCGCTGGGCTTGACCTCGAATTCCAGGCCGGTGCCGGGAACATTGATCACCAGGCGCGACACGGCGGCCTGCGGCAGGGCGAGAATGGTGTGAAATTTGCCCGCCGTCTGCTCGATGGGCAGCATGAGCTTGAGGGTCAGTTCATAGACGCCCTTGTCCGGCAGCAGGACATCGCAACTGCCGAGATTGGGCCGCAGCACCGCCTTGCCGGTGGTGGCTTCCGCGATGCCGTTCAGGGCGTTGGTGCTCAGCACCAGCGTGCTCCAGCCCTTCTTGAACGATTCGACGGTGATCTTCGCATCGAGCACCAGGGTCTGCTCCTCCACATGCCCGGTGTATTCGGCCTTCGTAACCACGCCGTCGGTGGGCGGCGGCTTTTCCTTGTCGTCCTGGCGCTTGAGGGTCAGCTCGTTCCACAGATCGAGAAACTCCCGGTAGGGAAGGAACACGCCCTTGCCGCCATCCTGGAAGACCTTTTCCAACTGGTCGTACGGCACATAGATCGTGCGCTCCCGTTCCCGTACCGGAAGCTTCGATGCGTCTGCGGCAGGCGCCGCTGCTGGCCCAGGAGCCGGTGGCGGCGGGGCGGGAGGGGGCGGGGGTGTTTGCGCCAGGGCCGCGCCAGCAACCACGCTGGCACACAGGATAAGGAGACGTCGCAGTGATTGCATGGTCAGAGACGGTAATCGTGGTTATTCTACCGGAGTACCTGGATGCTTACGAGATTTTTGATGATTCGTCTGCAATCGTTTGTAAACAGATCGTCATCAGGTCCCGCGCATGACGGGTGGTTTTGGAGTTTCTTGGACTTTCTCCGCAGTTTTCAAGTCTTGCCGCCACGGCTTGCCAGGGTGAGGCTCACCCCGTGGTGCTCGAAGGCGGTGATCACATCCTCCTCCAGCGCCGCCGCAGTGCGCCCGCGAATGAGGTGCTCGCTCGCTGCGTCGGGCTCAGGCGTGCCGCTTTCGATGGCCCGCAAGTAGCCGAGGATGCCGGCGGAATCGCCGTTGCCGTCCAGGTGGTAGAAGTAATACGTGAGGAGGGTGGCGGAGGCGTAGTTCTGGCTCGCCCCGGCGGCGTTGGAGGCCAGCGCCTGGCTCCAGGTCGCCCCATCCAGCGCCATGAGTTCAGCAGGCCGCAGCATCGGAAAAGGCCCGGTCTTCTTGCCACGCCGGCGCAGGTAGAGGCGCAGCCGGTCCTCCATCTGGTTCATGAAGAAGCGGCCATGCACATAGTCCGCCATCGCCACGTAGTCGGCGCTGCCCTCGGAATACCAGCGCGGCAGGCGGGGCAGCCACGCGTTCATCATCTGGTGGGTGATCTCGTGCACCAGGGTGTCGGTCGAATCCGTGCGGTCCGTCTGCATGCGACCGTTCACCAGCTTGATGCCCAGGCTGGTGATGGGCACGAGAATGCAGGCCTGGCGGCGGTCATAGGTGCCGGAGCTGCCGGTCATCCCGCCGGCGGCAAGGTAGGCGCGCGGGCCGCTGAACAGCTTCGCGACGAAGCGTTCGCGCTTGTATTCCGGCACCGGGCGCAGGTCCAGCGGCAGGCGGCAGTTCAACTGATAGGTGGCCTCGAACACCCGGGCGCACTCGCGCACCACGTCCGCACCCACCGGCGAATCGGCGATGAACTCGTAGTTGGGCGAGTGATAAATGTACTTGGCTACGTCGGGCGCCTCGCTCACGGTGGTCACCTCGGGAGTGCCTTCCAGGGCGACACTGCGCGGCCACGTCGCCTCGGCGGGCGGTCCTTTCGACTCCAGTCTCAGGCTGCCGAACTGCTCAACCGGCAGCGCTCGGGGCGGCGGGGCGACGAGCGGGGCACGGATCGCCACCGCACGCTCGATCCTGACCCCAGCCGGGGTTGCTTTGGGCGCAGGCTTGGGGTGCTGGGCAGGATCATCAAAGGCGTCATGAAAGCTCTGTCGCAGCCAGGTGAACCCCGCCACGGCTTGGGTGCCCACCTGTGCAGGACCCAGCCAGAAAACACCTCCCGCGACCAGCCCTGCCAGCACCAGCAGGCGCCAGCGCCCGGCGCTGCCGCGCCTCCTCTCCCCGGCTCGCGGCAGATCAATGATCACCGGCCCCCGGGCCGCCGTCTGACGTGAGCGCTCAGCCGAAAGCCGGGCGCGTTCGAGGATCTCTTCATTGGAAAGCATGGTTATTGGGACGACTCCGAAACTTTTTCGTTCCTGCCTGCGGCCGCGAACTCGATTTCGATGCCTTCCTTGCGCATCCCCTTCTTCAGGTCGGTCTTCAGGTCATCAAAGGAGCGCTCGCGCATCAGGTGCGTCTTGAACGCCGCCTCGTGCTCCTCCTTGGTCTTGGCGTTTTCCACCGCACGCAGGTAGGCCATCATGTGCGCCGCGTCGCGCTGGTCGTCCAGGTGGTAGAAGTAATAGGTGAGCAGCGCGGCGGAGGCATAGTTCTTGCCCGCCTTGCCATTGGTCAGCGCAGCCGCCCAGGTCTTGCCGTCCAGGCTGGTGAGCTCCTCCAGGTCCAGCATCGTGTAGTGCTTGCCATCGGTGCCGCGGCGCTGCAGGAAGTGATGCAGGCGCTCGCCCATGCCGCCCAGGCTGAAGCGACCGTGCTCATACTTCAGAATCGAGACGTACTCGGCGCTGCCTTCAATGTACCACACCGGCAGATGGCGCAGCCAGTGGTTCATCATCTGGTGCGTGATCTCATGGATCAGGGTCGCGTTGTCCTCGTCCTTGCTCGGCTCCAGGCTCACCCGGCTGCCCACCATCATCACGCCCAGGCTGCTCAGCGGCACGGACAGCGCCTTCTTGCCGCTCTGATACACCCCCCCGGAGCCCTTCAGGCCGCCATTGGCAAGGTAGTCGTCCTTGGTGGTGTAGAGCTGCGCCACGAAGTACTTGTGCAGCGGTTCGGGCGTGGGCTTGAAGTCCAGCGGCAGCTTGCAGTTGACCAGGTAGGTGGCCTCGAAGATGCGGTTGAACTCCTTCACCACGTTCGTCCCCAGCTTGGAATCGCAGCGGAACTCGTAGTGCTCGGAGCGGTACACGAACTCCTTCGCCGCTGCGTCCTCCTTCACCACCGTCACCGGGATCACATCCGTGCCCAGCGCCACTGTGCGCGGCCAGGTCTTCTCCGCCGCCGGGGCCGCCGGCATCTCCGTGGCCCCGCCCGTCGCGGCAACCGCCGGAGCGGTGGGCGCAGCCGGGGCCGCCTGCCTGGCAAACGCCTGATCCGCCGCCGAAAGCCGCGCCAGAGGCACCGGCACCACCGCGCCGGTGCGCAGCTTCAGCTTCACCACATCGCCCTCCACCGCCACCATCGCCGCCTCCAGCGATTTGCCATCGGAGCTGGTCCACTGCCGGTACACTTCCGCCTGCTGCGCCCTGGCCGCAGGGGCGAGGCAGAGGACAAGTACGACAAAGCAAGAAGCGGCAGAGGCTGAAAGGCGGTGAAGCATGGGGAAGCGGGTGTTAGCCCTCTTGCCTATTCGGTTTAGGATTGGAAGTCGAGTTTCTTGCGGAGACACGCCCGCTTTCAGGCGGGAACACACTGGGGAAACGATGGCCGTGTTTATGGAAAATATAGGCCGGTCGGCCAGGCCTTCAAGTGCTGCCTCGTTGCGGGCAGCAGCTTGATTTTTGGGCTAGAACTGGATCCCCTCTGCCATCAAGGACCTGCGCAGCCACACAGAGTCCACCCGATTGATGCACAACACAGCAACAGTTGTTCGGCCTGTCTCCGTCCTCCCCAATAGTTTGGGGCCCGCCCAACGAAAATGGTCGGCCCATGGGTCGGTCCGTGGATTGAACAAGGGCGTCACCTTTCCAGTCTTCTCGTCTATTCCCACGAGATTGGGCCCCTTGTGCGTGTTGCACCGATAGCACGACCACGCCAGGTTTCCGATGTCATCAGAGCCACCATGCTTCCCGGCCAGCACATGGTCGATTTGAAATCGGAGCTCGGCCACCGACTCGGGCAAATGGCAGTATTCGCAGCGAAATCCCGCCCTGTGACGCACCAAATTCCTGACGCGCGGGCTCATGTGGCAAGCCTCAAGACTTGGCGGTGAGGCTGCGGCGGGCTTTTGACTTCAAAAACTCCAGCGCGGTGCCCACGCTTCGGTAGCTTTCCAGCTCCTCCGCCTCCTGCTGGGCGAGATCTCCTGCGGCCGCTTTCGCCGCCAGCGCATCCGCACGGTCCAGGTCACGCTTGCTCAGGCGCAATGCCAAAAACGCATGAGCCGCCGAGGGATCCAGCGACCTTCGCGAGGGCTGAATCACGCGCTCCCAAATGGCCAGGCTCGGGTGAAGAACTGAAGACACAGGCATGCGACAAGTATGCGTCCTTCCGACGCAGATTCAACTGTCACCATCCGCAAACATCTGCGCCTCCACCGCCCGCGCCAGCCGGGCCAGCGTGGCCGGAGAGCGCTTCTTCGTCAGCGCACACTCCCAGATGCGCAGGACCGACCAGCCGGCGGCCCGCAGGGCGCGCGACACCTTGCGGTCGCGCACCTGGTTCCGGGCGATCTTGGCGTCCCAGAACTTGCGGTTCTGCCTGGGCCGCGTCGCATGGCGCGGGCAGCCATGCCAGAAGCATCCATCTACAAACACCGCCACCCGCTGCGCCCGGAACACAAAATCAGGACGCACCGTCACCTGCCCCGCCCTCAACTGGAGATGCCTGCGCCAGCCCTTGATCCCCCGTTCCCGCATCAAGGCCATCAGCTTCAGCTCCGTGGCCTTGTTCCCCGTGGAACGGATCAGCGACATGACCTCCGAGCGCTTGGCTTTGGTGAAGACGTCGGCCATGGAGAGCGATGGTCAACCCAGGTCAGGCAACGGCAAGGAGGGTCGCGGCGTTTTCATGAGGTCATTTCGGGGCGGAGGAGGTTCGCGCGTTCTTGCCGGGCGGCGCGAAGTCGATTTCCAGCCCCTCCTTGCGCAGGCCCTTTTTGACCTCGGCCCCCAGTGATTCAAAGGTTCGGTCACGCAGCAGGTGCTTTTTGAAGGCCGCGTCCATGTCCTCCTTCTTGTCGGTTTTTTCCACGGCCCGCAGGTAGGCGATCATGTGGGCGGCATCGCCCTTGTCATCCATGTGGTAGAAATAATAGGTCAGCAGCGCCGCCGAAGCATAGTTCTGGCACGTCTGCTCGACGGAGCTGGCGAGCGCCGCCTCCCAGGTCGCGTCGTCCAGCGCGGTCAGCTCCCCCAGGTCCAGCATGGTGAAATGCTTGCCGTCGCCGCCCTGCCATTGCAGGTAGTGGCGCAGCCGCTCGCCCAGCACCGCGAGGCCAAACCGACCGTGCTCGTACTTCAGGATCGCGATGTATTCCGCGCTGCCTTCGATGTACCACACCGGCAGGTGCGGCAGCCAGTGGTTCATCATCTGGTGCGTGATCTCGTGCACCAGCGTCGAGTTGTCCTTTTCGCTGCTGGGTTCCAGAGTCACGCGCGTGCCGATCAGTTTCACGCCCAGGCTGGCCAGGGGCACGGACAGCGCCTTCTGGCTCTCCTGATACACCCCGGCGGAACCCTTCAGGCCACCATTGGCAAAAAAGTCGTCCTGGTTCGTGTACAGGTTCGCCACGAAGTACTGCTGGCCCTCCTCCGGCGAGGGGTGCAGATCCAGCGGCAGCTTGCAATTGACCAGGTGCGTGGCTTCAAAGATGCGGTTGAACTCCCGCACCACGTTCGTGTTCAGCTTCGAATCGCTGCGGAACTCGTAATGCTCGGAGCGGTAGATGAATTTCTTCTCCGCCGCGTCCTCCTTCACCACCGTCACTGGCGGGAGATCGCCCACCGATACCGTGCGCGGCCAGGTCTTCTCCGCAGCGAACGGGCCGGTTGCACCCGGGCCTCCCTCGCTTTTGCCTGCCGGTGCGGAGGGCAGGGCTGCGGCAGCCGCTTGTCTGGCAAAGGCCTGGTCCTCGGGCGACAGCCGGGCCAGCGGCAGCGGCACCACCGCCCCTGTGCGCAGCTTCAGCCGGGCCGTGCCCCCCTCCACCCCCACCAGCGCGGCCTCCACCTTCCGGCCATCGGAGCTGGTCCATTCCCGGAAGACCTCCGCCTGCTGCGCCCACCCCACATGCGCGAAGCAAAAAACAAGGGCGACGACGCGAAATGGAAAGGGGTCAGTCATGGGGAAGCGGGTGTGTGCCTTTGTGCATAAATGATCCACGAGTTGAAGTCGAGATTCTCCCTCGCGTCCTCCGAAGCCTTGGCGAAGGAGGATCAATCCAGCACCGAGACGCGGTAGAAGTGCCGCGTCGCCGTGTAACCGCCGGTGTGCGTCACGCTCATCGTCACACCCGTGCCGGCGAGGTTGTCGGCCACGGTGGACCAGGTGATGAGGTCGTTGCTCCACTCCACCCGGTAGTGATGACCGGCGTTGGTGGGAAAGCTGGTGATCTCATCGCTGCCGGAGGGCGCCACGGTGGGGGTGAACACCACCCTCACCACCACCGCCGAATGCGCCACCGCATGAACACCGTCCGCAGCGCTCAGCATCAGCGTGTAGGTGCCGGGCACGGTGAAGCTCGCCGTGGTCGCGGCCTGCGCGGCATTGCCAAAGGTCACCGGGGCGGACCCCGAGTACTGGCTCCAGGTCACCGTGGTGGCGTTCGTGGTCGCGCCCTGGAGCTGTGCCGGGGTGCCCAGGAGCACCGTCAGATCGGGGCCCGCATCCGCCGTGGGCGCGCCCGGCGAGCGCGGCCCGGCAGTGGGGCCGGTGCTTTGCACCACCTCGAAACTCGAAATCGGCACACTGTTGAGAATGTGGTCCAGGCTGCTGCCATAGCGGTCGTCCGGCGTGATCGAGATGGAGAAGAACCCGCCGTTGTCCGCCACCAGCGCCCCGTACTTCTTCAGCGCGAGCAGCACCGCCTTTTCCTGCGTGGTGTAGTTCGCCGGTATAGCGAAGCCCGCGTTCAGGCGCAGCCGCTGGCCCATGGCCGGGGTGTTGGGATCGGTGGAGTTTCCCACGGAAGCGGCATGCGTGGCGGGATAAATCGGCCCCAGCCGCGAGTGCGCCACCACCAGCCGCATCGCGTGCTCCACCATGCCGCGCTGACACTCATCATAGCGCACCAGCGCCGGGAACATCGGCAGCCCCGCCGCATCGCCGGAGGTCCAGCCCGCCGGGCGCAGCGTGTCGGAGTTCAGGTTGAACTGCGCACCGTTCGAGGCCCGCCATGCCGTGCCCACCAGCTTGGTCTCCCAGGTTTCCCACAGGTAGCCCGCGCCCGGCTGCACCGTGATCGAATGCCGGTCACCGCCCTGGTTCGTGCTGTCCTGCTGCCATTGCGACAGCGTCAGCGACCCGGTGCCCACCGGCCATGTCTCCACCGGCAGGTTCGAAGGGATCGGGTACAAGCCATAGGGCGAGGTGCCGCCGTTCAGGTCCGATTCATCCGGGTAGTTGAAAAACTGCACCGGTTGCGTTGCCTGCCCGTCCGGCACCAAGACAAAATTCATTTCCGAAAACAGCCGCAGGTTCTGCCGGTTGCTGCCCTTGGCCGCGAGGTCCGCCTCAATCTGCGCGATCATCGCCGCGCTGTTGGAAAGCAGCGGCAGGGCCGAGACATCCTCGTTCCAGGGATTGTCCAGCGGCATGATCTGCATGGCCGAGGTGACCGTATCCGCCGCCGCCGTGTTGAACAGCGTCGGCGTCGTTACCACCGGCACCGCCCCCAAGATCCGCCCCTCCTGGTTGATCCTCTGCCCGTCCGCCAGAATCACCGTTGGCAGACTCAAGGCGAGGAGGAGAAGAGGAACCGAACGGCGTTGCATGGGCGCGATCATACGGAATTCGCGGGACGTGGGCAAGGGTGGGCTGTTGAGAGCTAGGGGTTTGAGAGACCGAGAAAGACGTGGATTTTCCGCCCGCCTTGGCTTACTGGTCAGTGTCATGATGACCACATCGCCAGTGCCGAAAGACTTGCGTCCTGAGTTGATCCGTCGGATTGAAGCCCTGCCGGAGCAAGACCTGCCGCTGGTGAACGAGGTATTGCTCCACGCCGAGAAGGACCGCTTGTGGCGCGAGATTTCCAACGAAGCCGAGGTTGAGCGGCTCGATGGCCGCTGGGAGCACCTGCCGGAAATCATTGCTGACGCTCGCGCCAGGCTTCGCTCGGCATGATCGTGTGCCTCGACACGAATGTGGTTGTGCAGGCCAGGGCTACGGGCCATCCCTATTTCCCTATCCTTGATGCCTGCGTGGCTGGTCGCCTGACGTGGGCGGTTTCCACGGGCATCTTGTTGGAATACGAGGAAATCATCACCAGCCTGAGTGGTGGCGCTGCGTGGCGCAAGTTCGCGCGGTTGCTGGATTTCATCGAGCTGACCACCCACACTCTGATTCGCGTCAATCCCCACTATCAGTTTCGGGTGATCGGCAGCGATCCGGATGACAATACCTTCACCGACTGCGCCATATCCGCGGGGGCCGATTTTATCATCACACAAGACAACCATTTCAAGCCCCTTGCCCGTGCTGGCTACAAAACGCAGCCCATCCATCCTGCGGACTTCATTGCAGAGCACAGGTACATTTGTCCGTGAACGGCGTCACCACCGGCACCGCCCCCAGAATCCGCCCCTCCTGGTTGATCCTCTGCCCGTCCGCCAGAATCACCGTTGGCAGACTCAGAGCCAGGAGAAGAAGAACCGAACGGCGTTGCATGAGCGCGATCATACGGAGTT
>CAINXC010000010.1 GCA_903854655.1 uncultured Verrucomicrobiota bacterium | reverse complement strand
CGGTTTCAGCGCCGACCGCGTGTATTACAACTCCCTGCGCAAGGTCGTCACTTTTCGCGGCCACGAGGACCTGTCCTCACTGGCCGGCAGGACCATCCGCCTGCGCTTCAAGATGCGCGACTGCCGGCTCTACGCCTTTCAGTTTCGCTAGCTCTCCTTCGCCCGGGCGGTCTTGAAGGGCATGGCGATCACGCCCCGGTAGGTGCCGTGCGCGGCCTCGTTCAGGTGCGTGTCCAGGCCGAACACCGTCTGCTCCTCGGGCAGCTCCGTGAAGGTGCCGAACAGCCGGTCCCAGATGCTGAACACGTCGCCGTAGTTGCGGTTGGTGTAGGGCAGCTCGAAGTGGTGGTGCACGTGGTGCAGGTTGGGCGTGATGAAGACCCAGCCCAGCACGCGCGCGGGCAGGGGGGGCAGGCGCAGGGCGGTGTGGGAGAGGATGTTGGAGAGGGTCTGCGTCGTCTGCCGCAGCACGATCACCTCGAACGAGGCGCCGCAGATGAACACCCACAGGAGCTGGAAGCAGTTGCGCAGCACCGTCTCGCCCGGATGCTCGCGCACCGTGGTGGAGACATCCACCTTGCGGTCCGTGTGATGCACGAGGTGGAAGCGCCAGAAGCCCGCCACCTGGTGCATGGTCACGTGATACACATACTCCAGGAAGTCCAGCATCACGAACATGAGCCCGTACTTGATCCAGGGGTTTTCGGGGTTGGGCAGCAGGTGCACCAGCCCCCAGCGGTGGATCGTGACCCAGTTCGAAAGCCCGATGAGCAGCGCCGTGGGGCCGATCTGGATGGGCAGGGCGGTGAGGATGAACAGCAGGTTCACCGAGCTGTGCCGCCACTTCAGCCCGGCGGATTCCATGGAGAGAAAGTCCTCAATGATCCACAGGGAAATGAGGATCACCAAAAAGAGCAGAACCTGGGTCGAGCATGCATGGTCAATGAGAAAGGTTTTAAGGGAATGCATGTCGTTCAATGTGTGCGGCGATACTGTCACCAAAAAAAACTGGCGAGTGTGGAACGGTTCCACACTGCTGGCAACTGGTTCAATAAAAGTGGCAGGCGGGTTGCTGAAGCAGCAGGTTTTCGCCGGGAAAGAGCAGGGACCTTACCACCATCGGAGAATTTCACAATGAAGGCGAGATGAACAAATGGTCATTTTTCCCGAAGGCACCGGGTTGGGGATCATGCCAGGGCAGCGAGCGATCTTGAACAACTGGCGCTGGGGAGGGATCCCGGCATCGCCTGCACGCCGGAAGGACGGGTGGGCCGTTTCTTCCTGTTCGTGGTGCCCGGTCATCAGGGCGTGATGCACGATGGCACCGATTGGCCATGGCGCAGCGCGGGCGCGTCAGCCGTTGTTGATTGAATACGAATGGCGAAAGACCCCGGCCCTACGTGACCGCATGTCGCACCATGGTTCACCAATGAACAATTTTCTTCCCTTCACTTGTTTATTAACTTAAGAAACAGTTGAAACTCCCCGTTCACGCACCGTGTGCCGCGCTCTCTCCTCCTCTCACCTGATGGCTTCCCTCATCCTGGCTGTGCTCACTCTGCCGGTGCTGGTCGCCACGGCGCAGATTCCAGTGGGCATTGTCACCGCCACCGGCGTCATGAGGACCGCACGCAGCCAGCACACAGCCACGCTGCTGGCCAATGGCAGGGTGCTGGTTGCCGGGGGAGATACGGCCACGGCCGAGCTGTACAATCCGGCCACCCGCGCCTGGAGCCCCACGGGTTCGCTGCACAACAACCTCGTGCAGCACACCGCCACCCTCCTGGCAAACGGCAAGGTGCTGGTCACTGGGGGCTGGGTCAACGGGACGGGCGCCATCGCCTCTGCGGAGTACTATGATCCGGCCACCGGCATCTGGCATGTCACCACCCCGATGAGCACGCCGCGCTGCCTGCACACCTCCACGCTGCTGCCGGATGGCCGGGTGATCGTCATCGGCGGCTACTCCACGGCCAGTGTCCCGACCGGCACGTCCATCGACACCACCGAAATCTACGATCCCACCACCGGCGGCTGGAGCTTCGGCCCGCCACTGAACACGGCGCGCCGCCGCCACGTCATTGCCCCCTTGCCTGACGGCACGCTTCTGATCATCGGCGGCATCGATGCGACGGACAACTCCATCACGGACGTGGAAGTGTACGATCCTGCCCTCGGGATGATCGCTGTCGCCAACCCGCTCACGCACCCGCGGCACAACCCTACGGCCACCGTGCTGAATGATGGCACGGTGCTGGTGACCGGCGGCGACGTGCGCGATCCCGTTGCCAACACGAACAGCCCGACCAATACTGTGGAACGCTACGATCCCGTGGCCCTGGGCTGGAGCGACGGCCCCAGTCTTGACTCCGCTCGCCACGGGCACACTGCCACCCTGCTCGGGGACGGCAAAGTGTTTGTCTATGGCGGTGGTGACGGCACCTATTTGGTGGACACCTCGCAGACCTTTGACCCTGC
Organism: uncultured Verrucomicrobiota bacterium; assembly: GCA_903854655.1. Taxonomy (GTDB): domain Bacteria; phylum Verrucomicrobiota; class Verrucomicrobiia; order Verrucomicrobiales; family Verrucomicrobiaceae; genus CAINXC01. The sequence continues at coordinate 4,132 of CAINXC010000010.1, read as the reverse complement.
GGCCAACCAATGGCTGCCCGGCGTTTCTTTCAAGCCGGGCTGTGAGAGTCACACCGCCACGCCCCTGCCATACGGCCAGGTGCTGATCGCGGGAGGCTTGAACGGTCCCAACGACGTCAAGAACGCGGAGATCTTCAACTCGCTGCCCGGCGCCCCAGTTCCCAGCGGCCTGTTCCAGGGGCTGATCCAGACCGATGGCATCGCGGCCCCCGCAAGCCTGGCCACCGAAGGATTGTTCACCGCCACCGTCGTGAGCAACGGCGCGTTCACCGCCAAAATCGTTCTCGACGGCCAGACCTTGTCCGTGACCGGGCTCTTCGACGGCTACGGCACCGCGCGTTTCGGCGAGGGGGAGGCCACCACCCTCGTCGTGCAGCGCCCTGGCAAGCCCGCCTTTACGCTGGCGCTGGCCACGGACTTGAACCCCACGGATTCTGGAACCCTCAGCGGCACCATCACCCAGAGCTACCGCTCCACCGTCACGGCGGTCTCCTATGTCAACGCCACGGCTCCTTATACCAGCGGCTCGCCGGCGACGGGCCGGCTTCCCTTCCCAGTTTCCTGGTCGGGCGTGTACACCTGGGTGCTGCCTGCGAGCAGCATCAGCCTGATGCCGATGGGTTTCACCACGGCGGATTATCCCCAGGGCAGCGGCTTCGGCACCGCCAGGATCACCACCAGCGGCTCGGTGACGCTCTCCGGCAAGCTGGCCGATGGCACCGCCTTCACGTACGCCTCCACCGTTTTCGGTCCGCCACCGACGGCTGGCTTCCCGTTGTTCCTCCCGTTGTACAGCCTCGGCGGCTTTTTCAGCGCCTCCATCGGTGTTAGCGACGATGGCAACGGCAACGCCTCCCCTTTTGCCAACACCGGGGAGTGGGCGCGGCCCTACCTTTCCGGCGAGTACTACCCCTATGGCTGGCCTGAGGTGATGCCAATGACACTGACGGGAGCCAAGTATGTGGTCACTCCCGGGCAGAGCTGCCTGTACGGGCTTGTCGACGGCATCGCCCAGCTTGCTTTCTCCACGCCGGCCGATTTCCTGGGCAACCCCGGCACTCCCTTGCTTCACGACATAAACCTCAGCACCGCCGACCGCGTGACCAGGGTCGATCCCACGGACACCGGCTTCACCTGCACCGTCACCCGCAGCACCGGTCTGTTCAGCGGCAGCTTCACGGCAAGCAATGGCACCAAGCCGGCGTTCCAGGGCGTGATCCTGCAATACGTTCCCTTTCCCAATGGAGCAACCCCTGGCGGCTACGGCTTCTACCTCACCCCCGCCCCCAGGCTCATCGACTACCAGGGCAAGAGCGGTGCCGTGGGCCTCACGCCGCAGTAGGGGGCCGCTCCGCCATTGGCGCAGCAGGCCGGCAAGGCACAACCATGGCTGTGCCGCACATTCCTGGATGAACCATGTTACATTTGTATTGCAGGATTTGAGTAATCTGACAGAATTGATTGCTTAAGTCCTCCTTCTGATTGCCGGTCGGTCATCCTCATGGGCAGCGGCTCACGAGGCACCGCAGGCGATTTCGGTTGGCGGGCGCGACTCCTAACCAACACTCGTCATGCACCGCTCTCTATTGCTTCCGTTTGTCATCGCACTCATCGCAGGCCCGGCTTTTGGGGAATTGAAGAACGGCGATTTCAGCGCCGGCAAAACGGACTGGCGCGGCCAGGGCAAGGTGGAAAAAACCGACGGGGCGAATGTCCTCTCGGTGGCTCTTGCCAAGTTCAATTTCACGGAGGTGAGCCAGGTGTTCAAGATGCCGCCCGCGACCAAACGCATCAAAGTCACCCTGCAGGTGAAGGCCTCGACCGACTTTGTGTTCAATGACAAGAGCCGCAACATCTCGGATGTCGATTTCAAGCCCACCGGGAGCTACACTTGGTCCGCCCTGGTGCATCCCAAGTCGGATTTTCACATCCGCGTGAAGGCCCCGGAGTCCGAGTACGAATACAAGATGGTGAAGGTGCCCGCCGGAGACTGGACCACCCTCACGGCCGAGATCCGCGGCCTGAAAAAACCAAATGCCATTGATCTCGCCCTGGTCTTCCCTCCCGGCGACGGCACCATGATGGTGAAGCAGGTGAAGGTGGAGGAACTGAAGGAGTAGGCGAAGGGGCACCCGCAATTTCCCCATCCGAGCCATCTGTGGTTCCATGTGCAGCAGCGCCATGGCACAAGCGGAGCGCTGGAGCGGATGTGTGGCGCTGCGCGCGTTTGCTTTTGAACCCCGTCGAGGGCGATGGTGGTCACAATGGGCCGGCCCGCCCAAAGTGGCCCACACTGCCCACCGGGGTGAAAGGAACACCTTGCGCCCAGCGTTTCAAGCGCCGGTGATCATCGTGACTGACGCGGTGAGCACTACAGTTCGTCGCGGAAAAAACGTTTCTCATCACTTGATTCTGAAAGGTGAAATGCGTTTTCAAATTCCCGGCTCTTTGCGAGGTCTTTCGTCCAGGATTTCCAGACACCACCTTCCAGAACGAAGGGGCTCAGTACCATTGGGCCGCCAGGAGGTGCTTCTTCAAAATTGAAACATACATACATCACTTTGAGGTCACCTTGGGTGATGAATACAAGGTTTCTCACCCACATCCGGTGGCGTTCGGGATGTGCCTGAGTGTCCGCGATCAATAGTCGCAAACTCTTCTCGTTGATCCCGGCGCGACCTGCTCGACAAGTGAGCGATTTTGCAACTTCGACGGACAAGTCCTGAGGGTGGTTGATTCGCGCAAAGGCATCAAGCTCGGGTATCTGGGCAAGTTCGCGCACCTGGCTGACCGGCCTGTCCAGGCCCAGGCGAATGGCAGGAGAGACTTTTTTGATTTCAACGTCGGTCGGCATCCCGATCACGGAGATGCCCTTTCTGATCACCGTCGATTGTGTGATGTTATGAGCAGATGACCCGAGCCCCAGCTTTGCCGTCGGTATAATCCACGGTGCGCTGATGCCACGCCACTCCAGTTGGAACACGGTCGGCGGATTGGGCAGTTCAAAGACGGTTCCCTCGGGCCATGAATACTGAACTGCCAGCTTGGCACCGACTCCAATGCACCAGCCATCAACGGCGTCACGCAGTTCGGACGGAACGTTTGCAGACATTTTGACCGCCGACTTCGACCCCGCATCCAGTATTTGAAGACTGTAGCTCGGTCTGGGACCAAAGCGCCAGTCCCACTTTTGGGGGCTGTCGGCAAACAACCATGCTGATGATGAACCTACATGAAACAAGGCGACGTAAAACCCATCGACAGTGCGTGATTCAACCAATTCCAAACCTGGGTACACACCCGCAACATGCTGCACAAATGCACGCTCGGACTTGAAATACGACCTGACCGTAACCATCTCCGCATCGTCCGCAAAGCTGTTCAAACAAATGGCGAAAGCAAGAATCGGCAGGGCGAATTTGGGGGCGATCATATGAGATGAAAGTGATCGGGTGTTTTCTATCGGCAGTGCCGTGGTGGAACGGGCATTCTAGTGCCCAGTCAATCCGGCGTGTAACTTTGACCCGAGCCACCAAGCCTCACTTCCGTGGCGTTTGCTCCAAAAGTCATCGAAGTCGGAAAGGTAGTTTCGTTGCATGGCCATCTCAGTCACTGACCAAAGCAGTAGACTGACGTCGGCGTGGTGCTGATCACTGGCGTGCGCAACCGAGCGAACGAAATCATCCATGATATGCTTGTTTTCCAGGTCGCTGTCATCTGCCGCACATCTGAGCGCATTGAAATAGAAGCCGACATAAGACGGGGATGCGTACACGGTTTTATAGGCGTTTTGTATGTCAGCCATATCGTCCGAGCTGAGCAGCTTCGTCAGGGCGATGACTTCAGGTCTTCTCGCGCTGATGTCATCCGGTTGAAGGCTTCGAGAGGTTTTTTTGACCTCAGATTGCTTGGGGGCTCCGTCGCCAGGCTTTGGGGTCTGACCGTAGGACCCCATGGGGAGCAAGCAGAGAATGACAAGATGGGCGACAGGCCAGGGCTTACGCATGAACAGACGGAGAAAAGTTAAGAACTCTTAATTAACTGGTTTCGCGAGTGGCTATGGAAGTTTTAGTGTGGCATGTCCACACTCTCCCAAGCTCAACAAGTCACCCTTCAATTGCTCAAGGACCGG
>CAINXC010000009.1 GCA_903854655.1 uncultured Verrucomicrobiota bacterium | reverse complement strand
CTCATCGGTGCGACACGGCGGCGCGGTTTCCGCATGAAGAAGCAGCGCGCACAAGGCCAGGCAGGCGCCAGGGAGAAGGATCGGCGTTCGCATCGGTTAGCTGACGATTTCGGACATCGTGCGCAGGCTGTCCTGGAACTGCGGCACCTCCACATCCACCCGCTGTGCCATGGTCAGCAGCAGGTTGCTGAGCCGTGCGTCCCCGTCCGTCGGCCGCGAGCAGATGCGGTAGTGCGCGGTGGCGTCGGCCACGTTGTACTGGCCGATTTTGGGCAGGTTGAAGTCAACGTGCCTGCCGTGCTTGACGCCCAGGGCGCCGCCGCCGGCGAGAATCAGCGGCAGGTTGGCGTTGCCGTGGCTGTGGCCGTAGGCCATGCCGCTGCCCCAGAGCACCTGCGTGGTGTCGAGCAGCGGGCGGTCCTACTCCTGGTGCGCCTTGAGCTGGTCCAGGAAGTAGCCGAGCTGCTCCACCAGGAAGGTGTCCGTCATGGTGAGACGACGTAACTGCTCCGGGTCGCCATTGTGGTGGGAGAGGCCGTGGCGCGTCTGCGAGATGCCGATCTCCGGGATGGCCCCGCCGGCGGATTCGCTGCCGATCATGCAGGTGATCACGCGGGTGGAGTCGGTGCGCAGGGCCATGACCATCAGGTCATAAAACAGGCGGTAGTATTCGCCCGCCTGGGTCATGTCCAGCTTGCGCGTGAGGCGCGCCTCCTCGGCGGCGGGGATCTTGGGCTTCGGAATGTTCAGCCAGGTCTCGGCGCGTTCGGTGCGCACCTCCACCTGGCGCACGGCCGTGAGGTACTCGTCCAGCTTGGTGCGGTCTTCGCTGCCCAGCTTGTTGTTCACCCGCTTTGCGTCGTTCATCACGATGTCGAGGATGCTGGTGCGTCGTGTCAACCGGCGGCGCTGAACCTCCTTGGGATCCTTGTCCACGCCGAACAGGGAGTTGAAGATGGTGCGGGTGTTGCGTTCCGAGGGGATCTGGATGCCGTCGCGCGACCAGGCGAGGGAATGGCCTTCGACCGCCAGCTCCAGCGAGGCAAAGCGCGTGAACCGGCCCTGCACCTCCGCCATGAGCTGGTCGGTGGAAACAGTGTTGCGAAAGGCTCCACCGTCGCTCGGGACGTCCGCGCCAGTCAGCCACACCTTGTCGCAGTTGTGCTGCTTGCCGATGACCTTGGGGTGGTGCAGGCCGCTGATGGGGGTGATCTCGGCCCGGTGCCGTTCCAGCGACATCAGGGGCGCGGTGAGCTTGTAGTCCGCCCCAGGCTTTTCGATCTGCCAGGTGAGCGTGTTCACCCCGTTGGGAATGTACAGAAAAACGCTGCGTTTGGGTTTTGATCCGGCGGGCAGGGCGGCCATGCAGTCGAGCAGCGGCAGCGAGATGGAAGCCCCCAGACCCCGCAGCATCTGCCGACGGCTGATCTGCCATTTGTTCACGTTGATGTTGCTCATGGGTGTTGCGGAGTGGGACTGAGATTATCGTTTCACAAACAAATCGGACAGCACAAAGGCCTCCACAATGTCGCGCAGGCGGTAGTCTTTTTCGCGGCCCGCCTTCGCAATCGCCGCCAGGGCCTCGCGATCACCGAAGGACATGCTGCGACGAAGCCCGTAAGTGGCGAGCTTCTCGATGAAGGCGGTGTTGAAGGTGTCGATGTCGTCGGTCAGCAGTTGCTTGAACTCATCAGGCGTCTGGTAGGCGCGGCCATCGGCGAGCTTGCCGGTGGCGTTGACGGGCGGATTGCCACCGGCGCCCTCCACGACCTCCTCGGTGCGCCAGCGCCCGATGGCGTCGTAGTTCTCAAAGGCGAAGCCCAGCGGGTCGATCTTGCTGTGGCAGGAGGCGCACTTCGCATCATGGATGTGGGCCTCCAGCTTCATGCGGATCGTTGCTTTGGGACCGTTGGCGGGGTTCGTGTCGATGGGCTCCACATTCGGTGGCGGCGGCGGCGGGCTCCTGCCAAAAATCGACTCCGAAACCCACTTGCCGCGATGAACAGGCCGTTGCCGCGTGCCGTCGGAGGTGAGGGACAGGATAGCCGCCTGGGTGAGCAGGCCGCCTCGATGGCTTTCCGCCGGCAGCGACACGCGCTGAAACTCATCGCGAGGCAGTCCCGCGTCCGGCAAACCATAGAACTGGGCCAGGCGCGCGTTCATCATGCTCCAGTCGGACTTGAGGAACTCGCGCAGCGTCAGGCCGCGATTCAACACCTCGCGGAAGAACGAGGTCGTCTCGCCGAGCATGCTCTTTTCCAACTGCTTGTCGTAGTCGGGATACAGCTTCTTGTCCGGCGGGAACATGCCCACCTTGCGCAAGTTGAGCCACTGGGCGGCGAAGGATTCGCTGAAACGCGCCGACCTGGGATCGGCCAGCAGGCGTGCGACTTGTTTCGCCAGTTCGGCCTTGCCGTGGAGCCTGCCCTTTCCGGCCAGTGTGAACAGCTCCTCATCCGGCATCGTGCTCCACAGCAGGTAGGACAGGCGCGAGGCGATCTCCCAGTCGTTGAGCGTGGCGCGGTTCACGTCCTCATCGCCTTCGGCCAGAAAGATGAAGCTTTTGGAACAAAGGATGGCGAGCATCCCCGCCTTCACAGCATCGGGAAACTTCTCGCCCGCCGCGAGTTCGGTCTGCACGATCTTGAGGTAGCCCTCCAGCTCCTCTGGCTTCACCGGCCGGCGAAACGCCCGCCGCGCCAGCTCGCCCAAACCTGTGCGCACCTGGTCGATATTCCCCGCCGCCTGCGGCATGTACTTGTCGCGCCATGCCTGCTCTTCAGGCGTGATCAGCGGTCCCTTGAAGGAGATCGAATCGAGGATCAGGAACGGATAGCGCGGGCGGCCCTGCTCGTCCGTCAGCTTCACCTGCCAGGGCATGCGGCCCTCCTTGATGCTGACAAAGGGCTTGTTGCCGTGACGACCGGAAGGGGGTGTGTTCTTGGGGCCCGGCACGTCATTGATCAATTCGATGGTCGGCCTGCCTTTGGGCAGGTGGGTGCGGAACGTGACCGTGACGGGCTTGTCTTCCGGGGCGACGATGTCCTGCTCGAAAAGCACGCGGTCGAGCTTCGTTTCATACACGAACAGGCGTGGCGCCCGGTCCTTCTCCGGCTTCAGCCCGCTGAGCGTGTAGCTGATCTCGTAGATCCCCGCCTCCGGCAGCGGATCTTTGGGGATGGAATAGCGGAAGATGTCTCCCGGCCACATTTCGAAGCGCACCTTGTCCAGCAACCCCAGTGCTCGGAGACGCTCGCGATGGGTCTCCTCTATCTGCCTTTCCTCAAACGCAGGCTTCTTCGAATCCATGAGCACCGGCGGCTTGGCGGGATAGGCCTCCGCCAGCACCGTTTCCGCCGCAGCGAGGTATTTCTCCACGTTCGACGGCGAGAGCGTGAGCACCGAGCCGAGCCGCTCAAATCCGTGCCACTCCGGGTCTTCAAGGAAGGCGCCAGGGTCGGTGGCATCAAAGTGAACGCCGATCAAATCCTGCACCGTGTTGACGTATTCGCCGCGTGTCAGCCGGTTGTAGGAAACGCGGCCCCGCGCCGCCATTCGCGCCGCCTCGCCCTCCTTCATTCGCGCCGACAGCCATTCGACGACACTGGCCGTCTCCTCTGCGCCCGGTCGCTTCATCACCTCCAGCCACTTCGGCGTGTCTTCACGGCCCACCTTTGAGGAAAGCGTGTCGATTCTGAAATCGCCCTTTTCGGTCTCCGCGTCATGGCACTTCAGGCAGTGCGCCTCGATGTACGTTCGCACCTTCGGCTCCAAGCCTTCAATGCCGGCCGCCCAGGCGCTGCTTGCCGCAGTGAGCAGGATGACGACGGCGGAGGGAAAGCAGACTCGGGACGGCATGGGGCTGATACCAACGGGTGCCTGGTCCATTTCTTGCGTTGCCGCAGGGAGCGAAGGGATGACACACTTGTCGCCCGATTGTCGCACAAAAATCATGGTGGCAGACGTTGAGAACGGGTATGACCATTTCCGTAATGATCCGTCACATTGTCTGCCTTCTTTTGCTCTCGTTCGCCGTGTCTGCGAAGGACCTGCCGCCCGCCCTGCAGCTCCCCGGCCAGGGACTGATGTTCAATGGCTGGAGCATCACCCCTGCGGGCGCTCACGCGGCGCTGCCGGGCGATCTGCCTCTGAAGACGATCCTGGCCCCCGACGGCAAGGTCGCCGTCACGGTGTGCGCAGGCTTCAACAACCCCGGCGTCGGCGTGCTCGACATCGAAACCAAGTCCACCAAGCAGTTCCTGGAACTGAAGCACACCTGGAACGGCCTGGCTTTCGACAAGGAGGGCAAACGGCTCTTCGTCGGCAGCGGCGCCACGGGCGAAATCCATGTGTTCACCTATGACAACGGGGAGCTGAAGCCCGCGCCGATACCTTCCGTCAAAGTGGGCAGGGATGGCGAGCTGTGCTTCCTGGCGGGCATCGCGGTTCACCCGGACACCGGCAAGCTCTACGTGTGCAACGAGGCCAACCAGGAAGTGTGGGTGCTCAACGAGGAAACCCTGGCGGTGGAAAACCGCATCGTCGTGGGGCCCTACCCGCACACCTGCGTCCTGGGCGCGGACAAGCGCTACCTTTACGTGAGCAACTGGGGCGCGCGGGCCGTCAGCGTGGTGGACACGCAAACCGGCCGGAAGCTGCGCGAGCTGAGCGTGGGCGTGCGCCCGAACGACATGGTGGTGGCCCCCGACGGGCGCCTGTACGTGGCCTGCTCCGGCGACAACACCGTGCACGTGATCCAGACTCGCACCCTGGAAAAGAAAGGCGAGGACGCCGATTCGTCGCGCCGCCTGTGGGATGGCACCCGCGAGATCATCAGCACCTCCATCTATCCCCAGTCGCCCGAAGGCAGCACGCCGGACGGCCTCGCGGTGTCGCCGGATGGCAGGACCCTCTTCATCGCGAATGCGGACAACAACTGCGTGATGGTGGTGGACATCAGCGGCTCGCTCACCGAGGCCGGGGCGAAGTACGCGGAGAAGGTCAGTGTGGTGGAGGGCTTCATCCCCTGCGGCTGGTATCCCACTTCGGTCGCGGTGGCGGCGGACAACAACACCCTGCTCGTGGGCAACGGCAAGGGCCTCACCGGTCCGCGTCCCAGCAAGGACGGCGAGACCGTTCCCGGCAAGAAGCCCAAGGCCATCCATCCCGGCCGGCTTCTGGAGGGCAGCGTGTCCTTCATCGCCAAGCCCGATGACAAGCAGATGGCGGCCTACACCGCTCAGGTGCGCAAGAACAGCCCCTACACCCCGGACAGCCTCCACAAGGCCGCGCAGCCCAGCCACAGCGTGATTCCCGAGAAGGTCGGCGGCCCCTGCCCGATCAAGTACGTGCTCTACATCATCAAGGAGAACCGCACCTACGACCAGGTGCTGGGCGACATGAAGGACGCCAAAGGCAGGCCCCTCGGCAACGGCGACCCCACCATCACCAACTACGGCGAGGACGTGACGCCCAACCAGCACCAGCTCGCCCGCGACTACGTGCTTCTCGACAACCTCTACTGCAACGGCGAGGTCAGCGTGGACGGCCATAGCTGGTGCGACGCCGCCATCGCCACCGACTACAACCAGCGCACCTGGACCCTGAGCTACTCGGCACGCAGGGACAAGCTCCCCGGCAACGACGAGATGGAGACCCCCACCAATGGCTACCTCTGGGACTCCTGCCGCCGCGCGGGCCTCAGCTTCATGAGCTATGGCGAGGGCGCGCAGCGCATGCCCAGCCTCAATCGCGGCAGGTGGAGCGAACCGCGCGACATGGACAAGTGCGAGAACTGGATCGGCGACCTGCACAAGGCCGAGGAAACCGGCAGCCTGCCCCGCTTCACCATCATGGCCCTGGGCGAGAACCACACCAAGGGCACCACCCCCGGCGCCTTCACCCCTGAGGCCGCCGTGGCCAGCAACGACATCGCCCTGGGCAAGATCGTCGCCGCCGCCAGCCGCAGCAAGTTCTGGAAGCAGATGGCCATCTTCGTCATCGAGGACGACGCCCAGAACGGCCCCGATCACGTGGACGCGCACCGCACCACCGGCTTCGTGATCAGCCCCTACACCAAGCGCCGCCAGGTGGACCACACCCTCTACACCACCGCCAGCATGATCCGCACCATGGAGCTGATCCTGGGCCTGCCGCCCATGACCCAGTATGACGCCGGCGCCACGCCCATGTTCCGCAGCTTCAACGAGGAGCCTCAGGAAACCCCCTTCAACGTGGTGCAGCCCAAGGTGGATGTCCTCGCCAAAAACACCCCCGCCTCGCCCGGCGCCAAGCAAAGCGCCATGATGGATTTCGACGAGTACGACGAGGCCCCTGAAGACCAGCTCAACCGCGTCCTCTGGGCCGCCGCGAAAGGCGATGCGCCGTATCCCACGCCGATCCACCGCGTGCTGTTCACGGGGGAGTGAGGTGACGTCAGCAAAGCAGCCATCACCTTCCGCAGTTCACCTGGACTTCCTGCCTGGCAGCGGCCGGTCCTCGCGAATATCCTTCTGCCAGGCCACCGGATCCGTAATGTTGCGGTAAGGGTTCAGCTTGCGAATCTCCTCTAGCGCCGCCTGCCGCTGGGCGATCATCTCCGGCGTGGCGCTGAGCTTCTGGCGTTTTGGCTGCTCTCCGCCCTGGCTGCTCTCCACCGTCAGCACCAGATGCGCCCGGCCCGGCTTCAGCCAGGCGGGTAGAGGCGACAGCAGCTTCACGCTGCCGTCCGCCCCAATCTCGGCGTCTGTCTCAAGGGTATGCATCCCACGAGAATAAGCGACAATCAGGAAGACGTAAAGCCGTGTCACCGGCTTCGTGATCAGCCCCTACACCAAGCGCCGCCAGGGAGACCACGCCCTCTACACCACCGCCAGCATGATCCGCACCCATGGAGCTGATCCTGGGCCTGCCGCCCATGACCCAGTATGACGCCGGCGCCACGCCCATGTTCGGCAGCTTCAACGAGGAGCCCCTGGCAACCCCCTACAACGTGGTGCAGCCGAAGGTGGATGTTCTGGCCAAAAACACCCCCGCCTCGCCCGGTGCCAAGCAAAGCGCCATGATGGATTTCGACGAGGCTCCTGAGGACCAGTTCAAGCGCGTCCTCTGGGCCGCCGCCAAAGGCGATGCGCCTTATCCCACGCCGATCCACAGCGTGCTGTTCACGGGGGAGTAAATGGCGGATTAACGGCTGCTAAGGGCCAGAGCGCCCTGGCCGCACGGCATAGTCAGGCCTTTCTGTGCTTGTTGACGATTTCCTCATCCAGGACCTGATCGAGGGAAATGCCCTTTCCTTTGATTCCTGTGTGTTTGAGCTTCTGGACATGGTCCCGAAGCGATGTGGGAATTATGACCGTCGGGAGCATGTAGGCCGGCAAAGCGTAATCGGCGGTCGCATAAGCTTCCAGTGCCGGATCCAGGTCGCGAATCGGGACGAAAATCGTATCCTTTCTTCGGGTTCCGAAAAAGGATCTTGGAGCAAGCTCGTTGCGCACAATGGCCAGGTAATCGACCTTGGGAATGAGTTCGGGAATCGCATCTGGCCATACGGCGGCGCTGGCTGCCCGGCCTTCAACTTCAATGAGGAAGATGCGTGGCACAAAACGACCATCCCCTAAGCCTTGCTGGATGGAGGTTTTGTTCAGATTCCATCGCCAGATGTTCTCCAGCCTGTCGCCAGGGAGGGTGAACACATCACGTGGAGCATTCTCACCACTCAACACAGCCAGGCATCCAAGTTCGTTTCCATGGTTCCATGCATGAAGAAAGCGCTCCTTGTCAAAATCACCGTTATCCATTCCCTGGGTTTGAGGGTCGTGGATGGAGAGCCCAAAGTGCCCGACAAAGGCGGAGATCTCGTCCGCAGCCTCCAGTCCGAAGACGTGGGGCCGGTAGTAGTTCAAGTTCAGGGTGGCGGTGGATGGAATTTCCTCAGGGTCTTCTCCCCCGGACTCACCGTGTGCGATCAAGAAGTACACGCCCGTGTCCTTGTTTTCATAACACACCTGTGAACCGGCTGCCGTGCAATGCGGCCTGCCCTCGAAATACTCATGAAATTGCTCCAGGCTGATGTCCGGCTTGGTGAAATACAGATCGTAGCTCATCGCGTGCTTGTCTTCGAAAACCATGACGAGCCCGTCTCCGCACACAAGGCCAAACCAAGCTGCCTTCGGGCCGACTGAAGGCCCGAATTCATTCCTCATGCGAAGGCCTTCCTTTTCGCCGCATCCGCCCTCCATTCCACCAAAAACCTAGGGTTGGGGGGGCGGAGAGGCGCGATATTGAAGTCGTCCGCAGTGCCCCCTGTGGCCTCCGCAGCCAGGGCCCGACAGACTCCTTTGATAGACACACCCGCGCCCATTCGTCATGGTTTGACCATGCGTTCCCTCTTCCTCTCGCTCGCCTCGTTGTTGCTCGTTACGGCCGCCCAGGCCGGCCATCCCTACCTGTGCTGTGATTACGGCGGCGGCAAGGTCTGCGTCGTCACGGACAAGGGCGAGATCACCTGGCAGTGGGATTGCAAGAGCCCGCAGGACTGCTGGAAGCTGGCCAATGGCAACTACCTGTTCTGCTTCGTCAACGGCGCCCTGGAAGTCACGCCGGACAAGAGGGTCGTCTGGGAATACAAAGCCCCCACGGATGTGCCGGTGGAGGTGCACTCCTGCCAGCCCCTGCCCGATGGCAACGTGCTGATCACCGAGTGCGGCACCAGCCGCATCATCGAGGTGGACCGCGCCGGCAAGATCGCCAAGGAAATCAAGCTCGTCACCGCGCCCGAGATCAAGCTGCACAACCAGTTCCGCGGCACGCGCAAGCAGCCCGACGGGCACTACATCGTCTGCTTCAAGGGCGAGGGCAAGATCGTCGAGCTCGACGGCGACGGCAAGGTGCTGCATGCCCTCAAGGTGCCCGGCGATCCGCACGCGGCGGTGAAGCTGCCCGACGGCCATCTGCTCGTGGACTGCGGCGACGCCCACAAGGTGATGGAGTTCGACGCCGCCGGGAAGGTCGTGTGGGAGCTCAATGAGAATGATATTCCCGGCTACACTCTGCGCCTCATGGCCGGCTGTCAGCGCCTCGCCAATGGCAACACCGTGTTCTGCGTGTACCTCGGCCACGGCCACATCGGCGAGCAGGCCCAGGTGATCGAGGTCACCCGCGACAAGAAGATCGTCTGGGAGCAGGCCGATCACGCCAAGTTCAAGACCATCAACCAGATCTTCCTGCTCGACGAGCCCGGCCCGGCGGTGCGCTAGCTCATGCTCCGGCCCCTTCTGTTCCTGGCTGTCGTCACGCCCGCGCTGGCCCAGCCCATCGTCATCGCCCATCGCGGCGCCAGCGGCTACCTGCCGGAGGACACGCTGTCCGGCTGCTGCATGCCCTCTTCGACGAAGCCGGGGTGGACGGCCTGTCCAGCGATTTTCCCGATGTGGTGGTGAAATGGCTGCACAAGGCATCGAAGTAGTCTTTGTTGAACACGTCCATGCACGAGGAACTCCACAAGCCCATCAGAATGAAATGGGTGATCAAATCGTTTTGGGTGGTGCTCGCGTTACTTTGCGCCTTGCTCCTGCTGGCTGAGGCCTATGCGTGGTGGAGGCACGGCACCGTGGTCCTCGACCGCACTTTCAATTACTACGCAATCAAAGTGCGCGAAATTCCCAACGTTCGTGACACAACTTGGGAAGGCATTCTGAACTCGCCGCCCGGGGCGACAGAGAGCCAGTTTGTGATCGAAGTCTGGGAGGCTGGGCGGCTGAGCATGACCTATCGGTACTTTGCACCCCCCAGTTCATTTGACAGGCCAATTGACATTGTTGAGCAGACGCCAGGTGACCACGACGAGCACTATTTCAAGGCGGTGTTCGAAAGTGGCAGGGAGATCAGCGTCCACATAACGCCAGGTCAATCGAAGTGGTTGGAGACCACCAAAGAAGATCCCTCCCCCTGAGCGTCTGAGTTTCCTTCGACCAGGCGGGAGACGACTGTCCCGATGTGGCGGCGAATTGCCTGCGCAACGCCCCTTCATGCGTACAGTGCCTGATGCCTGCGCCGCGCGTGATCTTCCACCTCGACATGGATGCGTTCTACGCCTCCGTGGAGCAGCGTGACCACCCGGAGATGCGTGGCAGGCCGGTGATCGTGGGGTCGCCGCCGGACCGGCGCGGCGTGGTCTGCGCGGCGAGCTATGAGGCGCGGGTTTTTGGCATCCGCTCCGCCATGCCCAGCATGACCGCCGGCCGCCTGTGCCCGGACGGCGTGTTTGTGCGCCCGCGCATGGACGCGTACCGCGACGAGAGCCGCGCCATCATGGCCATCGTCGCCAGCTTCGCCGGGGAGCTGGTGCAGCAGGTTTCTGTGGACGAGGCCTACCTGGAGGTCACGGACAAGGTGCCGGAGGGCGAGCCGGATGCCATGCTGGAGGCGGCGCTGCCGCTGGCCCGCGAGATCAAGGCCGCCATCAAGGACCAGCGCGGCCTCACCGCCACCATCGGCGTCGCGCCTAACAAGCTGCTGGCGAAGATCGCCTCCTCCAACTTCAAGCCCGACGGCCTCACTTTGGTCAAGGACAGCGAGAAGATCGCCTTCATGCGCCCCCTGCCCGTCGGCGCCATCCACGGCGTCGGCAAGGTCACCGAGCAGATGCTGGTCAAGGCCGGGCTCAAGACCGTGGCGGACATGCAGGACTTCACCGGCGACCTGCGCTCCTTTGTCGGCTCCTGGGGCACGGCCTTGAAGCGCATGGCCATGGGCGAGGACGACCGCCCGCTCGACCTGGGCGATGACATCAAGAGCGTGAGCAGCGAGAACACCTTCCTGCAGGACACCGCCCACCGCCCCACCCTGCGCGCCTGCCTGCGCGAGCAGGCCGAGGAGATCGCCACCCGCCTGCAAAAGCGCCGCCTCGCCGCCCGCACCGTGCAGGTGAAGGTGCGCTACAGCGACTTCACCACCCTCACCCGCCAGATCTCCGTGGAGGAACCGATCGACGACCAGCGCAGCATCTACCGCTTCGGCTGCTGGCTGCTGGGCCGCCACCAGCTCGTGAAACGCCCCCTGCGCCTGCTAGGCCTGGGCGTCGCCGGTCTGGGCGAGGTGACGATCCGCCAGATGGCGCTGCCGTTTGAGGGGTGAAAGGGGGTTGGAGATGCAAGACTGGAAGATCCAAGACACAAGACCTGACCGGGATGCTTGTTGCCGAAGAATGGCGCGGCAGCGCAAAAGGAGCGTGGACACTCTTTCCGCAACCAACAGATCTGCGGCGGAGCCGCCACGCTCTCAAGGAACAGCGCAGTCGCCGTGCAAACTTCAGGGAAGGCCTTCGCAGCTCCGCCGCCTGTGTTCACGATTGCGGGCAGGCTGCGAAGCCGCTCAGCGAATGTCCACGCTCCTTTCGCTTGAACGCGCCGCAAGCGAACCGCCAAAACTGACAAAACCGGGTTTTGTCAGTGCCCGCTGGTTGGCTTTCCGCAAATCAGCGTCAGTCTGACTTGCGCATTAAATAAACGGACAACGCTCCGGCTACGCCGACGACCAGCTCGGCTTCTTCAAATTGGGCAGGTTGCCCTTCTTGGACATGACGTCCATTTTCGGAAGCAAATCCCCAGAGCTTATCCACGGCAATCCACCAGGGCTTACGCATGAACAGACGGAGAAAAGTTAAGAACTCTTAATTAACTGGTTTCGCGAGTGGCTATGGAAGTTTTAGTGTGGCATGTCCACACTCTCCCAAGCTCAACAAGTCACCCTTCAATTGCTCAAGGACCGG
>CAINXC010000008.1 GCA_903854655.1 uncultured Verrucomicrobiota bacterium | reverse complement strand
CGTGACCCCCACCAGGGAGCCGCGATCATAAAAGGGAACCACCTTGACCCCCGGCGGCAGGCTCCCGTCACTGTTCATTTTGTCGATGGCGTCCTTGATCTTCGGCAGCATCCTGGCGGTCTGCTCCGTGCGGCTCATCACCACAATGGCCGCCACCACATCATCATCCTTGTCCCGGCCGCAGATGCCCAGCCTCGGCACAAAGCCCACCTTCACGGTCCCCACATCCTTCACCAGCACCGGCACGCCGTTCAACTGCCCCAGCACCACGTTCTCGATGTCCTCAAGCTTGGTGCCCTGGGTTAAATCATCCCCTCCTCCGTCGTCAATCAGGCCCACGCCACGGATGTTGATGGACTGCTGGCCGATGCTGATTTCACGCCCGCCGACGTTGTTGTTGGCGTTGCCCAGCGTGGTCAGCAGCTGCGGCACCGTCACATTGAACGCCTCCAGCTTGCGCGGATCGACATCCACCTCGAACTGCTTGGTGGTGCCGCCCCAGCTGTTGATGGCGACGATGCCGGGAATGGTCAGCAGCCGCCGTTGCACGATCCAGTCCTGAACCGTGCGCAGATTGGTCAGTCCGAAATGCTCCGGCCCCACCACCTGGTAACGATACACCTCCCCGGTCGTGCTGCCCTGCTGGATCTGGGGGATCATGCCGCCCGGCAGGGAGACATTTTGCTGCAGCGCGATCGCCGCCTGGCCGTAGGCGAAGTGGAAATCAACCCCGTACTTGAACATCACCCGCACAAAGGACAGGCCATAGAACGACGTGGACCGGATCACATCAATGCCGGGCGTCGTGTAGAGCCCGATTTCGATGGGGCGGGTGTAATACCTCTCCATTTCCTCTGCGGAGAGGCCCGGGGCCTGCGCGGTGATTTCGAGGATGACAGGAGTCGGGTTCGGATACGCCTCGATGTTGAGCGTCTTGAAGCCGACCCATCCCGCCCCGGCAAACGCCAGCAAGGCGAACACAACGATGGCGCGGCGGCTGAGGCAAAAGGCAATGACAGAGTTGAGCATGATTGATCCTTGCGGAGTGTCTTTTTAAGTTACCCTTGAACTAACCCTGAGTTATGTGTCAGTCCGACGGCGGAGCGTTCAGCATGTTGCTCAGAAACACGCTTCCATCGGTCACGGCCAGTTCGCCGCTTCTAAGTCCGTCGAGGACCTGATAATGGTCGGCGCCTTGCAGGCCGATCTTGATGATCCGCTGCGTAAAGTGGTGGCGGTCCGAGGTGACCCACGCGGCCATCGTGCCGTCGCCGTTGCGGACCACGCCGTTCACTGGGATGGCGACGGATTCCACCGGATCCCCCACCCTGATGACAAAGCTGGCGAGCATTCCGGGACGCAGCTCATGCTTGGGGTCTGCAATCTCACAACGTACCATGACCCGGTGAGTGTTCGGATCGACCGTCGCACCCATCGTGGCGGTCCTGCCTTCGAAGATGCGGCTGGGAAAAGCCATCACACTGGCCCGGACCGGCTGCCCCACGTGGAACAGCGGGCTGTCACTCTCGGTGACATTGGCCACCATCCATTTGACCGAGATGTCGGCCACCGAATAAGGCGCCGTGGGGTTTCCCGGCTGAACCAGGAGCCCGGCCTGCGCGTTTCGCACCGTGATTTGACCGGTGATCGGGGATGGCACAACAAGTTCAGGCTCCACTTTGCGGGTGGAGACAATGCGATCAATTTCCTCCCCGGTCTTGCCGAAAACCCGCACGGCGTCGCGAGCCGCCTTCAGCGCCCCCTCCGCCGTTTGCTGGTCGGCGACGGCCTGTTCATACTCCCTCTGGGCCACCCCCTTGTTCAACTCGTAAAGCTCTTTGGCCCGAGCCAGCTCCTTGTTGGTCAGGTCAAGCGTTGCGGCCGCCCCGATCAGGTTGGACTCTGCCTGAAGAAGGTCCGGGCTGTCGATGGTGTACAGCGGCTGGCCCTTCTTCACTTCGTCACCCAACTGGGCGAAGGCATTGATGATCTTGCCTTGATAAGGAGGAAAGACCTGAACGGACAGATCCTCGTCGAAGTCGATGCTGCCGAGGGCGGTCCTCTCGATGGCGAAAGACTGGCGGTCCACAGTCCCTATCTTGATGGCCGGCAATTGGGATTCGGAAAGCTCCAAAGTGTCGGGTGGTGCAGTGGGAGCCTGACCAGCAGGTTTGCCGCCATCATTGTCCCTTTCTGGCTGGGGTTTGGCGAGGTCTCCGAAGCTGATCGCGGCGGCGCCAAGCGCCACAAGTGCTGAGCCGATAAAGATGGATTTGCTGGACAGGTTCATGGGGTTTTGACGGAAAAGGGAGTTGTTCGGGAAGAACCACGGGCAGCCCTGATTGGCCCATGGTCCGGAGGGGGCGCCTTTGCCCCAATGGTCTCCATTGCTCCCTGTGCAAAAACTGGGCCGAGGTGCCCCTTCCGCCAACCTTAGCCAGTTATGTCAGTTCAATCCTCGCTCAATAAGGACAGATAACTTCGGCTGTATTTCATCGTCGCGTGGCGGTAGGCGCCACCCCTTACCAGCCGTTGGCGCAGGCTATGATACATGACCAGGATGGGCGATAAGGGTGTGCGTCCGTGGTGCCAGGTCGACACGGGACGGCAGGGATACCCAACCGGAACCATCAAGATAGGACGCAGTGCCATCGGGGTCGGGCATCACTTGATGGAGGGATCGCGGCCTCAAGCGAAGTCAGTCAATACGGCAGTGAATGCTTGCGTGGCCCCGCACCCTTGCAAACTTCCCCAGACGCATGTCGCCCATTGAAATTCTCTGTCTCGCCCTTGCCGCCATGGCCGCAGGGATGATCAATGCCGTGGCGGGCGGCGGCACCATGATCACGTTTCCGGTGCTGCTGCTGTTTGGCACCGCTCCGGTCACGGCCAACGCCACGAGCACGGTGGCGCTGGTGATCGGCACGGCGGGCAGCATCTTTGGGTTTCGCGAGCACCTGCCCATCATCAAGCCGTGGCTGGGCCGTTTTGTGCCCGTGAGCATCCTGGGCGGCCTGCTGGGCAGCATGCTGCTCACCCGCACCTCGGACGAGGTGTTCGCGCGGCTGGTGCCTTTCCTGATCCTGTTCGCGACCGTGCTGTTCTGCGCCCAGGGGGCTTTTCGAAGCTTCTCGAACAGGGGGGTGCGAAGCGCCTCCACGACGGGTCGCGGCCTTTGGGTCGCCATCGCCTTTCAATTCGCGGTGGCGATCTACGGGGGCTACTTCGGCGCGGGCATCGGCATCCTGATGCTCGCCACGCTGGGCTTCCTGGGCATGGCGGACATTCACGAGATGAACGCGCTGAAGAACCTGCTGGGCTCGCTCATCAACCTCGTCGCCTCCGCCTGGTTTATAGCCAGCGGCATCGTTGACTGGTCAAAGGCAGGGGTGATGACGGTGGG
>CAINXC010000007.1 GCA_903854655.1 uncultured Verrucomicrobiota bacterium | reverse complement strand
CGCGCCACCCGAGATCGCGGGGCACCGCACCCTCCATGGTGCGCAAGTATCCACGCGGCCCAGTCCAGTGCCGCCGCTCTATGTCTTTGGAGCGGAGCGGGACTGGCAGAAGCAGCCTTTTCTCGCCGCAGTGGTGCTGATCGAATTTCCTGACAAGAAGCACGAGGCCGTCCACAGCGCGGCGATGTACGAGAAGATGCTGTTTTCGCGTGAGGAGTATTTCCGGCAGCCGGATGGCAATCCCTCGTTTGGCAGCATGGCGGACTGGTTCCGGGTGCAATCGCAGGGGCGCTTCGTGCTCACGGGCAAGGTCTTCGACTGGGTGACCATCGACAAGACGTTCGAAGAGATCCACGGCATGAAACTCAGGGATGCCAGGGAGCCGCTGTTCAAGGCCGCCATGGACATGGTGCGCAAGCGCGATGGTGCGGAGGCGCTCAATGGATTCGACGGCTTGATTCTCATCCACGCCGGTCCCATCACCGGGCCCTCGAACAACATCCTGTGGTCGCACCAGGACAAGCTGGAGGGCACACGCTATTTCACCACGGGCGAGATCGAGCGCATTGGTGTCCTTTGCCATGAGTGGGGGCATGTGCTGGGCCTGCCCGACCTCTATTACCAGAAGGGCGTGAGGGAGAGTTTCGGCCCCTGGTGCTCAATGGCGGGAGGCTACCGTGGCATTTATCCGAAAAGCTACTGCGTGTGGTCAAAGACCCGGCTCGGCTGGTGCCATCCCACGGTGGTGGACGCAAACGCGCCGCAGAAGCTGGTGCTGCGACCCATCCAGAATTACCCCGACGACGCCTTCATCATCCCGCTCAACAGCATTGACGGCGATGGCGCGGAGTTTCTGATGCTGGAAAACCGCTCCACCGCTGGCAACGACGCCGAAGGCCAGGCGGGCCTCTTCATCTGGCGCATCAAGCGCCTGGCGTCCCCGGGCGAAGCGCTGCGCTACGAGTTGAAACTGCCCGGCCCTGCCGACATGCCGGGCATTGATCTCAACAAGCGCTGGGTCGCCTGGCCCAACGGCGAAAAGCGCAACTTCGTCCTCCCTGCCGGGGAGCAAAACCTTCCCGTCGCCCTGCGCCACATCCGCCTGGAGAACGGGAACGCTTTTTTCGATCTCGGGCCCGAGTGAGACGGAACCCCTTTCTGGTGCGCCTGCCTTGACAAGATCAGTGCCGACGACATGCAGTTTTGCACCTTGGCCTCAGGCCAATCCGGCATCGTGATAAACCAGCCGGGCGAGATAGTGCCCACCTTCCTCGCGGGCCAACATGTGTGCGGTCACGCCATGTTGCTGTGCGAGATTCTGCAGGCTGTCGAAATCCATGTGAAGCCAATCAAATTCCTCTCCCTGCTGGCCGCGATACTCGATCCAGAAGCGCATCTGTCCTGCGGGACGGTTATGGCTACGATTCGTCTCTTGGTAGGCGAGGTGAATGGGATTTGTGGTGTGCCGCACATCGAGCGAGTCGCACAAGATCTGGCCGTCGGGCGAAAGGAGATTCTGCGCGTGCTCGAAAAAGGCCGCCGCCCCGCAGGGCGTGCCGACCAAGCCGAAGCCATTCATGAGCATCAGAAGGGTATCAAACCGCCTCCCGGCCAGAGAAAATACACTTCCTGCCACAGCGTCAGTGACGCCACGCTTGGACATGATGCCGGCGAGTTCTGGTTCCAATTCAAGGGCGGTGACCACGCAACCGCGCGCCTGCAGGGCAAGGGTGTGGCGCCCGACACCCGCACCGACGTCGAGAACACTGCCGCTGCAGCGATCCAAGGCGAGCTGCTCAAGCGGGCTGAAGGGCGGCGCGGCGAATGCCTCCGCGACTGGAACGGGATGTGAAAAACCATCCTGCCGGTGGATCGTATAAGCTGCACTTTCGTTACCTTGCCAGTAATCGAGCATGGCTTGCGAATAGGGGCTGGTCGGGGGTGTCATCGAAAAAGTCTGCGTGGAGAAATGGTCTAACGACCGTAGCGCGGCGACGGCTCGTGGTCAGACGTTGCGGGTGGTTGGTAAAAGCTCGAACACAATATTGCGAGGGTGAAATCCAAATCGACGGCAGAATGACCCTGCCTCAGCGTTCGTCAAAAGCATTCAGCCCAGATGAAAAAGAGCGCGGGCGTTTCTTGTTGAGCGCGATGACATCCCCGTTCCTTTCGTGCCGACACAAGGAGCCCGTCAATTCGTACCCTGATGTGCGTCGGGGGGCAGGAGAGAGCGTGGGAGCAGTTCCAGGGTGGTGCTTCCCCTGACGCGAAGAGCGCTTGCCTTTCGTTGGGGACTCCGACACGGTGCCCGATGCAAATGCGCTGGTATCATTGGATTGCCTGGTCCTTCGGTGGAGCGTTTCTGGCAAATGCGGTTCCACATTTCGTGAGCGGCGTTACCGGACACCCTTTTCAGAGCCCATTCGCAACGCCGCCAGGCGAAGGGCTGTCGCCAGCGTGGGTGAACGTCTTGTGGGGCTCGACGAACCTCGTCTTCGCCTACCTCCTCCTGGCACGGGTCGGAAACTTTGCGTTTCGTCGTGGATGTCATGTCCTGGTTGCCGGGGCGGGAGGTCTGGCGATGGCACTGATGCTTTCGCGCGCCTTTGGGCGCTTCTACGGCGGTCAGTGAGACGACGGTTGTGAGAATTCGTGCACTGATGTGCGTCCGGCGGACCTTTCCTCGATCGCCATGGACCCTTTTGACAGAGGCATTTACCCTCCAATAGTCAGGCCGAAATGAAGGTCGGCCTGAGACAGTGGAAGGATTCGGACTTGGTGCCGTTTGCGGCGATGAACGCTGACAGCGAAGTCATGCGCTACTTTCCGAGTCCTTTGACGCGTGAGCAGAGCGACGCCCTCGCGCAGCGTCAGCAAGAGTTGATTGAGAATCGGGGGTGGGGCCTGTGGGTGGTCGATGTGGATGGGATGTTCGCCGGTTTCACCGGCCTGGCGGTGCCTGCTTTTGAAGCAGCATTTACTCCGTGCGTGGAAATTGGCTGGAGACTAGCGCGGGAGCATTGGGGCCGGGGTATTGCGCACGAAGCCGCGCAGCAGGCGCTGCACCATGCCTTCGCCGAGCTGCATCTTCCGGAGGTGCTGTCGTTCACGGCACGGGTGAATGACCGGTCCCGACGGCTGATGGAGCGGCTTGGGCTTGTTCGCGATGTCCATGGGGATTTTCTGCATCCGAGGATTCCGGAAGGCCACGAGCTTTCCCAGCATGTGCTGTACCGGGCGCGGGCCTAGCACAGCGCTAGAGCCAACGACCACCGCTGTCTCGCATTGTTCTCGCGCATCCAGTCCCGAATGCTTCAAAAGATTGACTCCCGGGGCATTACCGGACTTGATGCAACCGATGGCGAAAACTGTTCCAACCCGATGAATCCAATCTCCCGCTCGCTGCTGCCGTTCACCGCCTTTCTGTCGCTCATGCTCGTTGCACCGGCAGGTGCTGCCCCGTCGGCACCGGAAATCGACGGGCTGGTGGCCCGGTCCCTGGTTTCGATGGGTGACCCTTCGCGCCTGGCCCAGGCGTTCGCCAGGGCGGCGCGCGGCGGGAGGTTCGTGGTGGGTGTCATCGGCGGCTCGATCACCCAGGGGGCCAAGGCCACGGCCCCGGAGCACCGGTATCCCAACCTCGTCGCCCAATGGTGGCGCGATGCCTTCCCCAAGGCCGAGGTTTCGCTGGTGAATGCCGGGATCGGTGCCACCGGCTCCAATTATGGTGCCCTGCGTGTGCAGCGCGACCTGCTGGCCGCCCAGCCTGATTTCGTGATCGTGGAGTATGCTTGCAATGATGGCGACAGCCCCACCTGCGCAGAGACGCTGGAAGGCCTCGTTCGCCAGATTCTGAAGCAGCCGAATGCGCCTGCCGTCCTTATTCTCTTCATGACGAGACGGACGGGCGGCAACACCCAGGAGCAGCACGCCAGGATCGGAACCCACTATCACCTGCCGATGGTCAGCTTCCGCGACGGTCTCTGGCCCAAGGTGAAGGCGGGTGAACTCAAGATGGACGATTTTCTCGCCGACGAAGTACACCCGAACGACTTCGGCCATGCCATCGCCGCGCGTTGTGTGACGCACCTCTTGGAAGCGGCCCGGTCCGCGCCGCCAACGAACGAACGTACCGACCTGCTCCCGGCACCGCTCACCACCGACGCCTACGAGCACACCGCATTGCAGGAAGCGGCAGACTTGAAACCCGTGGCCAGCCAGGGCTGGACCTTCCGTCCTGATCTCAAGGCCTGGCATGCGGAGGAGCCTGGCAGCACCCTTGAGTTCAGTGTGAAGGGGCGGTCGATCCTCCTCATGAGCCACGTCATTCGCGGGGCCATGGGCAGGGCCAAGACGCAGGTGGACGACCAGTCGCCGAAGATCATCGATGGCTGGTTCTCCGGCACGTGGGGCGGCTATCGCAACACCACCGTGCTGGCGGAGGGGCTTGCTCCAGAGGCACCTCATCGGATCAAGATCGAGCTGCTCGAAGAAAAGAATCCCGAGAGCACCGGACGCGGCTTCTCCCTTTACGGCCTGGGCGAAGCAGGCGTTCCCTGAGGGACTGCGGCCCCGGTCAACACCATGCAACACCCAAAACACGTGACCCCCGTTACCATCCCGCGCCGCGCCTTTCTCGCTTACGGCCTTGCCACCGGCTGGGCGGCTTCCTGGACTTTGGCAGAATCGCCCGCCGCGAAGTCCAACCCAGCTTTGCCGGCGGTGAATGCTTTCTCCCCGCTCAAAAAGAAGCTTGGCGACGGACAATCCGCCACATTGCTCCTCATCTCCGACAGCACGGGGTATCGGGACATTTCCGGCACCCGGCGGTTCATCCGCTGGCTGGCGTCGCAATTCCCCTCGCACAGCGTCACGGAATGGTACTGGGCGGAGTGGGAGACCAGGGCGCCGACCGGACCTCGAGACTATGGCGAACCGCTGGTGATTTCGAGGGGAGCAACCCAGGCCACGCTGACCATTCTTAATGCCGTTCTGCCCGGCGCCGTCGCCCAGGCGATGATTGATGGCTCGCGCTGGGCGAACATGATCGCGCCGCTCAAAGGTGAGGCTCCCGATCTTGTCCTTTGGAACCACGGTCACAATCAGCAGGCCGCTCTCGGGCCGAAAGATTTTCCGTATGGTCGAGGCAGCTTTCTGGCCCCGATCGGGCGGGTGGGAATGGAGTATCCGAAGACGCCCCAGGCCGCCATCATCCAGAATCCCTGGCGGGACAACGATGGTTACGAGCGGGTGCGTGAGTGGTGGCTTTACGTGGCGGCGACTATGCCTGCCTTGACGCTCATCGATGGCTATTCGCCGTTCGTTGAGAAGGAGAAAAACGCTGCGCTGTATCAGGACAACGTGCATCCGAGCGCGGGCGGCTACGAACTGATCTACACAGAGTTGATTTCGGCGTGGGAAGCCACCACGCCCCACGAGGCGGTGCCCACAGCTTGCTGGGCGAATCTTCCGGCAGAGCCCCTGGTCCCCAACGGTGATCTCACCGACTGGACGGCGGACTTGCCCCCGAACTGGCGCATCATCCACAACGCCAAAGTCCGCAAGGATCATGAGCACACCTTTCGCCATGCGCCCCATTCGCTGGCGCTCACTGGCACCACGCAAAATGACGGCCTTCAGATCAGCATCACCGGCGCGGCTCTGGCCCGGGTGCGCGGCAAGACGGTCAGCTTTGCCGTGCTTTGTTACATCCCGCACGAGGCGGAGCAGGACATCCAGGTGAAGTTCACGACCAGCTCCAGCGATCAGGTCACGGGATCCATCGAGTTCGCCCGGGACAACTGGAAATGGATCGTCATGGCCGGATGTGTCGTGCCACCCGAGGCCAGCCTCGCCTTCGTCGGCATCTTCCGCTCCTTCGCCAAACCACCCACCGCCGATGTGCCTTTCTACATCCAAAAGCTGGTCATCGTCGAAGGCGACGGACCCAAAGGCGGAATGTGAAGTAAAAAAGCCATGCCGCAGCGACCCGTCAAGAATCACCGCGAACTCGATGCCAGGGGCCGCTGCTTCACGGTGCATGCAGTGGACAGGCAGCCGCGAATATGATCACTCTTGATTGAATCTTCGGCCTGCCGCAGCCCAACCCCAACATTCCAAAATCACCAACGCCAACGAAGCAAGCTCATGATGTGGAAGTTGCAGTCGCTGCTGTGGATGTTCATGCCGGGCGATCATGGGGTGAGCTACACCTCACGGCTGTTCGGGCTTGTGCTCGTGCTGAGCTCTGCCGCCTTCCTCGCCCGCCTTTTCCGCAGAAGGCGCTGGCTGTCCCTGGCTGCGCATCGCCATGCAGCCTGTCGTCCCCATGCCCGCATTGCCGGTGGTTCACTGGGAAACCCGTTCTCCTGGCCTGGAGAACGCCAATATCGACATTCGGGTGGGCGATGTCGTGGTTGACCATTTGGTGCTCGTCCGCCTTGATCCGCGCCGCTATCACCTCAGCGTCCACTGGGACCCGACGGCCTCCCGCACAGCCGAGGACTGGCAGCGGGAACTGGGGGGCCGCCGTGGTCGTCAGCGGCAGCTATTTCGGCCAGGACCACGCCCCGCTCACGCCACTGCGCCTCTCCGGCAGGCCCGCCGGACCTGCGGCCTACCAGTCCACCCATGGCGCCCTGGTTGCCAATGGCGACCAAGTGGACATCCTTGATCTCCGAAACCGGGACGTCTTGCAGGCCATTGCCGAGTATCCCGAAGCCATGGTCTCCTACCCCCTGCCCATCGTGCTCGTCGCGGTGCCGGTGTCTCCGTAGATTGAAAAGGGGCCGTAGGTGGACGCCCGCCGCGCAAATTGTGCACAGTCATGCGCAATCACTGAGGGAACGCCGGGGCTTCTCAATCGTCTTAACCAGTAGCGCAGGTGCTGGCCGACATCACCTGCGTTCCGGGGTAAGCGGTCTTCCGCATGCCCTCTCTCGTGGTGCCGGCCTGCGAATCCTTCTTGCTTAGACACCCTCCACCTGCACCACCGTCATGACCAATCCATTGCTTGCGTTCGACAGCGAAACACGGCGTCAATTCATGCTCAAGACCGCCAAGGCCGCCCTTGGCGTCAGTGTCCTCTCCCACAGCGAAAAACTGCAGGCCGCCGCCAATGCGTGCCCGCCCGGCAAAGGCGGCAAGGCCAAGGCCGTCATCTACCTGTACATGCAGGGCGGCATGAGCCACATCGACACCTTCGATCCGAAGAAGGGGGAGACCAAGGGCTACTCCGAGCCCATCAGCACCAAGGCCGACTTCCAGCTCGGCGGCTACATGAAAAAGACGGCGCAGCAGGCGGACAAGATTTCCATCATCCGCTCCATGCTCATCAAGACGGCCGTCCATCAGGGCGCGAACTACCTCATGCACACCGGCTACGAGCAGCGCACCACCATCGTGCATCCCTCGCTGGGCGCCTGGGCGCAGCACTTCCTGGGCAAGAAAAGCACTCTGCCGTTCAGCGTGAACGTCAATGCCGCCGAACCGCATCCCGGCGCGGGCTTCTTCCCTCCCGCATTCGCCCCCGTGCCCATTCACGATGCGACGGCCGGTCTGGCGAACATCAAGCCAACCGTGAGCGAGGGCACCTTCGACAAGCGCATCGACTTGTTGAACGCGTTCGACAAGGGCTTCCTCAACAAGTTCCAGAGCGGTGAAGTGAAGGCGTACACCGAGTTCTACAACGAGACGCTCAAGCTCATGAAGAGCGAGGAGCTCAAAGCCTTCGACATCAGCCGCGAAAGCGAGGCCACCAAGACGCTCTACGGCACCAGCACCTTCGGCAAGGGCTGCCTGCTGGCGCGCCGCCTCGTGCAGAACGGGGTGCGCTTCGTGGAAGTGCAGACGGGCGGCTGGGACATGCACAATTACATTGATGATGCGATGCAGAAGACCGGCACCAACATGGA
Source organism: uncultured Verrucomicrobiota bacterium (assembly GCA_903854655.1). GTDB lineage: Bacteria > Verrucomicrobiota > Verrucomicrobiia > Verrucomicrobiales > Verrucomicrobiaceae > CAINXC01. Next base: position 22,418 of record CAINXC010000007.1, on the reverse strand, counting down.
CGAAGTCTATTCCGCACTGCTGCAGGACCTCAAGGCCACGGGCCTGCTCGATTCCACCCTGGTGGTGCTCGCCTCCGAGTTCGGCCGCACCCCCCGCATCAACGAGAACAACGGCCGCGACCACTTCCCCATCTTCTCCACCGTCTTCGCCGGCGGCGGCGTCAAAGGCGGCTACGTGCACGGCGCCACCGATGAAGATGGCAAGGCCATCGCGGACAAACAGGTGGGCGTGGGCGATTTCATCGCCACCATTGGGGCAGCCATGGGCCTGCCGATCACGGAAGTTGTCATGTCCCCCTCGAACCGCCCCTTCACCGTCGGCGACAAAGGCTCGCCCGTGGCCGAAATCTTCGCCTGATCCACAGGCCTGGTCGTTCAAGCTCGCAGCCGGGGTGCTTTCGCACTCCGGCTGTTTTTTTGGGTGGCGGAGCTCCGGGCGTCACCACTCCTCGCGCTTCACCAGCACCTTGCTGCGCGTATCCATCTTCTCCTCCATGCCGAGCAGGAATTCGAAGTCTTCCTTGCCGAGGTTCTGGGCGAAGCTGGCTTCGCCGAGGATGTCGCTGGAAAGCATCTGCTTGTGCTGCTGCAGCATGAGGATCTTCTCCTCGATGGTGTTGCGGCTGATGAGACGGTAGGCGATGACCGGCTGGGTCTGGCCGATGCGGTGGGCGCGGTCAATGGCCTGGTTTTCCACGGCGGGATTCCACCAGGGATCGAACAGGATGACGTAGCTGGCGGCGGTGAGGTTCAAGCCGCTGCCGCCGGCCTTGAGCGAGATGAGGAAGGTGCTGGCCTTCTCATCCTCCTGGAAGCCGCGCACGATGCCGGCGCGGTCCTCGCTGGCGCCGGTGAGCCAGTGGTAGGGGATGCTCATCTTCTCCAGCTTCTCGCGGATGATCTTGAGCATGCTGACGAACTGGCTGAACAGCAGGACCTTGTGGCCTTCCTCGTGGAGCTGCTCGATGAGGTCGAGCGCGGCGGTGAGCTTGGCGCTTTCCTCCTCAATGGCATCCTTCTGCACCAGCGCGGGGTGACAGCACACCTGACGCAGGCGGGTGAGCGCCTGGAGGATGGCGAAACGGCGCTTGCTGAGCGCGTCCTTGCCATTGGCGGAGATGACCATCTGCTGGGCGCGGGAGAGCTCGTCGCGATAGAGCTGGTCCTGCATGCCACTCATTTCGCAGAGCAGGCTTTCCTCGGTGCGCGGCGGCAGTTCGCGCGCCACCTGGCCCTTGGTGCGGCGCAGAATGAAGGGGCGCAGGCGGGCGGAGAGGCGCTGCGAGGCGCGCTCATCCTTGCGGCGGTCGAAGTGCTTGTGGAAGTAGCTGCGGTCGCCCAAGGCGCCGGGCGTGGCGAAGCTCATGAGGCTCCAGAGATCCAGCAGGCGATTTTCCAGCGGCGTGCCGGTGAGCACCAGGCGGTTGTGCGAGCGCAGTTCGCGCGCCGCCTTGGAGGCCTTGCTGTCCGGGTTTTTGATCTGCTGGCCTTCGTCGAGAATGGTCGCCAGGAAATGGATGTGCTTCAACTGGTCGATGCAGCCGCGAAGCTGCGCGTAGTTCATCACCAGCACATCGACGCCGCCGTTCAGCGCGGAAATTTCAAGCTGGTCACGGTCATGCAGCACCTGCACGCGCACGTGGTTCGCGGCCTTTACGAACTCCTGCGCCCACACGTCGAGCACGGACTTGGGGCAGACGACCAACGTGGGTGGCGGCGAGCCTTCCCAGCGGGAGCGCAGCCAGAGCACCCAGGCAATGGTCTGCACGGTTTTGCCCAGGCCCATGTCGTCCGCAAGGATGCCGCCAAAGCGGTTCACGGTGAGATAGGAAAGGAAATGGAAGCCATCGACCTGGTAGGGCCGCAGCGTGATGGAAAGGCCGTCCGGCACGTCCGGCTTCTCGTACAGCTCCACGGCGGCCATGCGGTCCTGCAGCTTCTTCCAGGCCTCGGCGTCGAGCACCTCCGCCCCGCGCTCGCCGGCGAGGTGGCGCCAATGGACGCGATGGGCTTCATCGCTGAGCTCGTTCAAGTCGATGCCCAGCATCTGCACCATCTCGTGCTGGTCCTCCGCCAGTTCCAGTTTCACGCGCCGCCAGGTGCCGTCCGCCAGGCGCACGAAGCCGCCCTTGGCGGCGATGAGACGGCGGATGTCCGCCGGCTTGAGGTCCACGCCTTCCACATCGAACACCACGCGCAGATCGAACCAGTCGATGGTCGCCGTCTGTGTCGCTTCCAGCCGCACTCGCGCAATGAGCGGATCGGCGAGAATGGTTTGCAGGGAGGCATCGGGCTTGAAATCCACCTCCTGGGGAAGCTGCTGCGCCCATTCGAAGAAGGTTTCGGGAAAGTTCTTCGTCATGCGTGACCGGAAGGTGTCCAGGTCCTCGTCAAAGCTCGCCTTCACGCCTTCCAGCAGGGATTCCGCATTCGCCAGGGCGGTGCGGTCGTGACACATGATGAAGCCGTCCTGGCGCGGCGGGCTGGATTCGACCACCCACTTGTTGCCGCGCAGCACCTCGGTGTGCCGGCCATCGGGAGAGCTGGCGAGCACGCGGAAGTGCGCGTACTGCGTGCTGCCGGCGGCAGCCTTGGTGCAATGGGCCACGATCTCGACAGAGAGGGGCTCGCGCCGGATGCGCGAAGCCAGGCACTCCGGCAGCGGCACCTTGAGCTTGTCGAGGAAGGCGATGCCATCTGACGAGGTCAGGGCGGGCAACGGAATTTCGGTAAGCGGCTCCACGGCAGTGTCGTCACCAAACCAAGGTGGCCCGTGGAACAGCATGTCGCCGGAGAGGTACAAGATGGAGGTCGCCTGCAGCACGCGCAGGGGCGAGGGAGGGGGCGAGCCGTCCGGCAGCACCAGCTTCATGGTGATGCTCAGGCCGTCCTCGGCCTCCACCGCCATCCATTGCAGCGGTTGCTCGCTGTGCTGGAAGGGCACCTCGTCCAGGGTGACGAGACGGGTGTGCAGGGCGTTCTGTGCGAACAGCGTGGCGAGCCAGTTCGCATGGCGCTCCAGTTCCAGGCGGAAGCTCTCCAGCTCGGAATGACCCATCTGCAGCAGGCATTCCACCAGCAGCAGCTCCGCTTCTGCGGGCATTTTCATGACCCCGCGCGCGTGATCGCGGCGGATGCCTTCGATGTTCTCAGGCACCACGGTGCTGAACTGGCCGCTGAAGAACACCTGCAGCTTTGCATCGCTGGTGGTGATCAGCAGCCGTGCATCGCTGATTTCCTGGCCGGAGCCCTGCTCCTTCTTCACGGTGATGAAGCGGCGCACCCGCTCCACCCACTGCGGCACGGTGCGATCCTGGCGGAAGGAGGACAGCTTGGCGCGGGTGGCGGTGAGATCGGTGACGGCCTTCAGGAAGCCGGGGAAGGGCAGCGCCCGCTCGTGCAGGGCCAGCGCCACGTAATTCCAGAACTCCAGGGGGGTGGCCGGCGTTTCAGCCCACAGCGCGAGCGGGTCGTAGCTTTGGATCGCCCACTTCGGGTGCAGGCGCACCATGTCCTGGTCGAAGATCTCCTTGGTCTTCTGCACCCGCTCGAAACGCTTCTCCACCTTGCTCAGGTAGCCCTCTTCACTTGGCACGAGCTGGCGGCCGAGGACGCGCTCGACGACAAGCTGGAAGGTCTCCTTGATTGGCTCCTCAGGCGCAGTGGCATCGGGGATGTCACGCTTGACGCCGACCAGGGCGAGGCAGGCGGCAAGGTCGCCCAGGGCTGGCTCGTCCGCATCCGTGTCCGGCGTCCACCGGCCCTGCTTCATCTGCCAGCAGACGTGCACCGGCTTGTCGTCCAGCATCACCTCCGCATCCAGGCGGTTGTCCTGAAGATCGAGGGTGATGATCGCGCTGTCATCCGCGAGTCGCTCGGCTTCACGCCGGAGGGGTTCGGCAAAGCTTTGCAGAAGGACAGGAAGGGCAATGTGAAGATCAGGCATGGGACCGGGGATGCCCCTGATGCCAGGGGGACAGACTTCATACACACGGCAAGGACCCCTGGCAACAGGGCGATGTCCAGGTTTCAAAGATGTTTGTTCTTTGAATCCGCGAAGGCGTGCGTATTCATGGGGCATGGCCAAACTCACCCCCGAACAACAAACCGCCGTGGAACAATGGGCGGCTGAAGGCGCGACCCTCAACGACATCCAGCAGCGGCTGAAGGCTCAGTTCGACCTCACGCTGACCTACCTGGACGCCCGCCTGCTGGTGATGGACCTGAATGTGAAGCTCAAGGACAAGGAGCGCGCCAAGGAGCCCGAGCCTGCCGCAGCCATCGCGCCGGGCGGTCCTGAGGCAGCACCAGGATCCGTCACCGTGACCCTTGATGATCTCGCCATCGCCGGGGCCATGTGCAGCGGCCAGGCCACCTTCAGCGATGGCAAGTCCGCCGCCTGGTACATCGACCAGGGCGGCCGCCTCGGCCTGCGCGCCCCCGAACCTGGCTACCAGCCGCCCCCTGCCGATGTGCCCGTGTTCCAGGAAGAACTGGAGCGCGTGCTGGCGGCTGCCGGGATGTGATGGAGACAGCAGCCCTCAACCTGGCGATCTGCAGATGGGCTCTCCCAACAAACCCAAGGCCAGCATGGTATCGGGTGGGGATCAAGCCCAGCCGGACCTTTTCAGCGGCGCGACCACCCACGAGGACGGCTACGCCCGCTGGCGGGCCGAGCAGCGGAAGAAAAAACTCGCCGCGCAAGGCAGCGATCTTCCCGCGTCGGACCATGGCGAAGGCTACGCTGCCTGGCGCGCCGAAATGCAACGTCATCGCGACACCGTGGAAAAGCGCTTTGGTGTTCCGCTCGGCCACCGGGTCTGGGTCCAGCTTGTGGATGAACTCAAGCCCCTCGAAGGCTTGCTCTGCCTTGTGGAAGAGCGCCAGGGCTCACGCGCCAAAGGCCTGCGGCTCCGGGTGGGAGATCGCACCTTCGGGTTCAACCAGATCGAAAGCGTGGTGGCGGTGGGGTGAGGGGCGAGGTTAATTCAGCGCACAAGGCATGCGCGCGACTGGTCTGTTGCGACAATCGGAGTCTCGTTCATGGTTCCACGCGTGCCAGACACACCCCCGAAAAAGTTGCCTTGGAGTGCGAGTCGCTATAGTTTATTTTAATGAAAGCGAGTTCCAAAACCAAGGAACGCTCCGGCGCTCCACGCAAAGCCCGACCCACCCGTCGCAGCGTGAGCGCCGCCATCCTTCGCTTTGCTGACGAATTCATGCTCAAGCCCGGTGAGAAGGATTGGAACGCCTTCATTAGCTACGCTCACGACGACACTAAGCTTCCAGGCCAGGACTGGACAGCTTGGGTCAGAGACAATCTGGTCAATTTTGAAACGCCGAGGGATTTGGTCGGCACCACTGGGATACTTGGCGATCCTGTTCCGGCGTCGATGCCAAACGTATTCATCGATACTGAACCTTTGCCCAGGTCGGGCAAACTAACGCCTTTGCTGGAAGATCATTTGGGGCGAAGCCGAGTTCTTGTTGTTCTCTGCAGCCGAAAGGCGGCGACCAGTGAGCACATAGCCGATGAGATCGCGTGTTTCAAAAGGATTGGGCGCGAAAAAAAACATGCCGACAACGACACCGCGAAGCGCATCATTGTTCTCATCCTCGATGGCGAGCGCTACAGCGACCAGGATAAGGCCAACGAGTGCTATCCGCCAACGCTCGCCTATGATCTACAGGACGATGGGCGAGCACCAGATCTGGAGAAACCTGCGCATCCTCTCTTCATTGACCTTCGGCCCACCGATCCCAAAGGCGAGCCGACCCGCCATCGTGGAGCCACAACGCCGGAGGCCTATGAGCGCATATTGCGCGAGGAGGGCGTTTATAACGATTCGACCATTGATTTGCTGGTCCGGGCCTACACAGCCCAACTCATTGACGCCCGCATCATGCTGTTGAGCAGTGCTCTTGGCCTGAATAAATCCGAGTTGAGCAATCGTGAAAACCTGCGCATTGCGGAGCAGGCTAGGCAGCGTGAAGAAGAGGCGGCAGGGCGAATGAAAGCCGAACTACGGCGCGCACGATTTGCGATTGGACTCGCGTCTGTTTTTGTTGTGCTTGCGGGATGTCTGGTCTTCTTCATTACCCAGGCACAAAAGGCTCGATCTGAAGCAGAGAGGCTCCGAGTCATCGCGGAGAAGCAAACCTCGATCGTCGAGACGGAAAAAGCAAACTCTGAGAGAGCCGCGAGTGAAGCAAGGACGGCACAAAAAAGCGCTGAGAGAGCCGCGAGTGAAGCAAGGACGGCACAAAAAAACTCTGAGGTAGCGAAACAAGAGGCCGAAAGCCAACGGGCCAGAGCTGATGAACAGAGGCGAAAGGCGGAATCGTCAGCAGAGGAGGCCAAGAAGGCCAAAGACATTGCCGAAGCCTCCCTCCAAAAACTGAACGAGACTCTTGACGGACTTTCGAACCTAAGTGACTGGAAAGGCGCGGCCGCCCCTGAAGCGATTCAAGCCATCAATGATTACTTGCGTGAATATTACAGGAAAAATCCACCATCCGTTGACGATTTCGAAGGATGGTCAAGATTCGGGACTGTTTTAAAGCACCATGGAGATCTTCTCTTTGGGGACGCCAACACCCCTTCTCCCGATAGCGCGCGTCGATTTCTTGGGAAGAAGGATTTTGAAGAAGCCCTCGATGCATATGAGAATCATGCGGGAAAAATTAGGCCTGATGATGCATCGTTACAACATGCCTGGGGGGCGGCCCAAGCCAGGTTGGCTGGTGTAATTTTCGTTGAAGCAAAAGACATCGGCAATACGAAGGAAGAGAGAGAAAAACTTTGGAGAAAATCCGCCGACCTATACACTTTGGCACATGATCATTTCGAAGGAGCCGCCAGTCTTTCTAATCGCAAGATTCCGGCATATTTGTATAGCCGGGAGGTAAGCTCAACCTGGATCGGGTCCTGCCTTCAATCGCTTGCAGAGCTTCACGCAGGAGACCTCCAAACTTGGAAGAAGGACATGGTTGCCGCCAAAAGCAAATTCGCTCTTTCACAAACCGAGAGCGACGAGTGCCTTCAAATTTTTCAAAACGATCGGGATTTCACTTCGCTTATTGAAAAGGACAAGGCGGCCAATCATAAGCTCGAGAATGATGTTGATGCGCTCATTAGATCTAACGATAAGTGACAGTCGCGTTCGTGCAGCACCACTTTAGAAGACACTCAACTGCGGCTAACCTGCGAGTTATTATCTTCTTCTTTTTCGGTTTCTGCGCAATAGGCCATGCAACGGATTTGCCGAGTTTTGATTCTGACACCGCCACTGACCTGTGGCTCCGTGATCACAGTGGCTACTATCACATGATGGCTGATGCCGCGAAGGCGCGGACGCCCGACACTATTTCGACTGATTCCCGAAGCAGGCGAAGAAATAGCCGCGCAAGTGCGGTTTGTCGTATCGGAGCAATGGCGTCTCACCGCCTCCCATCGACCGCCAGCACCGCGTTTACCATCTGCAACAAACCTTCCCGCTGATAGGGCTTGGGCAGGGCGGCGGCAAAGCCATAGTGATGGGGGTTGTTCATGATCGGGTCGTCGCGGTAGCCGGAGGAGACGACGGCGACGACCTTGGGGTCCATCTGGCGCAGGTGCTGCATGGTTTCGGCTCCGTCCAAGCCCTCGGGAATGGTGAGGTCGAGGATGACAAGGTCGTACGGATGGCCTTGTTGCAGGGCCTCGTGGTAGATCTGCAAGGTGTCGCGGCCGTCGCCGGTTTCCACGACCTGGAAGCCGGAAAGCTCCAGGTTGCGGCGCATGATGTCGCGCACCAGGAGGTCGTCCTCCAGCAGCAGCACGCGGCGGGCGATGGGCTGGGTCACGGGTCTGGACACGGGCCGGGCAACGGAGGTCGTGGCGGAGGTGAGATCACCGGTAACAGGGCGGGCGGTGGCGGACTCTAGAGCGCGGCGCAGCTCGGTCACGCTTTGGAAGCGCTGGTTGCGGTCCGGCATCATCGCCCGCACGACCACGTTGTCCAGGCGCGGGTCCACGCCTGCCTTCGACGAAGGCGGCTGCCAGGAGCCGCGCGGCAGATGGCCCATGAGCATCTGGTAAATCATCACGCCCAGGGCGTAGATGTCGGCGCGGTGGTCCACCTCGCGATGCGCGTCGATCTGCTCGGGCGCGGCGTACTCGGGCGTGCCCATGATCATGTGGGTCTGGGTGACGAAGGAGTTGAACTGGTCGATCTTCTTCGCCAGGCCGAAGTCGGTCACTTTCACCTCGCCCTGGCGGGTGATCATGATGTTGGCAGGCTTGATGTCGCGATGCACGATGCCCTTCGCGTGGGCGTACTCCAGGGCGTGGCAGATCTGCGGCAGCAGCATCAGGGCGAGCTGGGGCGTCATGCCGCCGGTGCGCATGATTTCGGCGATGTCGGTCCCGTCGATGTACTCCATGACGAAGAACAGGAACTCCTTCTCGATGTGACCGTAATCGAAGATGGTGACGATGTTGGGGTGGTTGAGCTGCGCCATGGACTGCGCCTCCCGGCGGAAGCGGTCCTCAAACGCGTAGTGCCCGCCCGTGCCGCATTTCATGAGCTTGATCGCCACGGGGCGGTTCAGGCTCACCTGCACCCCCCTGTAAACCATGCCCATGCCACCCTGGCCGATGATTTCCTCCGCGAAGTAGCGGCCATGCGGAATCAGCTCGGTGAGCTGCTCAGGCGTGGGCATCGGCACCCGGGGAGCTGCCGAATGATCGGGCTGCGCAGGTGTGGCGGCAGGGAGAGGCTGGGCTGCGGTTGCCGACATGTTCTGAAACTGTCGCAGTATTATTGCCGAAGCTCAAGGAACTCGTCGTGCCATCTCGCACTCCTCGGGCCGGCATCAACGCGGCGAAGCCATCATTTTTGTGATGACCGATTCAAGGGTCGGCCCCATAAAAGGGGCCTCATGCTTCACGCCTTTTTCACCCCCGCCCGACCCATTGCCTGATGAAACACCGCATTCTTTCCATTGGTGAAGTGCTGTGGGACCTCCTGCCCACCGGCCCCCTGCTGGGCGGTGCCCCGGCAAACTTCGCGGTGCATGCGCAGGCCCTGGGTGGTGACGTAAAACTGGTGTCGAGGGTGGGTGACGACGCGCTGGGCCATGAAATCCTCCAGCGGCTCCAGGCCCGCGAGATGAGCACCGCACTCATCGGCATCGACCGCGCCCTGCCGACCGGCACCGTATCAGTGACGCTGGCCGGCGACGGCCAGCCTGAGTACATCATCCATGAACAGGTGGCCTGGGACGCCCTGGCCCTCACCGACGAGGCCAAAACGGCCGCAGCCGAGGCACATGCCGTGTGCTTCGGATCGCTAGGACAGCGCGCGCCAGCCTCGCGTGCCGCCGTGGAGGCTTTGGTCGCAGCTTCATCGCTCCAAGCGCTGCGCGTTTTCGACATCAACCTGCGGCAGTCATTTTACTCGCGCGAGGTGATCGAGGCCTCGCTCGCGCTCGCCAACGTGCTGAAGCTCAATGAGACCGAACTGCCGGTGCTTGCGGAGATGTTTGGCCTTGGCGGCGACACTCGCTCGCAGATCCGTGCGTTGGCACGCCAGCATGGCCTGCAAGCTGTGGCCTTCACGCGAGGGTCGCAGGGAAGCTGCCTGCTGGTGGGCGATGAATGGTCGGAACACCCGGGCGTGCCCACCACCGTGGCGGACACCATCGGCGCAGGCGATTCGTTCACAGCCGCCTTTGTGCTGGGCATGCTTGAACGCTGGCCGGTGCCCGCGATTCACCAGCGCGCCAGCGAGGTTGCCGCCTTCGTCTGCTCCCAGGCCGGCCCCACGCCACCGCTGCCCGAGGCCTTGCGCATCCATGCCCTATGAGAACCTTGTGCTCCTTCGCCCTGCTCGCCCTCCTGTCTGCCTCCGCCCACGCGGCTGACGATGTCGTCATCGGTGACTTCGAGGGGGCTGACTATCGCAACTGGAAGATCGAGGGCGAAGCTTTCGGCAAAGCGCCGGCCCACGGTTCACTGGGAAAGCAAAAGCCCGTGACCGGCTTCCTGGGCAAGGGCTTCGCGAGCAGCTTCAACGGCGGAGACAAGGCGCAGGGCAGGCTCGTGTCGCCAGACTTCAAGATCGAGCGGCACTTCATCAGCTTCCTCATTGGCGGTGGAGGCTGGGAGGGGAAGACCTCCGTCAACCTCGTGGTCGATGGCAAGGTGGAGCGGACAGGCACCGGAACCAATGTTCATCCCGGTGGAAGCGAAGCTCTTGCTCCCGCCTCGTGGGATGTCGCCGCTTTGGCGGGCAGGACGGCTCACATCGAGATCGTGGACAGGGCCACGGGAGGCTGGGGTCACATCAGCGTGGACCAGATTGTGCTGACGGATACGAAACCGCAGGCGGACCTTGTCATTGAGGAGCCTGGGGAATCGGACAAAGGCGACGGCGAGCTGCTTTACAACGGCATCCGCCTGCCGAAACACTGGCCCCCGCACATCGCCGATCCGAAGAATCGGGCGATCCGTCCCGTGCCTTACCTGGAGCATCCGCCGGAGGTCATTCCGGTGGATGTCGGGCGGCAGCTTTTTGTCGACGACTTGCTGATAGAGAAGACAACCCTAACACGGACGATGCATCATCCAGAGAGGTATGCCGGCAATCCCGTGCTCAAGCCCGAGACGGAGCTGGAGATGAACAAGGGCGAGCAGCCCGTGGCGGCCTTGTTCAACGACGGCGTGTGGTTCGATCCGAAGGACCATCTGTTTAAGATGTGGTACCACGCGGGATGGTTCGATGGCACCGGCTACGCCACCAGCAAGGACGGCCTGCGTTGGGAACGTGCCAAGCTGGACGTCGTGCCTGACACCAATCGCATCATGCCCGCCGCAGGCCATGGCCGCCGCGACGGCAGCGCAGTGTGGCTGGACTACGACGCCAAGGATCCGAGCCAGCGCTTCAAGATGTTCCTGTACGAGCGGCCTGCTGAGACATTCGGCGGGCAGGTCTTTGCCTCGCCCGATGGCATTCACTGGGGCGCACCCACGCGCACCAGCAACGTGGGCGACAACACCACGATCCTCTACAACCCCTTTCGCAAAAAGTGGATCTACAGCGTCCGCACCAACATGGACAGCCGCACGCGCAGCTACCGCGAGTGCGATGATCTCTTCCTCGGCGCGGTGTGGCATGACAAGGAGCTGGTATATTGGGCCGGGGCCGATGAGCTTGACCTCCCTGACCCCCTGGTGGGTGACAGGACACAGCTCTACAATCTCGACGCCGTGGCCTACGAGAGCCTGATGCTCGGCGTCTTCAACATCCATCGTGGCCCATCCAATGATGTGTGCTACAAAGGCAAGTTTCCCAAGGCCACGGACCTCACTCTTGCCTTCAGCCGCGACGGCTTCCATTGGTCGCGCCCCGAGCACGAGGCCTTCCTCGCCGGCACCCGCAAGGAAGGTGACTGGGACCGCGCCTACCTGCATCCCGCCGCGACCATTTGCGCCATAGTCGGCGACAAGCTCTACTTCTACTACAGCGGCTTCTCCGGCATAAGCCCCAGGCGCGGTGGCGACATGTATGGCAGCGGAGCCACCGGGGTCGCCATGCTGCGGCGCGATGGCTTTGCCTCCATGGACGCGAACGACAAACCCGGCGAGCTGACCACCCGTGCGATCACCTTTGGCGGCAAGCACCTGTTTGTGAACGCCAGCGCGCAAGGCGAGCTGCGGGCTGAAGTACAGGGCCTGGACGGCAAGGTCATCGCGCCCTTCACGATGGAAAACTGCGAGCCCTTCCACGGCGACAGGACCAAACAGCGCATCACCTGGAAAGGCGCGAAGAGCCTGGAAGCCCTTGCCGGGCAGGCGGTAAAGATCCGCTTCCAGCTCACCAGCGGCCAGCTCTACGCCTTCTGGGTCAGCCCCGAAGAAAGCGGCGCGAGCCACGGCTACGTCGCCGCCGGCGGGCCTGAGTTCGGCGGCCCCACCGACGCCCAATAGTTGTCTCATGCCATCGCCCTCCCGCCTCCTCACCTGCCTCACACTTCTCATCGGGCTTGTCATCACCGCACTGGTCCTGGCAGGTCATCGCGAGGAAACCCGCCCGCTGGTCGTCGCGTTCTTCGTGGCACTGGCGTTTGCCCTGCGTTCACAGCCGGCGCTCAAAAGCTTCGCCTTCACCGCTTTCGTGATGACATCCGTGAGCGTGGCCTTGATGTACCCGGTGGTGTTCGGGTCGTGGGGCGGCTTCAAGCCCGCCTGGCTGATCGTGCCGCTCACCCAGATCATCATGTTCGGCATGGGCACGACACTGACCCTGGCGGACTTCGCCCGCGTGCTGAAATTCCCCTGGCCTGTGTGCGTGGGGCTCGTGCTGCATTTCACGGTCATGCCGCTGGTGGCGGTGGTCATTACCAAGGTCTTCGGTTTCGAGGGCGCGCTGGCGGCCGGAGTGATTCTCATCGGGTCGGTTTCGGCGGGCATGGCCTCGAACCTGATGTGCTACCTCGCGAAGGGCAACGTGGCGCTGTCCGTGACCATGACCTTGTTCTCGACGCTCGCCGCGCCCTTCCTGACGCCGCTGCTGATGCAGTGGCTCGCCGGGCAGTACATCCCGGTCCACACCTTCGAGATGATGATCTCGATCGTGAACATGATCCTCGTACCTATCGCTGCCGGCTTGATAGCCAATGCGATCCTATATGGCGACAGAGGTTGGAACAACCGCGTCCCGTCGCTGCTTATTATCGCCCTGGGCTGCGCCGTGCTGGCCTGGCTCGCGACCCTGGTGGCGGATGCCTCCTTGGGCGACTTCGCCAAGCTCAAGACCGGTGTGCTGGTTGGCGGCGGCATGATCGGCGTGGTCGCGCTGGCCAAGATCATCGTCAGCCTCCTGCTGCACAAGGGCGACACCTGGATGGATGCCACGCTGCCCGTGGTTTCCATGAGCGCCATCACCCTCGTGGTGGGCATCATCACGGCGCAGACGCGCGATGTGCTGCTCTCCGTGGGACCAGTGCTGGTGCTCGCCTCGCTGCTGCACAACCTCACCGGCTACACCCTGGGCTACTGGGGTGCCCGGCTGCTGGGGAGCCTGGCACCCGGCGCCCGCATGACCGAGGCCGATTGCCGCACCGTCGCCATCGAGGTGGGCATGCAAAACGGCGGCATGGCCACCGGCATCGCCATGGAGGTGCTGCGCAGCCCCGTCGCCGCCCTGCCGCCCGGCGTCTTCGGCACCACCATGAACATCACCGGTTCTCTGCTGGCAAACTACTGGAAGCGCCGTCCGCCCGTCCTTTCGGGCGAACCCTGCCAGGAGAAGGCTGAGGTCCACTGCAAGCCCCACGGCTGAGCCAAAAATCGCACAAAAGCGGGTCTCACCCTCGGGCCGACAGTTTTTCCGCGCCGGGGCTTGCGCATCGGCGATTCCACACTATTTTGTCGGCCCACTTCGCACATTTACCTCGTGGTGTAATGGTAACACAGGAGATTTTGATTCTCTCGTTCAAGGTTCGAGTCCTTGCGAGGTAGCCAATTCCGTTATAGGAGTGGGAAGTGCGTTCTTTTTGCCTCGTGGTGTAATGGTAACACAGGAGATTCTGAATCTCTCGTTCAAGGTTCGAGTCCTTGCGAGGCAGCCACTAGAGCCATAAGGCTTCCAGCCCCATCGGGCCTTTTGGGAAAAAAGTGAATCGGGCAGAAATCGGACACTTTTCGAGCTGAACCTGTCCCGCTCACGCGCACCTTGCAACAGCAATGTCTTTCTGCGTACTATCCGCCGATGCATTCAAAACCCTCCCTTGGAGTTTCCTCCCTGACTTCCATTGCCTTCGGCCTGTGCGCTCTTTTGGGGGCCATGCTGGCTCCACTCGCGCATGCCGAGCAACCGAGCGGCCTCGCTGCGCTTAAAGAGCTGAAGATCGACGCGGGAACGATCACGCTCGTGGAGCACCTGGACTCGCCCACCATGGAAAACCCCAAAGGCGCCCCCTGGACCCATCTCCCTCCGCGCACCGTGGTCAAGACGGTGCTTAACCCGGCCAAGGGCTCCAACATCCGGGTCGAAGTCTGGCTGCCCGAGCCGGGCAAATGGAACGGCCGCCTTATCGGGCTTGGCAACGGCGGCGCGGCGGGCAGCATCAATTCCGCAAGCCTGGCCGGATGGACGGCCAGCGGCTACGCTGCGACCTCGACCGACATGGGCACCGCGCCCAACTCCGATTCTGGCATTGGCAACCCGGAGGTCTGGAAAGACTTCGGCTACCGCGCCACGCACCTCATGACGCTGCACGCCAAGCAGGTCATCAAGGTGTATTATGGCAAGGGCCCTGAGCTCTCCTATTTCAGCGGCGGCTCCACCGGCGGCCAGCAGTCTCTTCAGGAGGCGCAGCGCTACCCGGAGGACTACGATGCCATCGTCGCGAACGTCCCTGCCCACTGCCGCACTCCCCTTCACGCCTATTTCTTGTGGAACGAGCAGGTCCTCCACCAATGCCCGTTCACCGACTCCCAGAAATCCAACATCACCCTCGCCAGCAACGAATACATGGCAGCGCGTGAGATTCCCCAGACCGCAGGGAAACTGGTCTCCGACCCGCGCTGCGACAAGAACGACATCGAGGCCGTGATCAAGCTGGCGCGACAAAAGGACCCAACGCTGACGGACTCGCACGCCGAGGCCCTGCGGAAACTCTTCGACGGCCCGCGCCATGCGGTCACCGGCGAACGCATCTTCAACGGCATCCCGCTCGGCAGCTCCTTCGATGCCGCGCACGGCCACCTCTATCTTTTCCAATGGGTGTTCGGAGAGAAAAAGGATCTCAATACCATCGATTTCGGCACGGACATCGACACCTATACCGCCGCGCTCGCCCCGTACCTCAATGCCGAGAATGCCGACCTGAGCCCCTTCGAAAAGCGTGGCGGCAAGATGCTCATGATCTCCGGCTCTGCCGATTCCGTCGTGCCCTATCATGCCACGCTGGACTATTATGAGCGTGTCATCGAGCACTTCGGCTCCCTGGAGAAGACCCAGGCGTTTGTGCGCTATTACATCATTCCAGGCATGGCCCACGGGGCCGGCGGTCCCGGCATCAACAAGCTGCCCAACATGCTCGATCTCGTGATCCAGTGGCGTGAGAAAGGCGTCGTCCCTGGGATGCTCAAGGCCCAGCGCGTCGTCAACGGCAAGACCGAGCTCGACATCCCCCTCTATCCCTACCCGTCGAAGACCGGCACGGACTCAGCAGGCGGACTCAAGTCCGTGGAAGGACCGCGCGGCGGTGTCGATCGCGTCGCGGAGCGCTTCAGGCCTGTTGGCAAAGAATGACCGTCTCTTCCGGGCTCACCAACGGCCGGCTGCCAAATTCGGGTGACGAACCACCGAGTGGTTCCCCGTGCTGCAAAGCCGCGTAGCGAATAGGCAGGGCCGAACGACCCCAGGTAAATCACTCGCAGCAGATCAACCACAGCGTGGTTAAACTTGCTCGGTATAAATCGCCTGAATTCAAAACTCGCAAACACCCTTTCGCCCGGCGGCAGATCCGCTGTCGTGACCAAGGTCGGATCAATCTTGGGGGTGAGAGTCGTACTCCCTGGCTTGCGAAGCCACGCCCCACATGCACAATGGGCCGTAAGATGGAACTGCGTCATTTACGATATTTTGTGGCCGTGGCGGAGGCTTTGAATTTCACGAAGGCGGCGACGCGCCTGCATGTGGCGCAACCGGCCTTGAGCCGTCAAGTTTCAGACTTGGAGGAGGAGCTGGGCGCCGACCTGCTGAGACGCACCTCCCACGGCGTTTTGTTGACGGAGGAGGGAAGAGCGTTCCTGGAGGACGCGCGCGACATACTCAAACGCGCGGACGAGTCCGTGGCCAGGGTGCGGTCTATCTCGCGCGGCGAGATTGGCGAGCTGCAAGTCGGCTACCTGCCGCCACTGGATTTGCACATCCTGCCGCGCACACTTGCAGAGTTTCAAAAGACAACACCGGGCGTAAAGGTCGTGCTTCATGATTTGGGCACGGATGAGATCTGCAATGAGCTGCGAAACGGAACCCTGCATGTGGCTCTCATGATTCAACCGACCGCTGAATCCAGCGCAGGCATCGAATTTGAGGAGGTGGGCCGGTATCCCTTTTTCGTGGCGATGGCCTCAGGCCACCCATTGTCGAGGATGAAAGCCATTTCTGTGGAAGCCTTGGCCAGGCAGCCCCTGGTGATCCTCAATCGCAGGCGAAATTCGGAGTATCACCGCGTGCTCCACCGTATCTTCGCGCCCCTGCGTCCCCACATCGCCACGGAGAGTGACAGCATGAATTCGCTCATCACGGAAGTTAACGTGGGCAAATGCGTCGCGGTTGTCAGCCAGGCCTTCAAGGAAGCCGTCGGCAAGAGGCTCCTCTATCGCAAACTGGCCAATACGGATGCTGCCATGTGCGTCGGCATCGCACGCGCCAAAAGCGGCGACCTGCCCCCGGCGGCGGAGAGGCTTTGCGCCACGATCCGCAAGGTCACGAAGGCTTGAAGTAGCCGCCTTCGCAAGAAGGTGGAAGGGCGCGTCTCCACGCCACGCAATGCCTGCCACCCCACGCTCTCGCGAGCGCAACGACTTCCACGCTTCGCTTTTGCGTTGAACGTAGCTGCCTTCGCAAGAAGGTGGAAGGGAGCGTCGGCACGTCACGCAAAGCCTGCTGCCCCACGCTCTCGCGAGCGCAGCTACTTTTGGGCATCACGCGCCATGCGGGCCCCGCCTTCCCGGATGCACCCTTGAGCGAAGAGATGGCTTTGCCACCACCATGCTCCTGATATTCCCAAAAGGCATCGCCGCCAATGAAACGTGGTATTGGGCGGCTCGACGTTACCCGGATAGTATCTCACCACGGTTGGCAAACCCCGACCGAACAACAAACAAACGATCAAAATCGAAAGGCAAACCTATGAATACGCAACAAGATAAAGGCAGCAACAAGTCCGGCAAGTCCATTGTCCTCGTTCACGGCGGTTTCGTGGACGGTTCGGGCTGGGCGGGCGTCCACAAAATTCTGACCAACAAGGGATACAATGTGCTGGTGGTGCAGAATGCGACCAAATCCCTGGCCGATGACGTGGCCACCACCAAGGCCGCCATCGAAAGCGCGAACGGTGATGTCGTTCTCGTCGGCCACTCGTATGGTGGCGTGGTGATCACCGAGGCGGGAACTCATCCCAAAGTTTCCAGCCTCGTGTACATCACCGCCTTCGCCCCCGACAAGGGGGAATCCGTGGCGTCCCTGATTGCCAACCCTCCGCCCGGCGCTCCGGTGCCACCGATCCTGCCCCCCAAGGATGGTTATCTCTTCCTCGACCGCGCTCAATTCGCGGCCTCTTTTGCGGCGGATGTGGAGCCTGAGGCGGCAGCGTTCATGGCCGATTCCCAGGTGCCCTGGGGCGTTGAGGCCCTTACCGGCGCGGTCACGGAACCCGCATGGAAGAGCAAGCCCAGCCATTATCTGGTGGCCACGGAAGACAAGATGATTCCCCCTCCCGCCCAACAGGCGATGGCCGGGCGCGCCAAGGCGTGGGTGACGGAGGTCCCGGGCAGCCACGCCATCTACGTGTCGAAGCCCGAGGAGGTCGCGGAAGTCATCCGCCAGGCCGCCGATGCTTCGGTTGAATAGCAAGCCCAACAGCACGTTGGACCGCGGCAGAGGCACCTGCCTACCAGTCACCGGCGAGGATGTGAAATCCTCTGCCGGTGATTTTTTGGCGGTCCTACCACATACCTCCCTCATCCAAGGCTCGCCCCCCCTTCGCCGAGCCCGCCAGCCCGGCGGCAGGTCCGCGATCGTGGCCGAGGTCGGATCGAACTTGAGGGCGGTTCACCCCACTGGGGTTTGCTCCATGTCTGCGGCGGCCAACTGGCCAATTCACGCAGCGAACCACAGCGTGGTTCCCCATAAATAGCCTGGGGTCGAACGACCCCAGGTAACGCAGGCCCGCGAATTCAACCCTGGAAGGGTTTGCCAATCCTTGCCAAACCATGCTTCACTCCTGACAACGATGACCACTTACACTGACATCACCTACCATATTGTGTTTGCCACCAAGCACCGGACCCGGGCGCTCGACGAAGCTCGTCGTGACGACCTGTTTCGATTCATGTGGGGTGTGGTCAAGGAGCGAAACTGCCATCTCTATCGCGTGGGAGGCGTGGAGGATCATGTGCATCTTCTAACATCCCTGCATCCATCAATGGCGCTTGCCGATTTGGTCAAGGAAATCAAAACCTCGTCCTCTACGTGGATCAAATCCGGGAAGGTCTTTCCGTTCTTTGAACGCTGGCAAGAGGGCTACGGCGCATTCACGGCGGCGAGCGATGCTCGGCCCTTCCTGATCGACTATATCAAGAACCAGGAAGCTCATCATCAATCCCAAGATTTCGTATCGGAACTCAAGTCCCTGGTGGAAGCGGCACACTTGGAATGGAAACCGGAGTACCTGCCGTGATTTGACGCCCATTGGCCAACCACGCTGTGGTTGATCCCCCGAAATCTGAGTGCCTGGGGTCGTTCGACCCCAGGCTATTCACGGAGAACCACTCTGTGGTTCAGATACGGCAACAACGGCCGCACCATCATCGAACCGTTTGCCGGGCCGGTGCTTCGGGACGCCCCCCTTCGCGTGCCACTCGAATGCTCTTTGAACAACCCGCGCCCAACATCCTCAATTGTTCTCGTCCTCAGTGTCGGATCGACCCGCGTGATGCCCCGCATGAATGTCTCGCCAGTGCCCTGTCCATTTGCCATTATTTCAGCCGCTTCCTGGTGTTCCTTCCTGAATCTGAGCCATTCTCACCCCATGACCGACAAGACCAAGCTCATCATCGAGGCCACCGCTCTCATCGTGGCGGCCGCCATCGCCATTGCATGGACCGTCAACGCCGTGCCTTACGGATTGCTGCTGCTGGCCTGGGCCCGGTTCGTCGTCGCCGCCGGGCCCGGCCAGCCTGCGTCTCTGCGACGGGCCTTTTACCTGCTGGTTCTTGCCATGATCTTCCTCTGCTGCGGCGACCACTTGCTGGCGCGAATCAACGCCGCCCTCGCCTCGGCCATCTACGCGACGCTCGGGTTTCGCAGGTTCGGATACAGCACCTACACCATGGTCTGGGACATCCTGGTGCTGATCTGGTGGATGCTCCGAATGCGGTCCCTGCGCCGCCGGCACGGCCTGCTGTGATGGTCGTCAGCACCCTTGAAGCACGACCGTCCCCGTGTGCTCACCCGCAAATGGTGCTGCCAGGCGTGCCCCTCACCCCCAACCCTCTCCCGCCGGGAGAGGGAGTTCGCGCCACATTGTTAAAAGCACAGGGGTTTGAACGGCCAAGAGGCAGTCTTCCTCTCCCGGCGGGCTGCGCAGCCGCGAAGCGAAAGGATAAGAGGTGAGGGGCGGAACGTCTCCCCGCCAAATTGCCAGCCCTTTTCATTCGACCCACGATCAACTGAAATTGGTATGACAGGTCCGCCATCGGTGCCAAGGGCGGATTGAACTTGAGGGCGGGGCCATGCCAATCACCCATCTGTGGCAGGCTTTGAAGAGACCCTTGTCGCAACACATAATTCTGTGCTAGAGTGGAAACATGAGCATGATTCTGGAAAAGGACATCGTCAGCCTCACGGATTTCGCCAGGCAGACGCGCAAGCACACGGCGGAGCTGAAAAAGCACAACCGCCCCCGTGTGCTCACCCACAACGGCAAGGCCGCCGCCGTGGTGCTTTCCGTCAGCGCCTTCGACAAGCTCATGCATGACGCGGAGGAGCACCGGCTGGACATGCGCTTGAAGGATGCGGTGGAAGCGTATGCCGCAGGAGAGCGCGGCATTCCGCTTGATGAAGCCTTTGCGCAAATCCGGGAGCAGACCCGCAAACGTCCTGAAGCGAAATGAAGTACCAGGTGGTCTTGGCCCGCGAAGGCCCCCACTATGGAGTTCATGCAAAGTGCGTCACCTGACTCGTATGACGCTGATTTAGCGTGGGTGTAAAGCGTGCATTTATAGCCTAAGCCAGCGCCATTCAACCCAGAACAGGTTTCTCGAAATCAATATGTTAAATCTATCTCGCGGATATCAATGAATTTCAATGATAATCCCTTTGAATTTCTCATGATTCGAAACCGCTCTATTAGGTTAAAGCTACTGCCATCCTCTGGAGACTTGGGTATTTCTCCCCTTATGTGGAGACTCACAAGTCCGGCGTTATTTATATCAGCAGAATAAATCTGCAAACTGAATCTTTCGCCGAAGCGGCGATAGGCCCGATGCTTGCTTTCACGCAGGTAGTCATAAGAGCGACTTGCCACATGCTTCATTAAGTCAATCACTTTTAACGAGCCTGACTCACTAATCCAGCCTGCTATTGCTTCAATCGAGAGCCATTTTGCCCGAAAAATCTGGACCACGAATTGGCTGTTCGGTGACCATACCACGCAACATTCGCGATGATTAAACCTCCGGCGCGTTCCAATATAGTGACACCCAGTTTCGCCAAGTATTTTTTGTGATTCGATTTCTACCAAATAATTTCGAATGCTAGACTCGAGCTGTAACGAGTCCGCCAAATAGTGTTGATGTCCTTTGATGTCATTTCCGCTTAAAGCCAACGCCTGCCAATCAATCACCTCATCTGCGAGGCCAAACCCCAGAGCGAAGCGTCCATTAGGAGCACACGTTCCTTGAATTAATCGGTAATGATCGTTGTCAGGAAAATGATCTTTGAACCTGCCAGAGAGGTGCAGGTGATGAAAGATGTCCTCCAAGACTTCTTTTCCCTGGAGGTAAAGGGGGTGGGCAAGCAACGCTCCGTCCGCAAATTCCCCAAGATTCAGTTCTCTGGCTCTCACCTTATTCATAAGGATGAGATCGTTTTTCGCAAAGTGAGCAGTTTTGACTTCTATTCTGACAAGAGATGTGGCAGCGAAATAATACGTTGTATCCTCGATGTGGATGGCCCCATTGCCATCCACCTGCTCTCGGCGGGTGACTGCCAAAGCAGGCCCGGTTTGCTCATGAAAGTAGAATTGAACCGTGTTTTTAACATTATTCTCATCAGCCTCGATCTCGATCTTCAGCGGATCCCCGCTGGCAGTTATCCATGCCTTTTGCTTAATTTGCGGTTTATTAGAATCTCCGGGCATCTCGTAAAACAGTGAGTTATCTAAGCCGGAGGCAATTTGCTGCTGTCGACGCTGAATCGTGTCGATTCGGTCTTCATTCTCAGGAGCTCGCTCAGGAAGGATAACTTCCTGGAGCCGGATATTTTCCCAAACAACAAGTCCTTGTGGAGTTTTGGTTATGGCGCGCACATCCCCATCTTGTGATATGACAAATCCCAGGCTTCCAGGGTGTTTATTGCAATAACGCATCATCGAGCGATGGCGCGTACCGAGGTGGTCGAAAGGCATTTCCTTCAGTCGGCCGGAACTAGCCTTTGCGTTTCGAGCGCTAAATAGGCGCTCAGGGTCTGTTGGTGTTTTGATCTCTACGCCGAAACCTATAACCCGCAATCCTTCTGACATCAGGATTAATCCGTCTACCCCACCAAGCGAAACGATGAAATTTGCGCATCCCAATTCTGCTCTTTTTGCGTCTTCTCGGTCATTGAACGCTTGACGTCGTTCCGCATCAAGAGGTGCAGGGATTGAATCCATTGAGGGGGCGCGGTGAGTTCCACGTATTTGTGAGCGGGCAAGTTGCCATCGGATGGATGCAATAAGGTGCTGGTCAAGCATCGCTTCCATGTTCTCATAGCGTATCTGATACTTGGCCGAAAGATCTGTGGTTTTTTTTGAAGGAATGAGCAAAAGTGCTCCTCCGTGTTTCAGGCGCCGGATGCCCAAGAGTATGCGAGAGAGCGTTTGCAGCCACAATCGAGGTGCGTCGGCTAATTGTGAGTCTATGTTTTGGCGCACTCTTTTTTGCTTAAAGTGCGCTTTGACACGGTCTTCGAATTTCTCGACGTACTTGGTAAGCTGCTTTGCGACAGGGCCTTCGTTTAAGACGTCATAAAACGTCGTCACTAGTGAGTCCTGGTGCAACATGGCGAGCAACGTCCGGTTGTCATACACGGTTAGGATACCTGCACCACCTATTTCGACCTGAAATAATCCAGGACGTGGAAATCGGTCCTCAGATTCGCTGTTTAGAGAGTTTTGGTGGTGGATTTCCTGGTCAAACAAACCACTGATCTGAAGTGTTCCATTTTTGTCATGCACTGCGATACATGAAGCCCAAGGGAGTGCCGCATGAGAGAATTTGGCAAGATTTCGGGCTGTACTGACAAGTCTTTGGGATAGACTACACTATGTTTATGTGCGATAGTGCGATCTAATGAAGCAAGACGGCCGCAAATTGGACCACAAATCACTGGAAACACTCCGCCTGCTGGCCGTGCGACGGGTAGTCGAGGACGGGG
>CAINXC010000006.1 GCA_903854655.1 uncultured Verrucomicrobiota bacterium | reverse complement strand
TGATCGTGTTCTTGTCCTCCATGGCAGGGTTCATTGTCGGAGGGACTTCATCACGCACGGGCTCGGAACCATCGGCTGCGGTGCGCAGGGGCGTTTGGGCAGCGGCAATGGCGGCCATCGTGGCAATGTCTTGCTTCACCCTCATGGCGCGTGCCTCAATGGGGCCGGTCGCTTCGATTCGTGGACTGATGGGCGGCGTTTTGTCGATCCTGCCTGGGATGTTCTATGGAATGTTCTGCGCGGGTGTTGCCGCTTTGGTCCTGGCTCGTTCCCCGACCGACCAGCAAAAGCAACCGCCATCGCCAGAGCTGCTGTCGCCCGCAGCACAGTGGAGCGTTCGCACAGGCGTCGCATTGCTGGCAGTGATCGCCGTTGCTTCACCCTTCATGCCAGTCACCTCGTTGCTTCCGCAGACCTCAAATTTGGAACGACATGAAAGCCCTGCTTCCCAGCCATTCGACTATGCGGTGCCGTCGGACATGGTGACTGCCCAGGCGATGCAGTGGCAGCTCAGCCACCGTCGTACCATCGGAAGAACCGGCGGGCAGTTGGTGACACTGTCCCAGGACGACCGCTGGCTCGCCTATGTCCCGGAGCAAACCCTCGGGATTCGGGTGATTGACCTGCATTCCTCCGACCACAAAGGCATGATGGCTCTACCTCATCCCATTGACCGGCTGTCATTCAGTCCGAATGCAGACCGCATCTTTGTCACAAGTGCTGCCTCGCCCGTCAAGATCGGTGTTCTCGATCTCAAGACTGGCGGCTATGTGCCGCTTCCGAAGCCCAAAAATCGAGCGATGCCCTCAGGCACCTTCCGCTGGTGGCGGGACAACGAAGTGCTCATCATGCCCAGCTCGCACGCGAGCCTCATTCTCAATCTCGACACGCTGGAGATTGACGATGCCGCGATAGTGCCATCATGGAAGGAGACTCTGCTCACCGTTCAGCAAAAGATCGTGAGCGAGAGCAACGGCGGACTGTCCAAGACCTCCCGCTGGCAGTGGGATTTCAAGCCGATGATCGAGTCGGCAGAACTCCCCGAAGTCGAGGGCTCCAGCGGTTGGCCAATCCACCAAAAGCCCTGCCTCGCGATCCTGCACCCGGATCGTGACTGCCGCCTCAGCTTCCCTTCCATTTCATCTGAGACAGGCGACTGGTTCGCCACAGCGCACAATGGCTCGAAGGTATTGCGTGTCCGACAGGGAACGCTTGAGGTCTTCTACTTCGCGATTGTACCAACACCGCCGCTGCACTGGATGGTGACGATGCCACATGCTCGACAGAAGTGCCGCCGCGCAGATGATGTCCATACCGCCTTGGAAATGGGACGGCTCCGCGCCCTCGTCTGCGCGCCCATGATCAATCCGCTGAATCAAGCCGTTGTGGGACCGGATCGACAGCGGGTAAAGGCGGTTCTCAGTTTTTCCCACTGGAAGGAGGCGCAGGCAGAGCTTTACGTTTCGCAGCAATTCGAGCCCATCACGAAGGGCGATATTCTCGCGGACGTGAGTGGCTGGGAGGGTACAGGAGCAGATCTGTTTGAGATGGAGACGCCTCACCGCTGGTGGACACCCCTTCCCGACGCCGCCGCCCAGAGCGACAACATTGAGACCGTGCCTTCTCTTGATGACATTGCGAAACGAACGGCAGATGCGAAAGCGGCGCTCGACCAGGCTCGCCAAGCCAAGCTTGACGAAGAGCGCAAGGCCAGGGAGGACAGTGAAAAAAAGGCAGCCGCAATGCGTGAAGCCATGAAGCCGCTAGCGCCGAGGATCGTTGAAAGCGCTCCGCCAGCCTCAACGAACACGACGTCCCCATCTGAAGACCGCGTTCGCGAGTT
>CAINXC010000005.1 GCA_903854655.1 uncultured Verrucomicrobiota bacterium | reverse complement strand
GGTGGGCGGACCGCCGCAGATGGATTTGTACGACTACAAACCGAAAATGCAGGATTTTTACGACAAGGACCTGCCTGAATCGATCCGCAACGGCCAGCGCCTCACCACCATGACCAGCGGCCAGGCCCGCTTCCCGATTGCTCCGAGCAAATTCAAGTTCAAGCAACATGGCAAGTCTGGCATGTGGGTTTCTGAGCTGCTGCCCCACCTCGCGCAGCAGCCGGACAACCTGTGCTTCATCCGCTCCATGATCACGGAGGCGATCAACCACGAGCCCGCCATCTGCGCCATGCAGACCGGCAACCAGCTCTCAGGCCGCCCCTGCCTGGGCTCCTGGGCCTCCTACGGCCTGGGCTCGATGAACGAGAACCTGCCCACCTTCGTCGTGCTCGTGGCCATCCCCACGAACCGCGAGCAGGAGCAGTCCATCTCCGCGCGCCTCTGGTCCTCCGGCTACCTGCCGGGCGAGCACGCAGGCGTGTCCTTCCGCAGCTCCGGCGATCCGATTCTTTACATCACCAATCCTCCCGGCGTGCCCGGCAGCATCCGCAAGCGCACCATCGAGGGGCTCAACGCGCTGAATGAGATCAACTACCAGCAGGTGGGCGATCCCGAAACGCACACCCGCATCAAGCAGTACGAGATGGCCTTCCGCATGCAGGCCAGCGTGCCGGAACTCACCGACTTGTCGAAGGAGCCCGAGCACACCTACACGCTGTACGGCGACGAGGCGAAGAAGCCCGGCACCTTTGCCAACAGCGTGCTCATGGCCCGCCGCCTGGTCGAGCGCGGCGTGCGCTTCGTGCAGATCTATCATAACAACTGGGATCATCACTCCAACGTCGGCGGCCGCATGCCAGCCCAGTGCAAGGACGTGGACCAGCCCTGCGCGGCCCTGATCCAGGACCTCAAGCAGCGCGGCATGTTCGACGACACGCTCATCATCTGGGGCGGCGAGTTTGGCCGCACCATCTACAGCCAGGGCGGCCTCACCCACGACAACTACGGGCGCGACCACCACCCCCGCTGCTTCAGCATGTGGATGGCCGGCGGCGGCACCAAGGGCGGCGCCATCTACGGCGAGACGGACGACTTCAGCTACAACATCGTCAAGGACCCGGTCCACATCCGCGACTTCCACGCCACCGTGCTCAAGCTCCTGGGCTTCGATCACGAACGCTTCACCTACAAGTTCCAGGGCCTGGACGCCAGGCTCACCGGTGTCGAAGCCACCCGCGTCATCAAGGAGCTGATCGCCTGACGATTTCCTGACGGGGGTTGGTCGCACAACCCCTGTGCAGCCTCCGTTCACGAAGCCGACACGGGAGAGACACGGCATTTTCCCGGACAAGCTTGTAATCGGGAGCCAATGCTTTCATGCTTGGATGCAAATCCAAACCAGTCTCTCACCCGCGCACGGCTCATGAAACGCTCCGCTCTCATCCTCCTGGTCACGCTCTTTGTGGCCAGCGCCTGCATCGTCGGCTTCCTCCTGGCACAGCCCAATCCCATGGCGCCGCGAGTGAAGGCCCTGGAGCTGGAGCTCAGCAAGGCCCAGGCCGAGCTCACCCGCTTGAAGGCCGAATACGACAAGCTGCTGGCCGCGAGGAAACCGGACCCCCAGATAGCGCATGCCGATGGGCCCGCCGCCCCCGCCAAACAGGACGGCTCCGCCGGCAGCATCCGCAGGATGATGGACGCCCCCGGCATGAAGGAAATGCTGCCCAGGCAGCAGGAGGTGCAGATCGACCTGACCTACGGCAGACTGTTTCAGCAACTGGGCCTCAATGACAAGGAGCGGGACAACTTCAAGCAGGTGCTCGCCGCCCGCGCCGCAAAGCAGAACGAGCTGAGCATGAAGATGATGGATGCGAGCCTCACCGCAGACCAGCGCAAAGCCATCGCCGCCGAAATGACCGCCACCAAGAACGAATCTGACGCCGCGATTCAGAAGTTCCTCAACAACGCGGACGACTTCAAGACCTTCCAGCAATGGGACGACACCCAGCAGGAGCATATGCAACTGCAACTGGGGGCATCGATCTTCGATGCCGCCGGCGCTCCACTCTCCGAGGACCAGCGCAACCAGCTCATCGACCTGATGGCCTCCGCGCGCAAGGCGCCCAATCAGACACCCGACCTGAATGATCCGAGAAACATCAGCCCGGCCAGCCTGAGCGCCGACGGCATCGCCCAGCAACTGGCGCGCATGGATGCCGACAACCAGCGGGTGCTGGATCAGGCCGCCGCCTTTCTGAACCCCGCCCAGCTTGAAGCCCTGAAGCAGATGCAGCAGCAGTTGCGCTCGATGACCGAAGCCGGAATGCGCATGTCCAGCGTCATGTTTGGCGTCAAGAAATAGGAAGGAGCGGCGCTCCTCATTCCTTCGCGGCCACGTCCAGCCGCCGCTCCAGTTCCTTCACCCGCGCCAGGAGCTGGGGCAGGCGGTTCACGCTTGCCAGGCGCCGCTTCTCCTCCATCACCGGAACGGCCGGAAAGCCCAGGTACATCTCCCCCCCCGGCAGGTCGCGGGTGACTCCGCACCGGGCCGCCAGAGTGCTCCTGGCACCCACGCTCACATGACCCGCAATGCCCGTTTGCGCGGCGATCACCACATAATCGCCGACGGTGGCGCTGCCCGCGATGGCCGTGCAGGCAACGATGATGCAGTGCTTGCCAATGATCACGTTGTGGCCCAGATGCACCAGGTTGTCGATCTTGGTCCCCTCCCCGATCCAGGTCCGGCCGAAACGCGCGCGGTCAACCGTGCTGCCCGCACCGATTTCCACATCATTGTCGATCTGCACGATGCCGGCCTGGCGGATTTTGCGATGCCGCCCCTTCTCGAATTCGTAGCCAAACCCGTCGCCGCCGACCACCACGCCCGAGTGCAGGATCACCCGGTCGCCCAGCACGCACTCGGCATGAACGGTCGAATTGGCAAACAGCTTGGTTCCCTCCCCCAGCCGTGCATTGTGCCCCACAAAGCAGCCGGCGCCGATCTCCACCCCCTTGCCCAGCGTCACCCCGTCCTCGATCACCGCATTGGCGGCGATGGAGACGCATTCAGGGTCATGCACCACCCCTTCGCCGATGACGGCGGAGGGATGCACCCCCATGCACGCGGGCTTGGGCTGGAAGCCATAGGTCTCGACCACCTGCTCAAAGCAGCGCGAAGGCTCGGTCACCGCAATGCAGGCCACTCCCGAAGGAAACTCCAGCCAGTCAGGGGGCATCAGCACTGCGCTCGCCTGCGTGTCGATCAGCCGCTGCCGGTAGCGCGGATCGTTGAAGAAACTCAAATCTCCGCTGCGGGCTTCCTTGAGCGAGGCAAATCCGGTGATCTGCTTCACAGGGTCACCGCACATGAGTGTCCCTCCGACAAGCGAGGCGAGGTCTAGAAGGGCAATGTTCATCAAGCCGCAAGCTCTCATGGTTTGTCGCCGGTTTCCACGCAGATTTGCGGCTTTTTGGCCGCGCAGGTTGCCCCTTGAACTCTGCCCCTGCGGCGCGCATGGATGGCCCCGCATGAAACCCCTCCTCGAAACCCTCACCGCCGGCGCAGGCTACCTCGCCAAACGCGGGATCGACGAGGCCCGTCTCAACATGGAGCACCTGCTCGCCCATGTGCTGCAATGCCGCCGCATGGACCTGTACCTGCGCTTTGACCAGCCTGTGGCCGAACCCCACCTCATCGAGCTTCGCGCCCTGGTGAAGCGGCGCGGTGAAGGCGAGCCCTTGCAGCACCTGCTGGGCACGGTCGAATTCTACGGCCTGGAACTCATCAGCGACCACCGCGCGCTGGTGCCGCGACCCGAGACCGAGCGTCTGGTGGACCTGCTCGTCACCCAGTTCAAGGCCGCGCCCCCCGCCCGCGTTCTCGACATGGCGACCGGCTCCGGCTGCATCGGCCTCGCCCTCACCCAGGCATGGCCCAGTGCCACCGTCCTGCTGGCCGACCTCTCCGAAGACGCCCTGGAACTCGCCCGCCTCAACGCCTCCCGGCTCGGCCTCGACGGACGCGTGAAGCTGCTGCGCACCGACCTGTTCGAAAAGATCACCGGCGAATTCGATCTCATCGTCGCCAACCTCCCCTACATCCCCAGCGCCGAAATCGCCACCCTCAGCCGCGAAGTCCGCCGCGACCCCGCCCTCGCCCTCGACGGCGGCCCCTCCGGCCTCGTGATTGTCGAGCGCTTCCTCAAGGAAGTCACCCCCCGCCTCGCCGCCGAAGGCCACATCGCCCTCGAAGTCGGCCACGACCAAGGCCCCCGCACCGCCGAACTGTGCCGCGAGGCAGCCCTGGCGCAGGCCGAGGTGCGCGGTGATCTCGCCGGAGTCGAACGCTTCGTCTTCGCCAGACGCTGAAGAGCCCAGGTAGGGCGATGTGTCACCTCCTTCGCCAAGGCTACGGAGCGCAAGCCCCACAGCGCCGTCATGGCAGGCCATGAGGCTTCGTTTGCCTCCCTCACTTTCGACGATTGGCGGCCCAACGGCGGCGGGCTCGGATTGCCTTGCTCGCGGCCTCAAATTGAGGCATCAATAACGGCGTATGACTGCCACCTATGAATCCATCGTGGACGCTGCCTTGCAGCTCGGTCCGGACGACCGGTGTCGCGTCGCCGCCTGCCTGTGGGAATCCGTCGGTGAACCGGTGCATGAACTCGAAGCAGAGGAGCTGGAAAGTGTCCTCAATCAACGGGATGCCGAACTGGATCGAGACCCGTCCCAGGAGATCAGCCACCAGGACTTCATGGCGCGCTTCGCATCGCGGCGCCGGGCGTGAAGCTCACCTACCACAGAGCCGTTCAGCGGGAGGTCGATGAGGCTTGCTGCTGGTATGATGAGCGCAAAACAGGCCTGGGAGATGAGTTCTTCCAGGAGTTGGAACGAGTGATGGGATTGATCGAGATGAATCCACAGTCCTTCCCGCCGGCCCCCTTTGGCCGTCGCAAGGCCCACCTGAAGCGCTTTCCGTATGCCATCTGCTATCGAATCCTGGAGGATCGGGTTCGTATCTTGTCGGTCTGCCATGACAAGCGTCACCCTTCGTACGGCAGGGGTCGAAAGTGATCAGGCAAGGCACCCCCATCAGCGTTTCTACAGCCTCCAACGCCCCCCCGCAGCGCTCCCCTCCGGAGTCCCAAAGGGACGGCACACCACAAGCGAGGGGCAAACGAGCCCTTGGCGAGTGCAGCCCTGCTACGACCGGCAAACCCGTCCACACGGCGGTTGAGCAGCGATTCTCGACCGGGAACCCGAACCCTGAACCGCAAACGCCCCCCACGCCCCGGTCTCCACGCCCTGCCCTGAGAAAACCCTTGCCAAGGGGGAGCGCTTCGTGTTTCCCACGGTTTGACACTTTCGCCTTTCTCCTCATGGAAAAACTCATCGTCCACGGCGGCACCACCCTGAAGGGCCGCGTCACCATCAGCGGTTCGAAGAACTCGTCCCTGCCCATTCTCGCCGCCACGCTGCTGACCAAGGACGTGTGCACCATCCGCCGCGTGCCGGACCTGAGCGACACGAATTACATGACCCTGATCCTGGCCGAGCTGGGCGCGGAAGTGGAGCGCGCCAGCGGCGTGGTCGTGGTGGAGGCCAAGAAGATCAAGTCCACCGCGCCCTATGATCTGGTGCGCAAGATGCGCGCCTCCATCTGCGTGCTGGGGCCGCTCACCGGGCGCCTGAAGAAGGCCAGCGTGTCCCTGCCCGGCGGCTGCGTCATCGGCGACCGGCCAGTGGATCTTCACCTGAAGGGCCTGGAGGGCCTGGGCGCGATAGTCACCGTAGATGGCGGCGACATCGTGGTGAACGCCAAAAAAGGGCTCAAGGGCAGCGAGATCAATCTGATGGGCAAGCATGGTTCCACCGTGCTGGGCACCGACAACGTGATGATGGCCGCCACCCTGGCCAAAGGCACCACCATCATCGAAGGCGCGGCCGCCGAGCCTGAGGTGGAAGACCTGGCGAACTTCCTCATCGCCATGGGCGCGAAGATCGAGGGCGCCGGCACCCACCGCATCGTCATCGAGGGCGTGAAGGAGCTGCACGGGGCGGAGCACACCGTGATTCCCGACCGCATCGAGGCCGGCACCTTCCTCTGCGCGGGCGCGATGATGAGCGACGGCTTGACCCTGGACCGCGTGGTCCCCGGCCACATGAAGGCGGTGCTGCAAACGCTGGAGCGCTGCGGCTTCCCGATCCAGACCACCAAGAACACCATCACCATCAAGCCCAATCCCGACGCGAAGGGCTTCGACCTCACCACCCAGTGCTACCCTGGTATCCCCACGGACATGCAGGCCCAGTTCTGCGCGCTGGCCTGCGCGATCAATGACACCAGCACGATCACCGAGACGATCTTCCCGCAGAGATTCATGCACGTGGCCGAAATGAAGCGCATGGGCGCGAACATCGACCTGCAAAACGCCACCGCGCGCATTCGCGGCGGCAACGCGCTCAAGGGCGCCCCGGTCATGGCCAGCGATCTGCGCGCCTCCGCCGCGCTCGTGCTGGCGGCCATCAAGGCCACCGGCAGAACCGACATCCTGCGCCTCTACCACATCGACCGCGGCTACGAGCACCTGGACGACAAGCTCTCCGACCTTGGCGCCAACCTGGAGCGGGTGAAGGAATAGCAGCGACGCCGGGCGCTTTCATGGGTTGTAAGGCGGAGCCTTCCCCTGCATACTGTCCCTTCCTCACCGCATGATTCACGTCTCCAATCTCACCAAGCAGTATGCCGGTCGCGTGGCCGTGGACGACATCTCGTTTGATGTGCAGCCGGGTGAGATCGTCGGCTTCCTGGGCCCCAATGGCGCAGGAAAATCGACCACCATGCGCATTCTCAGCGGCTACATGCCCCCTACCTCGGGCGTGGCCATGGTGGCGGGGCACAATGTCTTCGACGAATCGCTCGAAGTGCGCCGCCAGGTGGGCTACATGCCCGAATCCGCGCCGCTTTACCTGGACATGCGGGTGAAGGAGTACCTGCACTTTCGCGGCGCCTTGAAGGGCCTCAGCGGCCGGGATCTGCGCGTGCGCACCGGCGAGGTGATGGACCTGTGCGGCATCACCGACGTGCGCCGCCGGCTGATTGCGAACCTCTCCAAGGGCTACCGCCAGCGCGTCTCCCTGGCGGATGCGCTGATTCACCGCCCGCCGCTGCTCATTCTCGACGAGCCGACCAACGGGCTGGACCCCACGCAGATCCGCCACGTGCGCGAGCTGCTGCGCGGCCTGCGGCCCCAGCACACCGTGCTGCTTTCCACCCACATCCTGCACGAGGTGGAGCTGACCTGCGACCGCGTGATCATGATCCACCACGGCCGCATCAAGGCCTGCGACACGCCGCGCAACCTCACCCGCAGCCTGCGCGCCGCCGGCACGGTGTACATCGAGCTGCAATGCGGCAAGGACGCCACGAAGAAATTCGGCGCCATGGCCGGGGTGCGCAAGGTCGTGTCCGAAAAGGGCGACGGCCTCTGGCAGGCGTTCACCCTGCGCATCGAATCGAACACAGACGTGCGCGAGGCCCTGCAAGAGCTGGCGATGAAGGAGCAGTGGCGCATCCGCGAGCTGCACCGCAAGCTGCCGACCTTGGAGGATGTGTTCATTGAACTCGCTGCGGGCGACGCGCCGCCGAGGGTCTGAACGACAGTTTAACTTACTCACTCACAATCATGGGCGCACAATGGAAGCAGAAGTGGCGGGAACTGGCCGCCGATCAAAAGGGAAAACTCGTGGGCAAGCTGGTCCGCGAAATTCAAGTCGCCGCCAAAATGGGCGGTCCGCACCCTGAATTCAACGCCCGCCTCTCCGCCGCCGTTGCCGTGGCCAAGAAGCAGTCCGTCACCCGCGACACCATCGAGCGCGCGATTGCCAAAGGCTCCGGCACCGGCCCCGACGCCGTGCAGTATGACAATGTGGTGTACGAAGGCTTCGCCCCCCATCAGGTGCCGCTGGTGGTCGAATGCCTCACGGACAACAACAACCGCACCGCCTCCGAAATCAAAATGCTGTTCAAGGCCGGCACGCTCGGCACCCGCGGCTCCGTGGGCTGGATGTTCGAGCATTGCGGGCTCGTCGAGGCGCACCACAGCGACAAATCCCTCGACATCGAAATCGCCGCCCTCGAAGCCGAGGCCGACAATGTGGAGCCGCTGGAACTCGAAGGCGAAGACGCCGCCACCCAGATCGGCGCGCGCTTTTACTGCGCCAGCAGCAATCTCGATCTTGTGACGAAGGCGCTCAAGGCCCAGGGCTGGATCATCACCACCTCCGAGCTCATCTACCACCCCAAGAGCTACCCGGACCTGACCGAAGAACAGCGCGAAGAAGTCATCAACTTCCTCCAGGCTCTCGACGGCCATCCCGACGTGCATCGCGTTCATGCCGCGATGCGTTAGCAGATCTCCTTACCGGTCAAAGATCGAGCCTTCGTCGCGGTCCGCCACCTTCAGGTAGCGGTAGTACACTTCCAGTTGCAGCACGCACAGCGCGGTCTTGTACACTCCGCCTTCCTTGTTGCCCACGGCGGCCACGGGGGAGTTGGGCCGCTCGGGTTTCCAGCTTCCATCCGGCGCCTGGTTGCTGAGGAGCTGGGGCATGAGCTGCTGGTTGTAGAACTTCCAGTCCAGGCCGCCCTGCTGGAAGAAGGCCTGGGTGTAATAGTACCAACAGTA
The DNA here is from genome assembly GCA_903854655.1 of uncultured Verrucomicrobiota bacterium. Classification (GTDB taxonomy): domain Bacteria; phylum Verrucomicrobiota; class Verrucomicrobiia; order Verrucomicrobiales; family Verrucomicrobiaceae; genus CAINXC01. Next base: position 5,040 of record CAINXC010000005.1, on the reverse strand, counting down.
GAGGTTGCAGTTCTTGTTCCAGTCCAGCGGCTCCTCGGTGATGAAGTTGCGCAGGAACTTCATGCCCTTGTCGATCACGCTGGCACGGCCGCCCTTGCCCAGGGTCTGCAGGCCCAGCACGCCCGTGCCGGTGAGGTTCCACTGGTTGTAGGGCGCATCGCGGTTGAGCGTGCCGATGCCGCCATCCTTGGTCTGGGTCTTCTCAATGTACTTGATGGTCTTTTCAATCGAGGTGCGCAGGCCGTTGATTTTCAGCCCGGTGTGATTGGCAGCCTTCAGCGCCTGGTACTGCCAGCCGGTGACGGACAGGTCGTCTCGGCTGGACTTACCCCTGCCATTGCTCGCGTTCATCACGTAGTAGTCCCAGCCGCCGGTTTCATTCTGGTTGTCGATGATCTGCTTCACCCCGTTCTCGAACACCTCGCGCATTCCCGGCAGGCTCTTGGAGCCCAGGCGCGCCAGGGTGTACATCTCGCCCAGCGCATAGGTGGCGATGCCGTGCTCATAGGCACCGCCATTGCTCTTGAAGTCTTCCGTGATGAAGCCCTTCTCGTTCTTCTTCGAAAGCTCGATCAGGTAGAGAATGCCCTTCATGACGTTGTCGCCATAGAAGGGTGATTCCGGCGTCTCGCAGCGCCCCAGGTAGCAGAGCAGCGCCAGGCCGGTCATGGCGGACTTGTAGCCGGTGCCCCAGGAGCCATCCGGATTCTGCTTGGTTTTGAGCCATTCCAGGCCGCGCGACACCGCCACCTCGCACTCGCTGCTGCCACCGTTCTGGGCCAGCTTCTGCAAGCGTTCCGCCGAGGAACAGCGCGAGCGCATCGAAGGCGGCAGGCTGATGAAGCCCGCCTTGCCCCCCATGCCCACACCGGTGCCGAAGCCGCCTCCCGCACCAGCCTTGCCGAAGCCGCCCGAGGGCCCCATGCTGCCGCCCATGATGCTGCTCACATCCGGCACGTCGAGGATGTCCGGCGGTGTTTCCGGCAGCGAAATGGAGGCGTTCGCACTGCTGCTGACGATTTTCTTCACAGGCGTCTTGCTGATGCTCTTCTGCTTCTTGTTCTGCACCTTGTGCTGCAGTTCCTGCGATGCCGCCGCGCCCTGGGTGGTGCCGCCACCGGGAAGGAAATCCACGTTCTTGGTGATGATCGTGTTGGAAAACACCACCAAGCCGGCGACCGCAAGCAGCCCCACGTGAATCAAGATGCTCAAGGTGAGCGAGCCGCCGCCCACCGTCCGCCACCACACGACGATGGGATTGCGACGCGGCGCGGGCCCAAAATCATGCACCGCAGCGGGGTAGATGCCCTCCTCGCCAAACGGGTGCCCCGGCTCCGCCTGCACGATCACCACCGGCACGGAGCCGGACTGTGGTCGCAGCCCGGCCACCGTCTGCGGCTCCGGCTCCTGCGGGGGCATCGGCTGCATCTGCGAGGGGTACGGCATCGGCATCTGCGGCTGCCCGTAGGGATAGCCTGGCGCCGGGTAGCCGCCCTGGGGGCCATACCCGGGCGGGTAGGCCATCGGCTGGGAATAGCCCTGTGGGTAGCCGGGAGGCGGCGGATAGCCTTGCGGAGGAAACGCCAGATGCTCGTAGCCCGGCGGCGGCGCCACGTAGCCCGGCTGATGAGCCGGAGGCAGGGGCTGCGAGGCGGAGGGGTTGGGCGGCGGCTGGGGGTGATCTTCCATGGCAAAAAACGGAGTCTGTGCGCAACGGACACTTACCGAACGAATATCGCAGGTCGCCGTTGATGTGGATGCTGTCGAATCAATCTGCCAGGCACAAGCGCAAATCCCGTGCTCTGCACCTCATGATTACGCTCCGGCCTGAAGCGTCGTCACGGGCATGACGCAGATTCCCGGGTCTTCTTGGAAGAAAACCCGGGTTTTTCATTTCAAGCTGCCGCGTGAGGCACGGGCCAGGCCCCAGCGCATGAGGATCGCACCGTCCTCCCAGATGTACTTGGTGTGGGTGCCCAGTTGCACCGCGATCACCGTGCGGCCGTTGGCCGTGGCCGAGGAGAGCAGGCAGCGGCCCGCCGCGTTCGTGTAGCCGGTCTTCATGCCGTTGCATTCCGGCATGCGGCCCAGCAGCTCATTGGTGTTCTCCAGAGTCACCGTCCTGCCGCTGGCATAGCGGAAGCCCAGGTACTTGTGCCCCACCGCATCGCGGATCACGGGGGTGCGGTACGCCATCAGCGCAGCCCGCGCCATGTCCCGCGCCGTCGAGTGCTGGCCCTTGGCGGGAAGCCCGTGCGGGTTGACAAAATACGAGTCCTTCATGCCCATCGCCCGGGCCTTGGCGTTCATCATGGCGGCGAACCCGCTCTGGCTGCCGCCGGTCACCCGCGCCAGCACCTGCGCCACGTCGTTCGCGCTTTTCACCAGGAAGGCGTAGAGCAGCTCGCGCACGGTGTAGGTGTCGCCGGCGCGCACCCCCAGGCAGGTGGGCTCCGCCTCGGTGTCGCTTTCCTGCACCGTCACCCGCCGGTCGAGATTGCCCTGGTCCACCACCACCAGGGCGGTGATGATCTTCTGCGTGCTGGCCACGGCGCGCACCTCGTCCGCATTGTGGGTGAGCATGGGCACGCCCGTGTTCGCATCCACCACGATGTAGCTCAGCGCCCGGATGCCCGGGGGGCCTTCGGAAGCCGCTCGCACGACCGTTGAAGCGAAAAGAAAAGCAATTACCAGCGGGAAAAGGCGGCGGATCATCATGCGGCGGGAAAAGGGATTCAGGGTTCCAAGGAGAGAGCACCGAAACTGAGGCAGGCGGCGGCGTCTTGCAATCGCGATGTCAGCAGCTTCCGCGCCTCAATATTTGCCCTTTGAATTCCCCGTTCCTCACGCCACCATGCGGCATGGCACTCATCATCAACGGCGAAAACATTGACGACGAAATCATCGAGACCGAGTTCCGGCAGATCAAGGGGCACTACGAGCGCACCCTGCAGGTGGCCTGCTGCGAGCGCGACCCCGAGTTTCAGGGCTACGCCAAGGACAACATCATCGCCCGCGCCGTGCTCAACCAGGAGGCCGCCAGGCGCTTCCCCGAGGTCGCCATGGAGGACATCGACTCCCGGCTCGGCAAGCTGATCGAGGAGGCCGGCGGCGAGGAGCACTTCTACATGAAGATCGGCATGCCCTTCGGCTCCACCGACATCGTGCGCGGCAACGTCGCCAACGGCGTGCGCCTCGACAAGCTGCTGCAAGGCGTCTATGGCGAGGAGGCCCCGCCCTCCGACGCAGAATTGCAGGCCTACTACGAGGCCAGCATCGACGCCTTCAAAAGCGAGGAGCAGATCCACGTCGTGCACATCACCAAGGGCATGGAAGGCGCCAAAAGCCGCACCGAGGTCTATGCGAAGATGCGCGACCTGCGCAAGCAGCTCACCGCCGGGGCCGATTTTGAAAAGATGGCCGAGGAGCAGCGCGGCAACGAGCAGCAGCAGATCGACCTGGGCTGGTTCAAGCGCGGCGAGTTCATGGAGGAATACGAAGCCATCGCCTTCTCCATGGAGGTGAACGAGGTCAGCCCGGTCTTCACCACCCAGCTCGGCTTCCACCTGTGCAAGGTCCTGGGCCGCCGCGATCCCGCCCCCATTCCCCTGGAGGAGATCAAGGACGCCGTGCGCACGCGGATGATCGAGGAGGCGCGCGACAAGAAGTTCAACGCCTTCGTGGACGCACTCAAAGCCGCCGCCCAGATCGAGGATACGGAGCCTTGCGAGGCCGGCTGCGGATGCCATTAGCAAAAATTCCAATAGTAAGCTATCTTGGCACGCTTCAAGGGGCGTAACCCGTTGATGACAGGGGTGGCAACCGCTCCCCATCATGTCCTCACGCCCAACCTTCCAACCACCAGACTGCCATGTCCCTCGACGTCGCCACCTCGCTTCGCGGTTCACTGCTTCTCGCCGCTCCCCTGCTGAGCGACCCCAATTTCTCCCGCACCGTCCTCTACCTCGCCGCCCATTCCGAGAAGGACGGCGCCTTCGGTTACATCCTCAACCGCCCGCTGGACAAGACGGTGTCCGAGCTGCTGCCCACCGAGGACATGGGCCGGCTCGCCCGCATCCCCGTGTTTCTCGGCGGCCCGGTGGCCACGGACAAGCTCTCCTTCGCCTCCATGCAGTGGAGCAACAAGAAGAACACCCTGAAATGCCAGACCCATCTCTCCGTGGACGACGCCCTGTACGAGCTGGACATGGGGCACGAAGTGCGCGCCTTCGTCGGCTACTCCGGCTGGTCCGAAGGCCAGCTTGAAGGCGAAATGAAGCACCGCTCCTGGATCGCCACCCCCCCCAAGCCCATCGTCATGACTTCCGGCGACCTGACCACCCTGTGGTCCGACATCCTGGAAAAAATGGGTCCTCGTTACGATCTTATGTCGCGGATGCCCGAGAAACCCGGGATGAATTAGCCTCCGTGCAGGGGCCATTTCTGCCGCCTTGCCTCCGCTGGCCATCATTGCAACGAGGCGCTGCAACGACAATAAATGCGAAACGAAAAGCATTGACCCTGAATGTACAATTGGGTTCAAATAGCCTCTTCTTTCCGGCCTTATTGAATGTCCCCCACCCTGCTCGCCATCTTTGCCATTTTCGCCGTGTTTCTCTCCGCATGGATGGTCATGATCATCCACGATCCCAAGCGCTGGCGCCTGTGGTGGCTGGACTTGTTCGGCGTGATCGACGTGGAAACCACCCGCGAGGAGCGCCGGCAGCAGGAAGGCCATGTCAGCGCCATGGCCTACACCCTGCTTTTCCTTCTTGTCACCACGGCGGTCAGTTGCACCTTCTGGAGCTTTGACCTGATCCGTGAGGGCAAGCGGAGCAAGACCACCATCGAGCGCGAAATTGAGTTCACCCGCCACTACGTCTCCGCTCGTGGCGGGCGTTGAGAGGCCCGGTCGGATCGTATTTCCTCTTGCCAAGCCGGAGCCGTCGGACAAGGAAAGGATCACATGCCCCTCCCGATGGACCGTTTTCAGCCCGAAGCCGCGCTTGCCAGCGCAGCTCCCCAGGAGCATGACCTGCC
>CAINXC010000004.1 GCA_903854655.1 uncultured Verrucomicrobiota bacterium | reverse complement strand
CAGCACAGCAAGCTGTTCTCCCCACCCGCGTGGGGATGGTCCGTGACCCTGCCCGTCGAAGCCGCGACCCGCATTGTTCTCCCCACCCGCGGGGGGATGGTCCGCTGCAGGCTGGCATTGAGGCGATGCGCGGGGAGTTCTCCCCACCCGCGTGGGGATGGTCCGCTGTGAGTCTCCGCCGCCAGCTCACGCGTGCCGTTCTCCCCACCCGCGTGGGGATGGTCCGTTGGATTTGCCACCCTCCTCAGGTGTGGCGTCGTTCTCCATACTCGCGTGGCGGCAGCGGTTCGCACAGGGGGGTAAAACTGCCGATTTGAGCTTCCCTAGACCGGCCACTTTTCAAGCCTCATTTCCTAGATGCAAAAATCTGGTGAAAAGTCCGACAGGAAATTGCTTTTGTACTATCCGCTCAAATGGAGCCCTTTTGCCAAGGCTCTCCTGACAGTCAGGCACCGACGATTTGGCCAAGTTGCAGAATGGCCATCATTTCACCAGCAGTTGGAAACTGCGTCGATTTATCAGCATTAACCATACTATAGTTTCCAGAAAGTGGCCGGTCCGTGGCCGGTCGGCCACTTTTCACGACTTCCGGCGCAACCCAAGATAATGCTCGTGCGTGTTAGTAGGGGTCGGTGCAACGGAGGTGCCTGCCGTGGTATAGAGATTTGACGAGCGCCCTGCGTGTCGGCTGTTCTCGACCATCAGGTCTACCCTTACCACAGGGTAAAATTCATAACTGGTTTGATGACCTTTTTCGGAGCATCAAAAAAAGGGCTCACCGGCCACGTGCTGTTTGTTAAACCGGCCACAAATGTGGCCGGTTAGACATTTCAATTTCCACAATTTCGGTAGTGACTATGGTATGGCTGCTGCTCGCCTTGCGGGCCGCAAACCCCCGTAGAATAAAGCACGGACGGGTCCAAACCGTCCGCTACCGGCTCATCGCCAACCTGGGGCAAAGGCCAGGAACAACGCAAAAACAACGCAGTCGATAGCATGAAAACACAACTCAAAGCAGTGATCAGCGGCAACGGCAACATCTTCGAAGAACTTTTCGGCGAGGAGGGACCCCTCGCGGAGGCGGCGGCTGAACCCAGAAGAGGGGGCGAGTGACCTGCGGGCCTCATCAGTCTGCTCGTGGTTCAGGTGAGATCGGCGGAGCCTCCGGGGATGCCCGTTGCCATGCCAGGCCGAGTGTGAGTCTGGGGCGCGCTGGCGTCTCCGCAGGCCTTTTCTTTAGCTCTGGGAAGAAACTCAGGTCTGGTGCGCGCCTGACTCACCCACTGCACCCGCAGCGTGAATCCTGCCTTGTTGTCGAAGGCCATGACCTCGGCCACCACTTGCACCACCGGAAACCGGATGGTCGCCAGCCCGCAGGCCCGGTAGGCCGCCGCGAAAATCTCGCATTCCACAATCCCCGTGTAGTCGCAGATGGAGATGAACTTCATGGGCTGTCCGTCCGCTTGAACGTGGGAGCGGCTCACCACGATCAATCCACAAACCGTCACGCGCTGCCCTGGATAATGGTGCAGGTCCGCAATGGGGCAGTAGCTCTCCCACGCTATGTGAGGCTGGCAGTCCAGGGGATGGCCGCTGACCGCGTAGCCAAGCAATTCGGTTTCGTCCCGCAGCTTTTGCAGCGGCATCGGCTCCTCCCGGTATGCGGCGCGGATCTCGTGCTCGGCTGTGCCCTGGAACAGCCAGTCTGTCCCGGCATGGGCCTCATGAGCACAGTGCAGGCACCTCCAGAACTGTTCGGTGCGCGTGCCAGCCATGGCATCAAACGCACCCACACGGATCAGGTTCAGGGCCTCCGTCCCTTCCGGGCTCACCCGTTCGATGAAATCCCGCACACTGGCAAAGGGGGCGCGGGCTCGTTCCTTGCGCCAGCGCGTCAGCGTTGCTTCGCCCAGGCCCTTCACGCACCGCAGGGGCGGGCGAATGGCCTTGCCCAGTGACGGGGCCGGGGTGCCGTGGGGAGCGGTTGAGTCCTCCACCGTGAAGGCATCGGCAGGCGCGTTCACGTCCGGCGACAGGAAACCAATGCCCAGGCGGCGGCATTCCAGCGTGTAAACCAGCGGCCCATAGAACCCCTTGCCGTTGGTCAGCACCGCCGCCATGAACTTCGCAGTGTGGTAGTGCTTCGCATAGGCGCCCTGGTAGGCTTCCACGCCGTAGGCAGTGCTGTGCGCCCGGCAGAACGCATAGCCCTGGAAGCCCGCCACCAGCAGCCAGACTCGGGCGATGCTCTCGGCATCGCGGCCCCTGGCGCAGGCCGCCGCGATGAACTCCCGTTCGAGTTCCGCGATCTTGGCCGCGTCCATCTTCACCAGCGCCCGGCGCAGCACATCCCCGCGACCTGCCGACATGCCCGCAAAAGCCTCGCAAATCTGGGCGATGTGCTCCTCATAGGCCACCACGCCAAAGGTGGAGCGCAGGACCGTTGCTAGGCTCTCGTGCGTGCAGTCCACCGCCTCCAGTCCCTGCGCGCGCTTGGCCCACTGGTCTTTCTTCAGCCCGTTCGCTGCTCCCGGCCGGATCACCGAGACCAGGGCAATGAGACAGTCAATGTCACGAACTCCCGCCATGCAGGCGAGGCTTGTCATGGCGGGGCTTTCGATGTGATGCACGCCACGGGCGTTGCCCGTGGCAATCATTTCCCACACGCCCGCGTCGGTCCAGGGTTCCACGGGCTCGGGCCGTGGCGGGTTCTCCGTCCCGCCAAGCCCGCCCACTTCCAGCGCCGCCAGGTCGAGATGGATGCCCCGGCCTTGCAGCGTCGCCTGCGTGTCGCGCAACACTGCCAGCCCGCCCTGGGCCAGGATGTCCAGTTTGATCAGCCCCACCGGTTCCACCGCGTCCATGTCGAAATGCGTGGTCGGCCAGCCCTTGGCGCTGACAAAGGTGGGCGTGTGGTCGCGGATCGGATCACGCGAAAGCACCACTCCGCAGGGGTGCATCTTGGCGTAACGCGGAAACCCGTCGAGCCGTTCGGCCAGCAGCAAGGCCGTGCGCTGGGGTTCCTCCTGCCAGAACGCATCCGCGCATTCCCGCGACAGCGGCAGTGCGGCGGCGATGCGCCGGGCACTGGTCCATGGCATGTGTTCCGTCATGCGCCGTATCTCGTGTTCCGCGAGTCCCAGCACCTTGGCGATGTCGCCAAAGGCGGACCGTGCCTGAAAGGTGCTGAACCCGCCCACAATGGCCGCGTGCTCCGGCCCGTAGCGGGCGAGCAGGAGGTTCACCACGTCGTCCTTCCGGTCATGGGCAAAGTCCACGTCGATGTCCGGCAGCTTTTGCAGGGCCATGCGGTCGCGGTTCAGGAACCGCTTGAAGTACAGCTCAAAGCGGATGGGGCAGACGTTGCTGATGCCCAGGCAGTAGCACACCAGCGAGTCTGCCGCGCTCCCCCGCGTGATCCAGTTGATGCCCAGTTGGGCGCACTCTTGCAGGAGGTGCCAGACAGTGAGGAAGTATTCCTCGTATCCCACCTCGCCGACGATGGCCAGCTCCTCGCGCAACTGCGCCTCGTGGCTTGCGGCCCTGCCCCCATAGCGTCGCCGCAACCCCTCATGGGCCAGGCGCTCCAGCATCGCCGCCGGCGTTGAGCCATCATCGGGCGTGTAGCGTGGAAACCGCAGCGTCTGAAAATCGAACACGAACTCGCATTGCGCCGCGATCTCCCTGGTGGCCTCCAGTGCCTTCGCCCCATGGCGGGCCTCCCATTCGGGCGGAGGGTGAAAAGCAAAGTCGCCCCGCCGCTTCTTCGAGTGTGCTTCGTGCAACAGCGTCAGGGTCTTCATGCTTTGCAGCACATCGAAGAACACCCTGTCCTCCGCCTTGTGGTAGCGGATTTCCGGCAAGGCAAAGCCGGGACTGTCCGCCTTCACGGTGACGAGCCCTTCGCGGTGCTGGCGCAGATGCTCCGCAGTCATCCCCTCACCATGCGACAGCAGGCGGCACAGGTTCCGGTAGCCGCAGCCGTTCTGCACATAGGCCAGCAGGGTATCGCCCTCGCACCGCAGTTCCGCGCCCACAATGGGCTTGATACCCGCCGCGCTTGCCGCCTGGAAGAACGGCACCGCCGCGTGGAGGTTGGGGTCCATGAGGGCCAGGGCAGGGACTCCGAAGGCGGCTGCCGCCTCGACGATCGCCGGGATCGTCAAAGTGGAGTCGAGGAACGAATAGCAGCTCCGCACGTTG
>CAINXC010000003.1 GCA_903854655.1 uncultured Verrucomicrobiota bacterium | reverse complement strand
CTGAACCGCGCTTTCGGCAAACGGTATGGCGATGACCTGTATTCGCGGGAGGAGCTTGTGGCAGAAATGACCTCAGCGTTCCTCTGCGCCCATTGTGGCCTCGACAACGATGTCATCCAAAATCAGGCCGCCTACGTCGCCAACTGGATCAAAGCCCTGAAAGCTGATCCCAAGCTGGTGATCGTGGCAGCAAGCCAAGCCCAAAAGGCCGCCAACCTGATTCTGGGGATTGTCCCCGAGGACGTGGCGACCCAGCCCGCCGAGGCCACCGCCTGACGGCAGAGTTTAGCCAGCCCCTTTTGCGAGGGGCTTTTTTGTTGCCCGTTTCCTGAGAAGTGGCGCTGTTGACCGAACAACGATGTGCGTCCGCTACACGTTCCACCGGCCCGACGAGGCGCTTGCCGCGATTGCTGCGGCGCTGGCAAGGAAGCTCGCGCCCTTGCCGGATTGGGCCAAGCCCCGGTTCAACGTCACTCTCACGCACATCGTCCCGGTCGTTGCCAGCGGGACAGAGGGGCCGGAAGTGCGAGGAATGGTTTGGGGCCTTGTGCCGTTCTACGAACGCGGCAAGCCGCAGCGCCGGATGCTTCCGAACGCGAAGGCCGAGACCGCCGCCACACTCACGGCGTTCAAGCAGGGCGTCGCCAAGCGAAGATGCCTTGTGCCGGCCAACGGATTTTATGAGTGGCAGTCCGCCGGGAAATTGAAGCTACCCCACTTGTTCACGCTTAAAAACGAGGAGCCGTTTTCTTTCGCCGGGATTTGGGAACCGCCGGAGGGAGACACGCCGGGAACATTCGGCATCCTCACCACTGCGCCGAACGACCTTGTTGCCCCCATTCACAACCGAATGCCCGTGATCCTCACGGCAGATGCGATGCCCCGTTGGCTTGGCAGCGAGCCGTTGCCCGAGGACGAATACCGCAAGCTGACGCAGCCTTTGCCGGCGGAGCGGATGCAGGAGCGCCCGGTGAGCCGCTTTGTCAGTAACAGCCGCAACGAGGGGCCGCAGTGCCATGCCTCGCCGGAGGCCGAACCGCCGGAACTGGCCTTGTAGGGCCAACGCCTTTCCCGCGCAGATTTTTTCTTGCATTTTCTGCCGCACCAACCAGCTTGAGACCGAGCTTTAACGAGCTTGCGGTTTCAACAGTAGTCCCCGGAGTTGAAAACAAATCGTTAAGACAGGTGCAGGTGGTTCAATCGTAGTGCTTCAAGTTCCTGATTCTACATCCGGGGGTAATCGAATCGGAAAACTGAAACTATGAAAACCAACCATGTCCAAGGCGATCCCTTGGTAAAAATCCTCCCGCTGGTCAACCAGCACCTCGCCCCCCTGCGGGATGTCACGCCGGAGGCAATCAAAGAAGCCGCACACCAAACCTTGTGCAGGCCGAATCGTCACCATGAGCCGATCCAACTTACGACGGTGCAGAACTGCATTGTCAAAAGCCTCGGATTCAGCGGCGGAATGGCGGAATTTCAGCACGCGCACGTTGCCCCGTTGCGGAAATTCATGGATGAGCACGCGCTTAAAACGCGAGCGGATTTGATTCGACCGCCCTATGATCCGGGGATGAATTTCCTTGCCTTGGAACCCCGGCAGGTTGGCGACGCGCTGTTCCTTTGTGATCGTCCGCTGCCAGACCGGATTTTCACCGGACACGGCATCAATTGGTTCGAGCTAAATGACCGATACTTTCGGCACAACCCTTGGACTGCGCATCCTGCGTATGACCGAATGAGCACCCTGCCGTTTGACGTGGTGATGCGTGAGGTCGCGAAGGCCAACGCGGCAACGCCGGATGCTGGGCGTGACGTGCTGGATGCCGCTGTCGCGGCCTGTCAGCAATCGGTCACCGCCGGTGCGAGCAACATGCTCGGGGATCAGCTCTGCGCGTATCGCGACAAGGACATGGATTCGTTCGCATTTGTCCCGCAGCTCTACCAACCGCAGGGCGTGGCACCGGAGGACTTTCATCGGCATCAGGCGCAAATCCGCGAGGTCGTCCGTTTCTTTCGTGCGTGGATTTGGCAAAACGCGGCGGGGTGGGTGCG
>CAINXC010000002.1 GCA_903854655.1 uncultured Verrucomicrobiota bacterium | reverse complement strand
GGTCTGGTCAAGCCGATGAAGGACACCAGCCGCCAGGGCAACGTCACGCTGGGCACCCTGCTGGCAATTCCTCCCGGTGTGATCGACAAGCTCAACATCGGCGCTCCTGGAACGGTGGGTTATGAGATCGCGCGGGCTTTGCAGGACTATGGAGCTTATGTCACCGACTCGTGCAAGTATCAGCAGTTCCATTTCTTCTTTGCCGACGCCACCCCGCCCGTTTCGCAAGAGACCCTGGCACGCCTGGCCAAAAAACTGCACGTGATCACCAACAACACACCGGCCACACCGGGCGGCGGCGGCAAACCACTGCGTGACTACGCGCCGGAGTTGTCTCCCCCGTGAGACGATTGTAACGCCACCGCCTGCCGGCGCTATCACCGGGCATGAATTCAAAGCTGTTCGTTGCACTCGCCTTGGCCGTCAGTCTGGCGGCCAAGGCCACGCCGCCCGCCACCATGGCGTCGCGCGGCATCGGCGCGGGTGGCGGCATGTACTGCCCTGTGATCAGCCCCCACAGCGCCCAGACCATCTTCCTGGGATGCGACATGAGCGAGCTGTTCTACACGCATGACGGCGCGGGCTCATGGCAAACTGTTGACTTCAGGCAACTGCAGGCCGCCACGCTCACCGAAGTTCAGTACACCAGCGATCCGCAGATCATGTACGCGCTGGACTGGACAAACACCGCACCTTCTGGCAACACCCTGGAGCGGCCCGGCCTCAGCACCGATGGCGGCGCTCATTGGACTCCCTGCCCCGGCTGGCAGTCAGGCCGTGTGTGCTACTCCGTGTATGCCGCCTGGAATTCAACCACCCGTGTTTTCGCCGCGGATGCTTCCAAGCTATGGATGTCCAGCAACAGCGGCGCCACCTTCACCGTTGCAGTGGATTTCTCGACGCTGCCGGGCTACACTGGCAGCACCAACGCGAGGCTAGCCGGCGCATTTTTTGATGGCAGCGAGGTGTGGATCGCCAGCAACCTGGGCATTCTGTATTCCAGCGACGGCGGCGACAGCTTCAACGTCTTCACGCCCAGCGGCTTCAACACCACAACAGAGTCCATCGTCTCGTTCTGCGGCGCGAAGGATCCGTCCAGCAACGCGATCCGCTTCTACTGCGTGACCGCCCGCTCAACTGCAGCCGCCGCCGGGGCCATCGTTTCCTCCTTCTACTTCCAAAACCCGCAGATCTATAGACTCGATGGCAGCGGCACAAGCTGGGCGGCCACAACGGCCTTTTCCAGCAGTGCGCGCAATGGCATCGCCCTGAATGACTTCCCCGGCCCCATCGCCATGGCGCGCAACAACATCGACGTGGTTTACACCGCCGTGAACCGGACCAATGGCTCCTACCCCAACAACAACAGCGTGTACAAACTCACCAGTGCCGGTGGCGCATGGTCCAGCGTCTTCTTTATCCCCGGCAACCAGAACATCATCACCGGCTGGGGCGGCGCTCCTTCCAACGGTCGGCTGGACTATGCCTTTCCCCTCGGCTTGTGCGTGGACCCCAACGATTCAAACCGGGTGATCACCTGCGACGACGCCCTGATTCACATGACCACCAGCGGCGGGACGCTGTGGTCGCAGCTCTACGTGAACCCCGCCGACCAAAATGCCGCCAACACGCCCATCCCCTCCTCCACAGGCTATCGCGGCATCGGACTGGAACCCACCGCCGCGCACTGGATCGACTGGTCCACCGCGACCACCATGTGCGTCGGCTGCTCAGATATGTCCATGATCCGCGCCACAGACGATGGCACGCGCTGGTTTTTCCCTGGCGGCTTCTTGCAAGACGAGATTTATCAAATCATTCATCACCCCGCCAGCGGCGTGATGTACGCGGTGAACAACAACCTGCCTTCGCCTTACTTCGTGTTTGGACTGAACGACGCGACCTATGATGCGGCCTCGGGGTCCGTCTATTTCTCCAGCAATGGCGGCGCCACCTGGAGCGTGCTAAAAAGCTCAAGCGCGATGGGCAATGCCGCGCCCGTATGGATCACACTCGACGTGGTCAACGACCGCCTTTATGTGAGCACCGCCAACAGCAGCGCCGGCGGCATCTGGCGCATCGACAGTGTCTCGCTTGGCGCCGGAGCCGCCGTGCCAGTGAAACTCACGGCACCACCGCGCACGCAGGGCCATGCCTACTGCCTCCGGGTGCTCAGCCACGGCGAACTGGTCTGCACTTACAGCGGCCGCTACCTCGGCGGCGTCCCTCCCAACCAGGGCTGGTCGCAGAGCAGCGGCGTGTTCTACAGCACCGATGGGGGCGCCACCTGGAGCGACCGCAGCGACATGGGGGTGAGTTATGGCATGACTTACTACACTCAGGAGGTCGCCATTGATCCGTATGACGCGAATGAAAACACGTGGTATGCCTGCGTCTGGAACACCACAGGCTTCACCAATGTGCCGAATGGCCAGCCCAGCCCCAACACGCTTGGCGGCCTCTACAAGACCACCGACCGAGGCCTGACCTGGACCCGTATCTACAGCGCTGACCGCGCGCAGTCCGTAACCATCAATCCCAACGCAGCGCATTCAGACGAGATGTACCTGTGCACACGTTTCAGCGGGCTGGTCTATACCAACAACCTTCACGACCCGCTCGCCCCCACCTTCACCCCAGTCGCGAGTTTCCCGTTCCGCCAGCCCACCCATGTCTTCTATCATCCCTACAATCAGGGCGAACTCTGGGTCACCAGCTATGGCAACGGATTGCTCACTGGCGCCATTCCAGCGGGCGCCGCGCAGTTCAATCCAGCGGTCTTCACCGTCACTGAAGGCGGCGTTGCGACCATCACCGTCAGCCGGGTGGGCGGTGACACCGGCCCTCTCACCGTCAACTACTCCACTGCTGACGGCACGGCCTCGAGCGGGGCTGACTATGTCGGCGCCAGCGGCACTCTTGTTTGGGCCGATGGCGAAACAGCCGACAAGACCTTCACAGTCAGCACCAAGATCGACCAGCTCGTGGAAGGCAGTGAAACCGTGAATCTTCAACTCAACGGCGATGCCACAGGCACGCTGACCGTCAACGACAGCCCCATGGACAACTGGCGAGCCGCCCGCTTCGGCGCCAACGCGAACATAACCGCCATCGGCGGCGACAACGCTGATCCCGATCACGACGGCCTTCCCAACCTGCTGGAATACGCTCTGGGCACCGATCCGAACGCCGCCAATGCCTGTCCCTTGACCGCCACCATTGAAGATGGCTGCCTGACCTTGACGCTGCCGCACGCCGCCCTGCCGGGTGACGTGATCCTGTCTGCCGAAGTCAGCAGCAGCCCAGATGGTCCTTGGACCCCGGCCGCCATCGTCAGCAACACTTCCACCCTGTTCAAGGCACAGGACACGGTCCTGGCGACATCAGTCACCTCGCGATTTATTCGGATGGTGGTGACGCGGCAGTGATCGAACCGCCAAAGGCCACCACAACGGCGGGCTGGACAGCAAGGGCTGGCGCAGCCACCAACATTGCGCCCATGACCCCAGCCAGACGGAGAAATTTCATTCGTCTTTATCCGTCCGCCTTGATCGACTTGAAAACCAACGCTGCGGCGGCTCCCCCGGCGAAGCAGCCCACCAGATAAACAACCAGGCTGCTCACTTTGAAAATCCCCATCACCACGCCGCCGACGGCGACTGCCGGATTGAAAGCGCCGCCGCTAATTGGCCCAAGGCTCACGGCCATGGCGGTGACGGTCAAGCCGATGGCCGCACCGTAAAAGCTGTTATTGGCATTGGCCTTCGTGGTGGCGACGTTCAACACCACCCACACCAGGGCAAATGTGCCGACAAACTCCGCCAGCGAGGCCTTGCCCATGTCGATCTCCATCCCTGCTCCGCCATGGCCCTGCAGGACTTTCACCATGCCTGCGGCGACTACCGCGCCCAAGACCTGGCTCAGCCAATACGGCAGCACGTCCTTGGTGTCGCACTTGCCGCGCAACCAGACGCCCAGAGTCACAGCCGGATTGAAATGCCCGCCTGAGATGTGCCCTCCGGCAAAGATCATGATGCCCAAAGACAAACCGATGGCCAGCGGCGCCAGCGGACCCGTCTTGTCGGAGATCACGCAATTGCCCACCGTCAAAACGAGAAAGAATGTCCCGATAAACTCAACAATGTATTTCTTCATGACGAAAACAAGGAAAACGAAATAACGGAACCATATGCAAGAAATATTTCGCCCACACTCTGGTTAGGTCAATAACTCACCGTCGATTCGAATCCCGTCAATACATGTTAGCCAGCACCTCGCGATAGTTTTCCGCCCACAAGAAGTCGGCGCGCCGGGGCTTCGGATGTCGTTGCAGCAGTTCCCCATCTTCCGTTGCGGGCTCATGTTTGGACACCTCGCCCAAGCTGGACTGCTCGATTCTGACGCCCAAAGAACCATCGTCATATCGGAACGCTTTCAACCGGCCATGCTCGGTCGCATACCCAGGAATCTCATACTCCACAGTTTTCCCATCAATCTCCTGCCAGGAAAAATTCGGCGAGTTCATTTTTTACGTTTATCAGGATCACCTCGCGCTTGACAAGTTTTTTCCTGAGGTCGGCCGGGGTTGCCCTAACTCCCTGCCGGCCCAAGTCTCACCGCAAAAACTGAAATTCCGGCAGCATCAGCACGCTCCAGAGCATGTCTTCCACGCTCTGAGCCGTGGGCCTGGGACCGAGAACTTCGAGCATGATGCCCCGCTCTTCCTCGGAAGGTGGGCGTGAGAGGGCGCGCTTGAAGGTGGTTTGGATCAGTTCTTCAGAGCTGCCGGGGTGCCCGGCCAGCAAAGTCGCAGCCCCGCTTTTGAGCAGACCGGCCAGGATGTTGCCATTCTCCAGGTCGATCGCTTCAAGGGTGGTCAGGTTGTCTGGACGGACCGTGACGATTTGCTCGCGGTTGGGGCGCCCCAAGACGCGCAGCAGGAGGTCGCTGGTGACCAGCGAAGCCCGCACGTATGAGGGAACACCGCGGGCGGACTGGCTAACGGCGAGTTGCAGGCTTTTGGCCGTTTGATCGTCCCACACATGCTGGTTGGCGGCCTCGACGGCGGTTTGCCAGTCCTTCGGCGGCGAGTCGAATTTTCCTTTGGCATCGGGCTTGGCCGGCGTCCATTCCCAGGTGTTGTCGGTGATGACTGTCTGGGTGGGACCGCTGGCAAAGCGCAACTGGGCTTCGAACCAGACAGCGGCAGGGTTGGGCCCCGCACCGCCATTTTTGACGACGATCATGATGGTGTTGTCCCCCTTTTTGAGCCCAAGGGCGTAGGCTTCGGCGGTGGCGAGGTTGGCATCGGAACCGACAAGGCGGCTGTTGACGAAGAGCTGGTACTCGTTGTCGGCGGTGATAATACCTTTGGCAGCCACCGGGGTCTCGGCGAGTTTCAGTCGCTTGCGGACGGTGATGGTTGCCCCGGCGGGAGCCATGGCCTCGGCGTTGGACCAGATCCACTTCGCTTCGGGCCTGGCGCTGGGATCGGGCTTGCCGCGCAAGATGCTGGCATGGGGAGCCTTGGGACCAGTGCCGGTGAGGTGCCAGACAGCGTCGACGAACTGCTCGGCGGTGAGGCGCTTAGCAATGGGGCCCGTGTAAACAAAATGAGCGGCATCGGGCGCTTCCTTCGCAGTGCTGCTGGCGGACTGATAAGCCTGCGAGGAGGCGATGAAGGTCAGCATCTTCTTGAGATCGTAGCCATCGAGACGGAAGCGCTCGGCGAGGGTGTCAAGCAAGTCCGCATTCCACGGGGCGGTGTGCATGGCATCGACGGGATGAACGATGCCGCGCCCCATGAGGCGCTGCCACAGGCGGTTCACCATGGTGCGGGTGAAGCGGCCGTTGTCCTTGTGGGTCATCAGCGCCCCGAGCTGCTTCAGGCGCTGCGGTTGCGGGGCGTCGGCGTCAATCTGGCCCAGCTCGGGGAAGATCCAGGCGGCTTTGGCGGTCTTGCCGATGGGTTTGTCACAGCGATTGATTTCGAGCGGGTGGTCGGAATAGATGGCGGCCAGCCCGTAGGCTTCGTCAAGCTTCCAGCGGTCAATGAAGCTGTCGTGGCAGGAGGCGCACTTCATGTTGATGCCGAGGAAGATCTGGGAAATCGACTGGGCGAACTGGATCTCGCGCACCTGGCTGGCGTTGACACTGCCGCGCCACTTGATGCCATAGCTGAAGCCCTCGGAATCGGCGCTTTGCGGCGCGACGAGTTCGCGCGTGAACTGGTCATAGGGCTTGTTGCTGACGAGGGACTGGTACAGCCAGTTGGTGATGGCCTTGCGCCCGCCATCCGTGTAGCCGGTGCCGACATAGTCGTTGCGCAGCAGGTCATTCCAAAAACTGAGCCAGTGCTCCGCGTAATCGACATCGCGCCCGAGAAGGCTGGCAATGAGCCGGTCGCGTTTGCCGGGACTGGCATCGGCGACAAAAGCGTCAATTTCCGCCGGCTCGGGCAGCAGGCCGATCAAATCCATTGAGACCCGGCGAATGAAGGCGGCATCACCAAGGGGCGCCGGGCGCGGGGTCTTCTGCACAGCCATGACCTTGTCGAGGATGCGATCGATGGGATGCTCCCGACCGTCCATGGCGGGAGGCAACGAAACCACGCGCGGCTTGAGCGGCGGCTCATAGGCGCTCTTGCCAAAAGTGAAGCCATCTTCCCAGGCTGCGCCTTCATTGATCCATTGCTTCAAGAGCTCAATCTGCCCCTGAGGCACGCGCTCGCCTTTGGGGGGCATGCGCTTGTCTTTGTCGGTGCTGGTCAGCACCTCGACGATGAGGCTTTTCTCTGCTTTGCCCAGGGCGACGACTTCGCCGTTCTCAGAGCCTTCAAGCAGGCTCTTGCGGGTGTTCATCGAAAAGCTGCCCTTCTTCTTGTCGCCCAGGTGGCAGTCGGCGCAGTGCTCACGCAGGATGGGCACGATTTGATGCGAAAAATCAATGGCCGCCGAGGCAGGGAGACCGAGGAGGAGCAGGAAGCCGAGAGCAAAACCGTGTTTCATGAGGGGCCGAAAGGAAGCGAACGAGGGCGGAACCAGCGATGTTGCATGCGATCTCGATGCTGATCTCCCCGCAGTGCGACAAGGTAGCGCATGATGGGACAGGAATGCATGTCAGGTGTGTCAAGCTTGCACAACTGAAGGCAGTGGCCGTCACCCTCTGTTTCTCTCCAACCCCTGTAAAATCAAGGCTTCCATCGGCATTGAAAGCTCCTGGCACAGGCGATGCGCTCTGTAAATCCGTCAAAACAAGCACTCTCTACCCCAACTCAAAAGTCAACGAAACCCTACCCCAAGATATGAAACTTACCCGCTACACCCCATCCCAATGCGGCTCCGCCTCCCTCGGTTGCAGGACCGATGCATGGCAGCGCAACCCCTTCGCCGGCTACCCGGCGGTGGCCAGCCTGTTCGACCTTGACCGCTTCTTCGGCACCGCCGTGGGCCAGCAGATGGCCACCGACGTGTACGAGGACGCCGACAACTATTACGCCCGCTTTGAAGTGCCCGGCGTGAAGAAGGAGGACGTCAAAATCGAACTCAACAACGGCCTTCTCAGCGTCTCGGTCGAGAAGCGCGAAAACACCGCCTCCGGCGACCAAAGCCAGCGCGTCACCCGCTCGCTCAGCGTGCCGGAAAGCGTGGCCGCCGACAAGGTGGGCGCGAAACTCGAAGACGGCGTGCTGACCCTGACCCTGCCCAAGCAGGAGGACCGCAAACCCCGCACCATCACCATTGCCTAACCCCTCACCCTTGAACCCCATACCTTCCATCCCACTTATGATTGCCACCTGCAATCCCCCTGCCAGCAACGCGACCGCCCCGGAAACCTTCAGCACCGTGCGCCCTCGCTACGCCGTCACCGGCGGCCCGGAAGCCTACGTCGTCCGGGTTGAACTTCCCGGCGTTCCCAAAGACGCCGTGAGCATCGACATCGACAAAAACATCCTCAGCATCACCGGCACCCGCAAAAATGCGGTCCCGGAATCCTGGAAACCGCTGCACCGCGAACTCAACGAGCTGGGCTACACGCTTCGCCTCAAGCTCAACGCTCCCGTCGATGAAGACAAGCTCAACGCCCAGCTCGCCGATGGTGTGCTCACATTGACGCTTCCCTTCCGCGAAGCCGCGAAACCCCGCCGCATCGAGGTGAACTGATCTCCACCGGTCCTCGGTGGCGAACCCCAAAAACCACCAGAGCCCGCAGCCGCAAGGCTGCGGGCTTTTTGCTTTCGCTACGCCTCCCAGCGCCCGTAGATGCCGCAGGGCAGCACTTTGCCATCGGCCTTGACCGGCAGGCCCACCTCACCGGTGGTGACGGTGCCGGGTTGATCATGCAGCAACTCGGCCAGCATGTTGGCGAGCACGGTGGGGGAGAGGCCCGTGGTGTAGGCGTTCACCAGCAGAAACAAGGGCTGGTCGCTGAGCACCTGCCGGCACTCTTCAAGCAGGCCCCACAGGTGCGTTTCAAGCTTCCACAATTCGCCGTTCGCTCCACGCCCGTAGCTGGGCGGATCCATGATCAGGGCATCATAGCGCCGGCCGCGTTTCACCTCCCGGCGCACGAATTTGAGGCAGTCATCCACGATGTAGCGGATGCTGGTGCGCTGGAGCCCGCTGGCCTCGGCGTTGTCGCCGCACCAGTCCACCATGCCCTTTGCCGCGTCCACGTGGCACACCTGGGCTCCTGCGGCGGCGGCGGCCACGGAGGCTCCACCGGTGTAGCCGAAGAGGTTGAGCACAGACACCTCGCGCCCCTTCGTTCGCGCCGCCTTGATGCGCTCCCCACACCAATCCCAGTTCACCGCCTGCTCAGGGAAAAGACCGGTGTGCTTGAAGCTGGTGGGGCTGATCTGGAAGGCAAGGTCGCGGTAACGAATCGTCCACGATTCGGGCAGGGCGCGCCTATACTCCCAGCGTCCCCC
>CAINXC010000001.1 GCA_903854655.1 uncultured Verrucomicrobiota bacterium | reverse complement strand
TGATCGTTGTCGTCCTTTTGAATGCGAAAGCCGCCCTCGCTCAGGATCACCGTGCAGACGTAGTCCTTCTCATCCGTGGTGCGCACGTTGATGTAGCGGCTCTTGCGGCCGTCCAGAGGCACGTCGTTCATGCGCACCTCGCACTGGATGACCGCGTCTTTGAAATCAAAGCCATAGGAGGCGGTGGCCGGATGATGCGCCGCCGGATTCTCCGCGCCGGTGAAGCAGCCGTCCTTCACTTCCCAATGGCCGCCGCGCTCCGAGGCATTGTAACGCCAACCCTTGAAGCCGCTGGCGAAACCGTTCGATTTGCCGTCGAAGGGCGGCAGGGGCTTCTCGAAGTTCTGCTCCAGCAGCAGCTTGCCGCGCGTCGTCATGAGCGTGGGCAGCAGTTCCTCCGCACGAGCGGTGACACAGAGGGCGAGAAAGCAGAGGCAGAGCAGTTTCATGGGTGGCGGAGTTGACGCTGCGGACGGGCCCGTCCTTTCCACCTTTGCCCTTCCCCTCCTCCGCCTGGCTCCGCAGTCCTGCGGCCCGTGGCCCGGGTGCCCGACGGAAGGACGCTGGAACTGGTAGCCGGAGCACGATTTGCTGGGTGAGGAGCTCGGTCAGAGTTTGACCGCAAGCCCGATCATTCTTCCCGTTGAATCAGGCCACTCAGGAGTTTGACTTTTTTTCTTTTTTGTCCCAATCGCGCCCCTGTGTGCTGTTCCCTCTGTATCACCCTCGAATCCAAACCTTGACCGACCCTATGAAAAACCTCCTCTCCTGCGCATTGCTTGTGACCCTGATGCTGGGGCTGCCATCTCTTTCCATGGCCAAAGGCAAGAAGAAAAAACAGCACCCCATCAGTGGCGAGGTCACGGCCGTCAACGACAAGACCATCACCATCAAGGAGGGCAAAACGGAGACGATCAAGACCTTTTTCGTCCCTGCCGGAGTATCAATCAACGGAGGCGGTGAAAGCTCATCGTCAGCAAGTGGAAGCGCGTCCTCAAGCAGTGGAGCCGCCACACCATCGCTCAGCGGCCTCGTTGGCAAGCACGTCAGGGTGAAGGAAAGTTCTGCGGGCACGGCCAGCGAAATCACCGTCACAGAGAAGAAGGGGAAGAAAAAGAAGACCTAGCCTCCCTGGCCTGCCGTCTGGCAAATCCGCCTTCCCGATCCCCTACCCCGGCAGCGTCACCAGCAAGCGCCCGTTTTCGGTGCGCAGGGCGAACACCGGCAGGTCGCGTTTGGCCGGGCCTTCGGTCACGTGGCCTGCGGGGTCAAAGGTCGAGCCGTGGCAGGGGCAGTAGAAGCTGTGGTCGGGCTCGGCCTTGAGCTTGCACTTGCGGTGCGTGCACCAGGAGGAGACGGCAAACAAGCGGCTCCCGTTGCGCACCAGGAAGAAGCCCTGGCTGCGAAAACCCTCGTACACGCCATCCGCCGCGTATTGCTCCGCAGGCCCCGCATCCACCACCCGCCCAGGGCCTGCGCCGCCAGAGGCTCCGGCAGTTGGGCCGCCTGACTGGCAGCCGGTGGCAAGAGCGCCGGTGGTGAGGAGGAGGAATTGCTGGCGGTTCATGAGAGAGGGGGGGGGCAAGAGTGACTTCAAAAATCAAATACGAGATTGGTGAACAGACCGCTGTGCGCGATTTCGCGAGCGCCCTTGCTGAGGGGGAAGGCATAAGCGAGTCCCAGCCGTGGCTGCCACCCGCCGACCGCCTTCAAATTGATGCGAAATCCCACGTCGGCGCTCACGTTGTCGCGCCCGGCCTCGGCGTGATTCAACTGGTGCTCGCCGACCAGTTCGCAGACCGGAATGAGCTGATCCACGGCATCCAGGGGCTTCTCGATCAAGTACCCCGCCATGCAGCCATACTCCAGGTTGTTCAGGCCCTGATCGGGGCCGCCGCCGCCGCGCAGCAGGGAGCCGCCCAGCACCGTTTGCAGGGTGAAGCTGCCCAGCCGGGTGTCGTTGAACACCCGGGGCGCAAGGTCAGTGTTCCTGCTGAACGTGGTGCGCAACGGCAGGCCCACCTGGGCCCCCGCGCCGAAGGTGGTGTCAAAGAAGCCCTCGCTCCACACGAATTGATAAAAGGGGCAGCGCGCGCTCACCCCCAGGCTGTCAAACCCCTTGGTAAAACTGTGGGGCGTGGTGTCGATCTCGTAAGGCACGTCCAGCTCCAAGGTCAGCTCGCCGAAGCCCTGTTCAAATTCCGCCGTCACGACGTGGCTGCGCTCGTGGCTGGCGCTGCGGGCGTAGGTCCAGTCCAGGCGCATCTCGCCATCCTCAAGATCCGAGTCGCCCACGGCGAAGGTCTCTGGAAAAATGCCGGTGCCATACGAGCTGCGATGGTCCAGGCCATCGAACAAACCGTAGCGCGTTTCGACGCCTTCCGTGCCAGAAGCAAGATCTGCGGTGCCTGCCATCACCACGGTAGTGGAACCGGCCAGCAGCAGGGTGAGAAGGAGGGGGTGCTGGCGGGTCATGGCGCAAGCGCCACTAGAACTCAAATACGAGGCTGGTAAAGAGCCCGCTGTGCGCATCTGCGCGGGCGCCTCTGTCGAGCGGGAAGACATACACAACCCCCAGCCGCGGCTGCCAGCGGCCGATGGCCTTCAAATTGACACGGAAACCGGCATCAGCGCTGATGCTGTTGTGGCCGGCGTCAACATGGTTCAACTGATGCTCGCCGATCAGTTCGGTGACCGGAATGAACTGCTCCACGCCGCTCCAGGGCTGCTGAATGGCATAGCCCAGGACCACGCCGTACTCCAGGTTGTTCAGCCCTTCGTCCGCACCGCCACCGCCGCGCAGCATGGAATAGCCCGCCAGCGTTTGCAGGGTGAAGTTGCCGATCTTGGTGTCGTTGAACACCTTGGGCACGATCTCGGTGTTCTTGCTGAACGCGGTCTGCACGGGAATGCCCACCTCGGCGGCCACGCCAAAGGTGGTGTCGAAGAAGCCATCCCTGGAGACGAACTGATAGAGCGGGTAGCGCGCGCCCACGTCGATGTTGTCAAACCCGGTGACGTTGCGGGTGTGCGGAGCGGTGTCGATCTCAAACGGAATCTCGACCTCCAGGGTGAGGTTGCCGAAGCCCTTTTCGATCTCGGCGGTCATCACGTGGCTGCGCTCGTGGTCGGCGCTGCGCTGGTAGAACCAGTCCGCGCGCAGCTCATTCACCTCCAGGTCCGAATCATCCACGGCGAAAGGCTCGGGAAAGACCCCCAGCCCGTACTGGCTGCGATGGTCCAGGCCGTTGAAGAGGCCGTAGCGCGTGTCGGTGTCAGCATCCGAGGCCGTGGCGGTGACGGCAGGCGTCCCAGCGCGCACACTGGTGACGGCGAAAGCAAGAGCGCAAAAGGAGCCGCAGAGCAGCGGGGAGAGGTTCCAGGTCTTGAATGGCAGTTTCATGAGGAGGGTGAAAGTGGCGATGGTTTCGAGGTGCGCGACCTTGTTAATGCGACTGCGTCTCAAATGCAAAGAGAAATTTTGGCGAGTTGGTTCAAGGAGAGGGAGTGGCAGGTCACCGAAATTCTCGAGCCCCAGCAGCCCAGGTTGGAGTCGAGCAAAGGAACGCGCTTTTGTCTTTCATTTCTGTTTGGAGGATAGGCCTCCGGCCTGTCGGCTGGCATGAGGCGTCCCGCCTTCCATCAAAAACTGAAGGCGGGACGCCTCGATCCAACTGAAAGCCGAGACGGCTGTCCTCCCTTCGGGAAGTCATCGAATTCGGAGCCCGGCGCAGGGTGGGGCGGTTTGTCCCAAACCGCCGGCGCCGAGAGGCCGCCAGACCCCCAAAGTCCCATCGCAAGAGCGAAGCCAAACGGCCTGCCATGACGGCGCGTTGGGACAACGCTCCCTACCCGCCCGCCGCAAGGAACCAGACTTCCCGGCAGAAGTGATCAGGCGCAGCCCGTTATTGACGCTCTGCGGCAAGGCGGAGTCACACAGGCGTTCATGTTGCCGCAAAGGGGCGGAGAGGCAGAGGGCGCAGAGATCCTTTGGGGGAGGTTTTGCAAGTGCCCTAGCCCCTTCTTGGGCAGAATGGGTGGCCTCAGGAACGGTTACGCGCCCGCTCAATGCTCGCTCATCCACTTCTGGATGTAGTCAGCGATCTGGCGCTGGCCCTGCTCCAGGGCGAAGGAATAGGCGTTGGCGTCCATGTTCGGCATGAATTCTCCAGGATACTTTGCCTTTGCATCGATACCGTGTTCCAGCAAGAGCTTGACCACCTCCATATGTCCATTTCCGATGGCCGCGATGAGAGGGTTCCAGTGGGATTCCCTCACATCCATTTCAGCACCCCGGCTCAGGAGATAACGAACTACTTCCAAATGTCCCTTCCGGGCCGCCGCTTCAAGGGCGCTTCCACCCCCGGCCCCTGCCTGGCGATTAATGTCCGCACCCGCTTCAACCAGCCACTTCACGACAGGCAACTGCCCACGGTTGGCGGCCATATGCAACCAAGAGCCATGAAGATAGGTGTGCTCATCACGCCGCTCAACGCTATTTCCAATGAGCGCCTTCACCTTGCCCAAATCACCTGCGGTGATGGCATCGCGCATGTCCTCCTTTTCGTCAGTGTCCATAGATTAAAGTCCCCTTTTGGTGCCCCTGCTTTTTGCAATCTCGGCATGATCCTCAAGGATTCCAGCCACTTTCTCGTATGTTGCGCGACCTGACGCATGTGCGTCTCTGAGATCCTTGACAAGGGCACTGATGCTGTCGATGTGGTGCTGTCCGGCGACGCGCCAGGGAGCCCAGGTGAGGTTCTCTTTGCCGTAAATGGGGTCAATTCCATAATGGCGCAAGATGGCCTGCCCTTCGCTAACCAAGGCCTGCTGCTCTTCGCCCAGCCCCTTCTTCGCCAAGATATGGTGGGCATGAGGATCTTGCATGTCCTTGGGACGGGGACCCTTCATCTCCGTGAGGAGTTCATTGAAGCCGCCTGGGTAGCCGGGGACCTTGTTCAAATCCGGGGGATTCTTGTCCAGGGCGCTGGGCCGGGTGCGCTGCTTGAGGGGCTTGCTTTGGGGTGGACCGTCGGCGGGCGTTGGATCGGCCTCTGGTGCAGGCAGGGGCTCCTTTCCTGCCCGGTCAATGATCGCCGCGTGGTCGGGATTGGCGGGGTCCAGCGGGGTGAGAGGATTGGGGCTCTCCGGGTCGATGTGGTGGATCGTGCCGCCGGGGTCGCGGTAGAAGGGCTCGCCATCGATGCGGAAGATGGGGTTGCCGGCAGGCGGCGCGGCGGCGGCCATGGGGGCCGGGTCTTCCTCGGATGAAGGGGCGGTTTCTTCATCCTCAGGCGGGGAGGCGGCTTCGCCCTTGGCATAGGACGGTGTATCCTTTTGTTGCCCGGCTTGGTCCGGCTGGTTCGGCTGATCCGGCTGCTCGGGCTGCTCGGGCTGCTCGCCCGGAGCGGCGGGCTCTGCCTCGGTGTTGGCGTCGGCGGGCTGACCGGAGCCAGGCTCTGCGGCTGGCGGACCGGCTTCGTTTTCGGGCCGCGACTGAGTTTCGGATGGCGCCTCTTCGGGGAGCGGGGACGCGGCGGGGGCCGGGGGTGGCGCCTCGCCGGAAGGCTTGTTGGTCTCTACCTCCGCAGCACCGGGCTGCGGCGCAGCGTTCGTGCCGCCATCGAGGCCTGCGGCCTTGTCCTTGAGGCCGCCGACGGCTTCGCGAGCGCCTTTGAACGCCGCCCTCGCTCCCGCCAGGCCGAGGCTGGTGGCCAGCATGTCCTTGCTTGCCTGGACATGCTGCGCCCAGGTGGCGTTGGGGTCCTGGATGGCCAAGCCCGCGTTGGCCAGGGCCACGGCTTTGGCGGACTCGGCAGCCGTCCTGCCCAGCAGCCCGAGCTTCCCACCCGCTTCGGCCGCCTTGAGCGCCTCGGCGGCGGGGAAAAGCGCCATGGCGAGATTGACGGGGTCGCCCGTGCCCTTCATTGCCTCCTTGTAATCATTGCCGGTGGCGCCGGTGAGCCACTGTGTCATGGCGTCCTCGCTCAGGCGCTTGTCCTCCGCGCCTTCCATGGCCGCGCGCTGCGGGGTCTTGAGCAGGTTGTCCCGCAACTGGCTCCAGGCGTCTGGATTGCCGGTTTTGAGGTAGGTGGAAAGCAGGGCCGCGTTGCGGGGGTTCTGCAGGCCGTTGGTCACGGCATAGCCGCGATTCCAGTCGGTGCCCTGGGCGTCGTCGTACCATTTGGCCTGCTCGCCGCTGATGGCCCTGGCCTTCGCGTCGAGCCAGTCGCCGAGCTGCCGGGGATCGTTGAGCGGCAGGTTGCCCTGATCCACGTCCGACTTGAGCTGGTCGAGCGCGTCGTTGAGGCCCTTCTGCTGGCCAAGCGCCTGGGAGCCATAAACCTGCAGGCTGTCGGCCGACTTTTGCAGGTTCGTATTGAGCCCGGCGAGAATGTTTTTGCCGGGAAGGCGCAGGCCCTCCGGTCCATAAGGGCTCAGGTCCGCGATGAGAGCGATCGCGGTGCGGCCCAGCTCGCGGCCCACGTCCGGCAGCTTGCCGGAAAGCCACTTGCCTTCATCCTCGCCGCCATTGTTGCCGAACTCGAAGTAACCCTTGCGCTTCTCGTTGAAGCTCTCCATGCCCGCCACCTGCTGGCGCAGGGAATCGGCGAGCTGGCGATGCTGCCGCCAGGACTCCGGGGTCCACTGGCCCGCCTGTTTGTTGGCGCTGTTGGCGATGGCCTCCTCGAGCCGGGCGCTGCGCTGGGCGGGAGACAAGGCGGCGAACTCCGGAGCCTTGAGCTGGCCCGGCATGTCGTCGAGCGTGCCGGTGAAGGAGCCGGCGGGAGCCTGTGGCGGGCCGGGGTTCGAGACGGGGGAGCCAGCCTGGAGTGCAGAAGCGGGTGCCGCGCCTGCGATGCTGGAAGAAGGAGCGCCGGGATCCGCCGGAGGCGTATTGTCGGCCCTAGTGTACGATAGTGTCCTATTAGGTGGCGCAGCAAAGGCCTGGTTGTGGGCCTGGACACGGGCGGCCTGCGCTTCCTGGGCCTGCTGGAGCTGGCGGCGGGTGGTGGCCACCGCGAACTGGCGCACGGCCAGATCGGTCTGGTTGAAGGCGTGCTGGTCCAGCGCTTCCTTGGATTCGGGGCCGGTGACGCCGTTTTGCAGGCGTGCCAGCGAGGCGTCGTAGTTGCGCTGCGCATCGGCCAGGTCCTCCTGCTGGAGCTGGTGCATGGCCGTGCGCGAGCGCAGGCGGGCGGCGTTGAGGTTGATCTCGTGCAGCGACTGCTGCTCGGGCGTGAGCGAAGGATCAGGCGGGAAGTCCTGGGCGCTGATCTCGGGCCACTGGGGCAGGCGCTGGCCGGCCGCTGGCGGCGCGCCGGCCTCGGGAGTGGGACTGGAGCCGTCGTTGCGAAGAAGGACGACCGGATCGGACTGGCCGATGTGATAGGCGAAACGATCGGGAAGCGGGACGGCAACATCGGACGGCCATTCGGGGCTGGCGCCCCAGGCAGGGGGCTGGGTCCTGGCGGACGGTCCGGGCCGGCCTGGCGCACCGGGCGTGACACAGGGCACGGGCTCGCCGGGGAAGAGGCGGCTGGAGCTGCCGCTCTGGCGCAGGATCTGTGCGGCGGGAGGCAGGCCGAAGATGGCGCGGATGCCGGGAGCGCCGTCCTGGCCGGTGAAGGGCGCTCGCATCCCGTCCGAGATTTTTTTCAAATAGGACGTTGTAGCATCAACATCGCCGCCATCGGGACCGGCGGGCGGGGCGGAGGCGGGGGTGGGGAGGGAGAGGGCCATGGTGTCGCCGCGACGGGTGAGGAGTTGAAAGGCGCGGACGGCGGCCCGCGAGGCATGGCGGGAAGAATAACCCCTCTTTGGCCGTGGACAACGGGTGCGGGTGCGATGGTGTAACCTTGTGTATTCACATGTGATTTGTTGTCGCCCATTTTGTTTCAAAAGCCCGGGTGTCGCACCGGCGGCGCCGTGCCACGCCTCGATTCCAGCGAAGGCTGTGCCAGGAGCCGCGCCACGGTGATCGTCTAAAGACCAATGCCATCAGGGAAAAGAGGTGCAGACAGGTGCAGGAACCTTGATGGGACGGGGCTCGCAGCGGCTTGTCACAAGCGGGTTTTTGAACCATCAGGT